>NZ_JBALSN010000817.1:0-1029 GCF_036966985.1 Neobacillus drentensis | reverse complement strand
TTATGTTTTAATGAAAAAGACGAATCTATTAAAGGAGTTAGGCCGATATGAAGATTTCTTTACTAATTGTGACACATAACCGGCTGAGCGCATTGTGTGAACTGCTTGAATCCATCTCGAGACAAAGCGTACAGCCTTTTGAAATTGTGGTCGTAAATGATGCAGGAGAGCGAGTGGACGTGATTCAGGAACTCTATCCAGAGCTGCCAATTCGCTTGATTCATTTAGATGAGAATGTCCAGCATGTGAACGCAAGAAATGTTGGGGTGCGGGAGCTGACAGGTGACGTCATTATGCTGAGTGATGACGATGATTATTTTACGCCTTGTCATATTGAACGTATGAGCAAGGCGCTGGAAGACGCTGATTTTGTCTTTTCGGATGCGGAAATTGTTTCGTTTGAAGAACGAGGTGCGACTCGTTTTCCAGTATCAAGACGTTTGTTTGCTTATACAGCGGACATTGAGGACATGCGTGTTTTTTCTACATATGTTCCTTCTGGCAGTATGTACAAACGCCGCATACATGATGAGATTGGCTATTTTGATCCAGCGATGCATCACTACTGGGACTGGGACTTTTTCCTGCGTGTTACGCAGCATGCACGAGCCAAACGAGTGCCAGCTGCCAGTGTGATCTATGCGTTCTTTGATGGTGGGGGCAATCAGTCGAGTGATCTTGGTGATACAAGGAAGACCTACTTAGATGACCTGAGTGAAAAGCATGGGCTGGGTGATTTGCCGACAGCAAACTTTGCTGTCCTATTAGAAGAACCAGCGATGAAAAAAAGAGAATCAGAGAGTGAGATTGTATGGGATGGAAAACCGATGATCTCAAGATTGGCACAGCAGACAGAAGGAGGACAACCGCAATGAAGCCATTTTTAAATGATAGCTGGTGGGCTGTGATGAAAAGTGAATTTGAACAGCCATATTATCAGGAATTACGTGAGTGGGTAAAGGAAGAATATCGTACTCTGATCGTGTTTCCAAAGCCAGATGACATTTATCGTGCCCTCCATTTGACGTC
>NZ_JBALSN010000816.1:0-1119 GCF_036966985.1 Neobacillus drentensis | reverse complement strand
TCTCTATCCTTGTTTTGCTGTCCAGTCTTCTTGTCCTTTATTCTGTTATGAGGATTTTCATGCTCGCGTTTTGGGGAGAGAAACAGGATATGCGAAGAAGAAAGCCATCCATTAGAGGAATGGTGTATCCTGGGGTACTGCTTGTTGTCTTATCGCTTGCGATTGGATTAGGCACAGAATTCATTGCACCTTATATCAATCAAGCTGCGGAAATGCTTTCAACACCAGAAAAATATATTCAAGCTGTGCTGAAGGAGCAGATGAACATGGCCTTTCAAATATTATTAAACGCTCTCCTCGCCTTTACATGGATGTTTATGAATGATACATACAGAGCTGCAGACTTTGTATCAGGCTTTGCACTAGGGATGATCGCCATTTTTATGCTGCGGCGATTCTTCCCGCAACGTTTTTACGGCTATGCCCTTTATGCGATTTTCAAGCTCGTCATCATTTTTATCAGAGAGCTACTTCTTGCTAATTTGAGTGTACTCAAGACGGTGTTATCTCCAAAGCTTAAAATCAAGCCTGGTATTTTCGCCTTTCGTACAGATTTGAAAACAGATTGGGAAATTACCATACTGGCTAATATGATTACATTAACACCTGGTACACTGGTCATCGATATTTCCGATGATGATCTGCCATTCTGACCAGTTTAATTATGTCTAATTTAAACGAATAGAAAGAGGTGGAGGGTGTGCGTGGTCATGTTGGGTTAGCATTTACTTTATTAATGTTAATGGTCTTTATTGTCTTTGTTCCTGATTTAATTGTTTATGGTACTTTGCAAAGCAAAGCAAATGCAGTAGCAGAACAGATTACAAGAGAAGCAGAAATAGAGGGGGGCGTTGTTAATTCTGTAGAGAGTCGCACTCAAAAGATTCTTGAAGATTATGGAGTAGATAATAAAAATTTCAAAGTGACGTATAGTAACACCGGTACTCTTCAACAAAGAGGTCGGTTTACCGTTACGGTGACTAGTGAATATACATTTAGATCATTTAATTTATTAGGTACAGGTTTAGGACAGTTCACTTTACCGATTGAAGCGAAAGATGCTGGTAGGAGTGAAGTGTGGTATAGAAATTAATTCAAAAACATCATGAGTGTTTATAT
>NZ_JBALSN010000815.1:0-1102 GCF_036966985.1 Neobacillus drentensis | reverse complement strand
AAAAAGAGACTATATTAAACGCTTACATTACCAGTTCGTGCGTATTTCAACTAGGACATGCCATTTAATGACGGAATTTGGACAGGCATGAAAATCTTTGTGCGTGAAAATAGAAGAAGCTCTTGTTAGAGTGGACAAGTATCTTACAGCCTACATTGATTAAAGGAGGAATGAGGCGAATGATCAAAATTCATACAGCTCTTTTTGCCATCCTTATGCTCATCTCAGCGATCAAGATGGACAATATACAAGAGCAAGAAGGCACATTAAGTCAGAAACTTGGACAAGCACCTGTAAAGCATCAGCTTTCATATATAGATCAAGATGAAAAGCATACTGTGATCCCAGCGTTTTCAGAGGAGAAACATCAGCCGAAAGTGAAAATGCTAAGCACGTCAACAGAGGAGAAGGCATCAAAACCGAAGCCGAAGAAAAAGGAAACGGCAAAGCCAGCAAGCTCAAGAAATCAATCACACTATTCTAATGAAGAAATGGACTTGCTTTCTCGGTTGGTACATGCCGAAGCAAAAGGTGAATCTTACGCCGGGAAAAAAGCGGTAGCAAGCGTCGTCTTAAACCGCGTAGAACACCGCTCTTTTCCTGACAGTGTCAGAGGCGTGATTTATCAGCGAAATGCCTTCCAGCCCGTATCAAATGGAAGTATCAATGATAAGGCAGACCAGGATTCCGTAAAAGCTGTGAAGCAGGTTGTCAAAGAAGATGACAGAACAACAAAGGCGATTTATTTTTATAATCCAAAAACGGCGACAGATAACTGGATTCGTTCTCGTAAAATTGTAGAACGCATTGGTCGTCATGTGTTTGCAGTGTAAAGAAAAACAGCGATCAATCAGTCGCTGTTTTTTTGTCTTCTATTATTAAAATATTTTCAGGACTTGTCTCATAGAATGTGAAAAGAATTTGCTTTTAGACAAGTGGAGGCTACATGAATCGATTTGTAAAAGGGGTCATTCTGCTATCTGTCGCAGCTTTCATTGCTGAGTGTATCGAGTTTTTAGTCAATATGATTTTAGCGAGAGAGCTTGGAGAACATGGAATGGGTTTATATATGAGCATCCTTCCCATCATCATGCTTGTGCTT
>NZ_JBALSN010000814.1:616-1259 GCF_036966985.1 Neobacillus drentensis | reverse complement strand
CTTCAGTCCTGGATGCAGTTTTAGTAAACAAACGTCTGTGTTCAAGGATGCATCTAATTTAAGCGGTTTCATTGATGATCTTTTTACTTTGCTATTGTATTCAATTTGATGATTTTCAATCGATGCAATATATGGGTAGTTAATACTTTCAAATGCATCGTAGCTTTTCGTTCTTAGTTTGATTGCGCGAGTTCCTTGAATGACTCTGCCATCAAACACGACGTATACGCCGCCAACACCGTCACATGCAAAACGAATCGCATCTGTAATGTTTTTCTTCGCATCTGTTTTCTTAAACGTAATTGGAATTTGTGACCCTGTAATGACAATTGGCTTATCAGGATTTTGCAGCATATACGATAGTGCTGCTGATGTATAGGCCATTGTGTCCGTACCATGCGTGACGACAAATCCGTCATATTGATCATAATTTTCATAAATGGCTGTTGCGATATCAACCCAGTATTCAGGCTGCATATTGGTACTATCTATACTCATTAGGGACTTTGTGTCCATTGTGTAGTCTGCATTAATTTCGTTTAAATAGCTTAAAAGGTCCTCAGCTTTAACACCTGGAGCTAAACCATTTTCACTTTCTACAGATGCAATCGTCCCACCAGTGGTTAAAAGCAATAATTTCTTC
>NZ_JBALSN010000814.1:304-576 GCF_036966985.1 Neobacillus drentensis | reverse complement strand
ACACATATTATAAGCCAGCTTGTGCTATTCTATAATATACGCTTTACGCGTACCTTCATTGCCATTATAGTCACATAACGCGAATTAATCAAGAAATTATTACGCATAACGCGTACACTCTTTGTCAAAATATGATATACTGTTGTTGTATATAAAGGAGCGTTCATGTATGATACTCGATCGTTTAACCACCCTTAGAAAAAAGAAAAAATGGTCTCTCCAGCATACGGCAGATCGCCTAGGTATCGCCAAAAGCACCTATGCCGGTTACG
>NZ_JBALSN010000814.1:0-225 GCF_036966985.1 Neobacillus drentensis | reverse complement strand
CTGCTGGCTGATTTGTATGATACGTCCATTGATTTTTTACTTGGTAGAACGGACGAGCCAGAGATACAACGCAAAATCTCTGATATCAAAATTGAGCTGACGGAAGCAAAAGAAGGAACCATCCATGTAGACGGCGTTCCACTAACAGATGAAGAAATCAAACAGCTTGTTGCCTTTATTCGGGCGAAAAACACTCTGAAAGTATAAACAACACAATAAAGAGAG
>NZ_JBALSN010000813.1:0-1239 GCF_036966985.1 Neobacillus drentensis | reverse complement strand
GTTAAAAGAAAGACTGGCAATATTGCTGTCGTGGTTCCGCGTGGTTCATATATTTTGAATAATCCATTTTTTTCGACGATTTTAGATGGGATAGCGAAGGAATTAGATGAGACTGAATTCAATATGTTGATGTCATTTACATCTGTACAGCAGCAGCGATTACTTGAAACGCAGGCTGTAGATGGTGCCATTTTATTTTCTCCAAGAAATGAAGAATTGAGCATGGATTGGTTAAAAAGTTTAGCTATTCCCATTATCGTTGTCGGAAGTTACTTAGAGGATTCTCCATTTCCATGTGTCAGGCCTGATGATGAAGAAGGTGTGTGCCAATCTGTCACGTCCTTATTTGATAAAGGTCATCGAACCATTGGACTGGTCAATGGTCCAATGAGTTCGATGCATAGTGTGAGGTATTACAAGGGGTATGAGCGTACACTGAAAAGTTTAGGATTAACAATGAACAAAGAGCTTGTGTTTGAGTTAGATGAATTTGATGGGGGAAAAGTAGTAGAAGTGGTTTCTCAATTTCTCCAAGGAAACCAGCACATGACTGGAGTTGTTTGCTCTTCAGATTTTTTGGCGATAGGGGTCATGAAAGCGGCAGATATCGCAAATGTGTCAATACCTCATGATTTGTCTGTCGTTGGTGCTGATGATGTGCCCATTGCAAGTTTTCTAACCCCTTCTTTATCTTCTGTTCATGTTGATTTAGTTGGAATGGGAAGAAAAGCGGTTTCTTTACTAACGCAGTTATTAGAAGGAGAACAGTTAGAGAAGATGGAACATATCTTCCCGATGTACTATGTAGATCGTGGCACCACGGGAACGCCAAAAAAGAAATGATAGATGCTGAAAACTCATATGATCGCTTTAGAATGTCTCTTCATTTAAAATGTAAGCGATTTCTTTTGTGCTCATCAGCATGTACTTTTGCATCATTTCCTCTATTAAGGAGGAGATATCATGACGTTAGAACTCAGCGGAAATTCAAATTCTCATGATGATCAAGTTGTTGATAGAGCTTCACAACTATTGACTAGGATGGAAAGTGTACCTTTTTCGAGATGGCATTTAAAACCTCGTATCATTATGGGATCTGCTACGTTTTTTGATGCTTTTGATGCGCTATCTTTAGCGTTTGTTCTCCCAGTTCTCATCGGCATGTGGAATTTATCACCTGCTCAAATTGGTCTTCTTATTGGGTCTGGTTATATCGGACAAGCGATTGGTGCTATTTTC
>NZ_JBALSN010000812.1:347-1145 GCF_036966985.1 Neobacillus drentensis | reverse complement strand
GGAAAAACACTCGTATTCGGACACAAAAACCCTGACACAGACACGATTTGCTCTGCTATCGCTTACGCTGATCTGAAAAACAAAATTGGCGTTCAAGCAGAAGCTGTCAGACTTGGAGAAATCAATGGAGAAACACAATACGCATTAGATTTCTTTAAACAAGAAGCACCTCGTTTCATTGAAACGGCTGCAAACGAAACAAAACAAGTCATTCTTGTCGATCATAACGAATTCCAACAAAGTGTAAGCGATATTGATCAAGTACAAGTGACAGAGGTCATTGACCATCACCGTATTGCCAACTTTGAAACAAGTGAACCTCTTTACTATCGTGCTGAGCCAGTTGGCTGCACAGCAACGATCTTAAACAAAATGTACAAAGAGCACCAAGTCACAATTGAAAAAGAAATCGCTGGTTTGCTTTTGTCTGCGATCATTTCTGATTCCTTGCTATTCAAATCCCCAACATGCACACAGCAGGATGTTGATGCTGCGCATGAGCTGGCAAAAATCGCAGGAGTAGACCCTGACGTATATGGTTTAGATATGCTGAAAGCAGGAGCTGACCTAAGCCAAAAAACAGTTCAAGAATTAATCACACTGGATGCAAAAGAATTTGCACTAGGTAACAGCAAAGTCGAAATTGCACAAGTTAATACAGTTGATATTGCTGAAGTAACAGCAAGACAAGCTGACATCGAAGCAAAAATCAATGAAGTTATCGCAGCGAAAGGTCTTGATCTATTTGTTTTAGTGATCACAGACATTCTAGAAAATGATTCTCTTGCGCTTGCCCTT
>NZ_JBALSN010000812.1:0-250 GCF_036966985.1 Neobacillus drentensis | reverse complement strand
CTAACAGACGCACTTTCTTCATAAACATAAAAAGACTGCTGACATCTTCAGCAGTCTTTTTTCTTCTTTTAATGAATGTACATATCGCTGACAAGAACATCCTTTAGCACGCTTGTTGGAATCGTGAATTCAACTACACCCATGTAACCAGGCGCCACATCATATTCGTTGAAGGAAATCACCAGTTTGCCTTTTGAATTGATATAGAAACTTTGATCTGGCTGAATCTTCTTAAACGGATCAACCGTAT
>NZ_JBALSN010000811.1:0-1958 GCF_036966985.1 Neobacillus drentensis | reverse complement strand
GGCAAAGTATGTTAGGCTATTTTTATTTTTTAATCTACTTTCAAATTTATCCCACTGATATATATCATGAAATAAATTCAAGATTGACAAACAATTTTCGTAATTTATTTGATTTGGAAAAATTGTTCTAGATTTTTTCTCTTTATTTTTTAGAATATATTGAAATGCTGACTCTTGTTGTTCGACTGCCATATACTGATTCGTCTTTAAAATATGATAAGGAACCTGGATTGAGCGAACTTTTTCAGATGCAAGTTCAATTATGTTCCCCTGATCACTTTGAATCAATTTTGATATGATTGGTGTTTGGTATCCAGATTGAAGATCTAGGGTGTCAATACTAATAATATTAGCTAAATAACGGACAATATCTTTCTCACTTTCTTTACCCTTTTTAATTTCTTTATTAAGGATCGCTCTTTCAATTTGATTTAGATTTTTCTCTAAATTATTTGCTACTGTTGGATTCAGTTGGATATGTTCTTTATTTTCTAAAATATCATCAATCTTTTTCCAATCTTTCTCATCAGATCTAATACAATAGATATTACCTGATAATTCATATTTTAATCTTCCAGCTCTTCCTGCTAAATTCCAAAAATCAACTTTTTTAAAGTTTCTTACCCCAATTTTATTTTGGAGAATAAAGACGTTTTTAGCAGGTAAGTTTACCCCTTCTAGTAGTGTCGAGGTACAAAATAAAAATTTAATGACCCCATCTTTGAATAATTTTTCAATGTTATTCCTAACAACTTGTGGCAAACTTCCAAAGTGATACCCGACCCCTTTTTTTAGACAGTCAATTAGATAATAATCTGGGTGGACAATTTTTTTTATGATTTGTATAACTTCTTTAATTCTCTTTCTGTCCGAATTAGTAAAATTTATTGAACCATATCTGATGCTAAATTCCCTTGCCTTTGCTACCGTTTCCCTTCGAGATTTACAATAGATTAAATTAGATTTGTCCTGTGATAATAGATTAATCATCTTTAAACTATCATTTAATTCATTTAAAATCCCTGGTATGTATTCTTTTATTCCGTTCTCTGTATAGTGATTAACTCTTTTATTTATTAAATCCACGAAAAATAGTTGTTGAGAGACAGGCGACTCATTTGAATAAAAAACATAATCAATATCTTTATTAAATAAACGCAAAAAGACTTCAGGATTGGATACATTTGGAGAAGCAAAAAATAATTCTAAATCTCTATTTGCGTATATTGCTCTTTCAACAGCTGTATATAGGGTGACACTACGGTTATCCTGTTCACTTGCCAGTTTATGAGCTTCATCAACAAAAAGACAATCAATTAATGGATAATCTTTTTCAGATAAATATGATAATAACCTTTCTGGAGTTAAAATCAGAATTAAAGGAGAGTCTTCAATGTTTACTCCTTCTAAATTTCCATTTGTTAAAACTCTGTATTCGGCTTCCTGAAGCTGCTTATTTAAATCATTTTTTATTTCAGTTGCAAATTGGTGTATTAATGCTCGTGTTGGTACAATAACCGCTATGTTAGGTTTTACCTCTTTTTTTATGTGTTGAGATATTGCAATTTTCATCATAAATGATTTTCCCATAGAAGTTGGTCCCGAAAAACTGAATACATGAGATTCTTTCATTTTGTGATATAGCTGGAATTGAGGATCAGTAAGGAAGACATCTTCAAAATCACCAATATGATGTAATGACATTTTTACATCCTTCTCGATTTCTCGATCAACAGGTAATGAAACATCATAATCCAACAATCTAAGAGCAGGAAAGTTCCCAATTTTAGATAAAACAGCAGTTGCAGTTGATTGGAAGAACTCATTCTCTTGATAAAAAGGGTAGAGTATTGTGATTATCTTATAAGCCATGTTCCTATGCTTAACGTTTGTGGAATTGGACAATATATCACAAAACCTTAATATATCAATCAATTCTTTTCGTTCTAATGGGACTG
>NZ_JBALSN010000810.1:0-1042 GCF_036966985.1 Neobacillus drentensis | reverse complement strand
TTGTTTAACAGATGCATCGAAATGGAACGGTGCAAGAAGCGCCACTTGAAGCTGATTTGCCCCCTCATACACTTCGTGATGCAGGGCATGAACCAAATGATGCAGCTGAAGATGCTCGATCATCACTCCCTTCGGCTTTCCAGTCGTACCCGATGTATAAATGAGATAAGCCAAATCCTGTGATGTCGTCTGATCGATCAGCTCAGGCAGCGGACGATCTTCTAATTCCATATGCTGCTGGACAATCATTTTTTCCGCAAAGGATGAATATCGCTGAACAAACGATTCTTCTGTTAAAACGATAGAAGCACCAGAATCTTCTACAATAAATTGAATGCGTTCCTCAGGTAATGCCGGATCGATCGGTACATATGCACCGCCAGCTTTTAATATCCCCAAAATGGCAACCATCGCATCTGCCGTCCGTTCCATTAAAACGGCAACTGGTACATCACGCGAGACACCTTTCATCTGTAAAAATCGTGCCAGTTTGTCCGCTTTTTGATACAGCTCTCCATAAGTGAACGTTCCATTTTCCGCTACCACAGCTGCCCGTTCTGAATACTTTTTAGCTACCTCATCAAATAAGTGGTGAACTGGTTTCGCTCCTGGTAAATCAAATGCTTCTCCCTTAGATAATTGAAGCAGCTGCTTTTGTTCATCTGCTGGCAGTAAAGAGAGAGCCCCAATCAGCTGATCTGGCTGAGAGACTGCCGCCTCCAGCAAAATCATCAATCGATCAAACAGCTTACTCATATCGTCTTCACTAAATAGATCTGTACGGTAATCCAAATCAATGGTCAATGTATCTGTATCCCAGCGGTCTTTCACATGAATCGATATATCATTCATCCCGCTTCCACTAAAAATCGGCTCCGTAATGAACGAAAGATTCTCTTTTTTCTGCCACTTCATGACCTGATACTCTAAAGAAATATCAAACAGGCGTCCTGTAAATCCATCTCTTTCCCTTAAATCATTCATGAGCACATTGTAAGGATATTTTTGATGACGCAAGATCTTCATCTGATCCGCCATGACT
>NZ_JBALSN010000809.1:0-1002 GCF_036966985.1 Neobacillus drentensis | reverse complement strand
GATATTGTCCGTATGCCGGACTGTATTATGTGTCACGCGAAATTTTTTAACGTTTCCGTTTAGCACGAGGGCTTCACTAAAACCCAGCTTTAACTTTTCTACAGTGTTTCCTTTGATTTCGATGTCTTCAATGGCTGCAGGTGCTTTCGTTCCATAGACCGCAATGCCATGAGCATTCCCATTTTGATGTGTCGTCTGAATGTCGTACACACGGTTGTTAAGCAGTTTGACGCCTTTGCCGCTTCCTGTGATGAATATACCGATGGGTGTCACATCTTCTTTATTCGTTTTAATATGACCGACTGTCAGCCCTTTCAGGGTGATATAGCTTTTTTGATCAATCTTCACAAGACCACCGTCTGCTTGATTTCCTTTAAGAGATGCTCCGCTAATGACAGGCTTCTCTTTTCCATACGCTTGAAATACAACTGGTGCTTTCTTTGTTCCAGAATGGCGGACAATCAATTTCTCTTTGTATGTACCGCCTCTCATATAAACTGTTGTTCCAGCTTTCGCGATACTTGCCGCTTTTTTCAGCGTACGGAAAGGCTTTTGCTTTGTCCCTGGATGTTTGTCGTTCCCATTTGCTGCGACGTAATAGGCAGTACCTTGCTTCGCACCAGCCTCCTCCGTCATCGCTTGACAGCCAAAACTAATGACGGTCATCAATAAAATCAATAAGGCGCCTGATATCATTCGTTTCATCTCGTTGTTTGCTCCCTTCCACTCTCTTCTACCTTTATCGGTTAAAAAAAAGAGGATTAAAATATGGCAATGCCCCTTGCAATGTACTAGTCAAAAGGTGTATGGTTGAAAGAATATCTTACAGGAAAACAAATCGCTTTTAAATTGTCAGATTAATCAGTTAATAATGAAATTGGATTTTATTTCTAAGGGGAAACTTCAGTAAAACCACGACAGAGAGGAGGAAAGCGCTTTAACAGATTTTTCTTGTCTGAATTCCAGAAAACCTATTGCTAATATTTTGTGAAGGTATAGAAT
>NZ_JBALSN010000808.1:296-1190 GCF_036966985.1 Neobacillus drentensis | reverse complement strand
GGCATGTACTTGCGCATGCATTAGGTGCTACTTTGTATATGCCTGCGACAAGACAGGATGTAGCAGACATGCTGCTTTCGCAGAAATATGAAGCGCTTTGCTCTGTTGTGTTTTGCTTGGAGGACGCCATTGGTGATCAGGAAGTGGACATGGCTGAACAGAATATAGTGGCACAATTGACCTGCCTTTCTGAGACAATTCATCAATCTCCAGAAATGGCTGAGCATTTGCCGCTTTTATTTATTCGGGTTCGTTCGCCCAAACAGCTGCTCAAAATGGCAGATTTGCTCGGTCCCTCTCTTCATTTACTGACTGGTTTTGTGTTTCCAAAGTGCTCCGTTCACAATGCAAAGGAATATGTGGACAGTTTGAAACAGGCTTCAGCACAAACTCAGAAAACACTATACGGAATGCCCATTTTAGAAACACCAGATTTATTAGAAAAAGAAACGAGATATCAGGTGTTGTCTGAATTAAAGCAGATCATGCTGAATGATGAGGAATATATTTTGAATATTCGCATTGGAGCAACGGATCTGTGTGGATTATACGGCATTCGCCGTGATCGCGAGACCACCATTTATGAGATCAGAGTCATTTCTGAGTTGATCACAGATATCATCAATTATTTTGGTCGTTCATTTGTGATATCAGGTGCTGTATGGGAGCATTTTGGACCGGCACGAAAAGAACAAAATCCATTCATCCGTGCAATTTCTAAGAGTGGTGAGTCTTTATCATCTGAGCTCGATCATATGCAAGGTCTGCTCAAAGAGACAAAGCTGGATGTGGTAAACGGTATTCATGGCAAGACAGTCATCCATCCAACACATCTCAAGCCAGTTCAAAGCATGTACGTTGTCACAAAGGAAGAGTACATGGATGCATTAAGTA
>NZ_JBALSN010000808.1:0-232 GCF_036966985.1 Neobacillus drentensis | reverse complement strand
TGAAAATAGAAGCTATATCGACATACTCACAGAAGCAGAAGCCACATACGCTGAACATCTTGGATCATATGGAGGTGGAGCTTAACCTCAAAGATGGTACGCTTCAGCTTGAAAAAGAACATCTTTTTGACATGGCGGCACGGGTGAACAAAAAGAGAGCCTTTTTATTTGTTAGCAAGGTGCTCGGGAAACATATGCCTGTTCACCCGTTGAAACCACTCCTCGTCTCAGG
>NZ_JBALSN010000807.1:0-1075 GCF_036966985.1 Neobacillus drentensis | reverse complement strand
TACATTCATGGAACAACAACTAGAAAAATCAACATTTCATCCTCGCAGTACAGGGCAAACCATTTTGCTGATTGCTGGGATTTTACTCATTGCCTTTAACCTGAGGCCAGCCATTACGTCTGTTGGTCCTGTGATCGGTGCCATTCGTTCTGATTTACAGCTTTCAAATGGACTGGCTGGTTTCCTCACGACATTACCACTGCTCTCATTCGCATTGCTATCTCCCATTGCACCTAAAATCGGAAAACGTCTTGGGAATGAACGAACACTTTGGCTTGGGCTTGCTGTCCTGCTCTTTGGGATTGTCATTCGTTCATTGGGCAGCATCACCTTTTTAATGATGGGAACAGCGCTAGTCGGCGTCGGGATTGCGATTTGTAATGTGCTTTTACCTGGACTTGTGAAACATAAATTCCCTGCACATGCTGGATTAATGACAAGCGTGTATACGACATCGATGTCCGTTTTTGCTGCACTTGCATCTGGTGTCAGTGTTCCGCTCAGTCATGCGATGCCTGGCGGCTGGAATACATCATTCCTTGTCTGGGCCGGACTTGCCCTTCTTGCGATGATGGTGTGGGCGCCGCAGCTTCTTCATCAGAACACAGCGGCTGTCAAAAGCATTTCACTCAAAGAGCAGCCAATATGGCGTTCACGTGTCGCATGGCAGGTGACCTTTTTTATGGGCTTGCAATCATTCCTTTTCTACAGCAGTATCGCATGGTTTCCTGATATTTTGACATCACATGGCATGAACCTAGCGACAGCGGGATGGATGCTCTCTATTATGCAGTTCACTGGTCTGCCATCCACCTTCTTAACGCCCGTTTTTGCAGAAAAATTAAAAACGCAAAGACCGCTTGTCGTCGGCCTTGTCCTTGTGTATTTACTCGGCATGATGGGTCTCCTTCTCGGAGGGTCGACGCCTATTCTTGTCATCTCTGTGCTATTCATCGGCGTCGGACAAGGGGCCAGTATCAGTCTTGCCCTCACATTTATCGGATTACGAACAACCAATATGGAACAAGCAGCTGCCCTTTCTGGAATGGCGCAGTCACTCGGTTATCTATTAGCC
>NZ_JBALSN010000806.1:497-1292 GCF_036966985.1 Neobacillus drentensis | reverse complement strand
ATAAAGATTTCAAAGAACTGTGCTGTGAAAATATTCGGCAGCACTTCTCCTGCTTGGAAAGCAAGACGGTTTTCATCCATCGCACCGAGCCAAATCGGACCCATGACTCCACCGACAATGGTGGCTCCGTGAATACCACATGCCCAGAGGAGCATTTGCACACCGATGGCAACGATACTTCCGCCTAAGCTTCCACCAAGAATGGATAGTGGTGTGCCGATTAAGACCGTGATGATATTATGAATACTCTCAAAAGGTGTCATCTCAATCAGAAGCCTAGCGACCCAGATCAGCGTGATGACCACAAAACCTGGAATAAGTGCGATAAACGATTTACTAACTGCTGGCGGTACACCATCAGGCATTTTGATGACGATATTCCGCTGTACAATAAAGCGGTAAATTTCGGTGGAAAGCATGGCAATAATCATGGCAACGAATAGCCCTTTACTGCCC
Organism: Neobacillus drentensis; assembly: GCF_036966985.1. Lineage (GTDB taxonomy): Bacteria > Bacillota > Bacilli > Bacillales > Cytobacillaceae > Neobacillus > Neobacillus drentensis_E. Next base: position 836 of record NZ_JBALSN010000806.1, on the reverse strand, counting down.
ATCAGTGTGACGGGAATACCGCCATTCACTAGGATAGCTTCTGTTGATCCTTCAGGTGTGAATGGTACTTGATAAGGTGTGGCTAGGAGGAAAGCTGCGACAGCAATTGCACCAGATGACAGTGCATCGACTGCATACTTTTCAGCTAACCTGTACGCGATCCCAAAGGTCGCAACAAGTGCCATAATGTCAAAGGTGGCATTCACAGGATAGGATAGTTTCGTGGCCCATTCGGCTCCGAAGACACTTGCCATAAAATCGCTGTATCCTGGAATCGGAAGGTTGGCTAAAATAAGAAACAGTGAACCGACGATAATGAGAGGCATGGTTAAAACAATT
>NZ_JBALSN010000806.1:0-458 GCF_036966985.1 Neobacillus drentensis | reverse complement strand
CGTTCACTAACTGTTCAGCAGATTTTAAAACCTCAGCACCATTACATACGCCATAATGCACGGTATTAATTACGTCTACTGGAATTCCTTTGTCTTCTCCGAGTTTTTTCATTTGCGGTAATAAATAACGAACTTGAGGTCCTAATAAAAGCACATCGGCTTGATCAATATGATTTTTTGCAGCATCTCCAGATACTGCCCAAATACGATAGTCTTTTCCTTGTTCTTGTGCACTTTTCTCCATTTTTGTGACAAGTAAGCTTGTTGACATACCTGCTGCACAAACTAATAAAATGTTCATTGTAAACGCCCCCTTTTTGAAGTATGAAGCTTTTCTTTACACATTCATCATATTATGAAACCGCTTTCATAAACACCCATACTTTTTCCTTTAGGAAGCGGAAAAAGTTAATATCACACCATTAGTTCTTGTACGAAGGCGCTTTTTTATCCATGAC
>NZ_JBALSN010000805.1:296-1149 GCF_036966985.1 Neobacillus drentensis | reverse complement strand
TTATAATCCTCCTGGCCATAATGATATTGAAAATTTTCTTGACGACCGGTTATTTGATAAACATTGGCTCGAAGATGTTGTTTTTGAATTGGAGTTTAAGGAACCGTCCATTTTCAAAAAAGGGCTTTTCCAAGGAATCTTAAAAAATTTAAGGGGAGATTAAAAAGTGAATCTTACGCCTAATCCATCAAGCGGCTTAACGCCAGCAGGTGCAGATGACATCCTCACAGAAACAAAAGTCTCTGACATTAAACTTGCACTTCGGAAAGAACCAGAAATTCAAAATTTGGCCCGTACAATTGATGAGCGTGACCAGATTCAAGTGCTAGAGTTTGGGAAGGAACCTGCTGTACAAATTTCCCGTTTTTCTGACCAGATATTAAATAATATGCGGACAACGAAAGTAGAGGATTCAGGGGAGCTACTTAAGCAACTGGGTCGCATCATGGATAAGTTTGATGCAAAGGACTTTCAAAAGACGTCAGGCGGACTTTTCGGAAAGCTCTTTAAAAAGGGTGAAAAGATGGTCGAAAAGCTGTTTGGCAAGTACCAAACCATGGGCTCCGAAATTGACAAGGTATACATAGAAATATCAAAATATCAGCATGAAATGGTTGATTCAACCAATATGCTCGAACAAATGTATGAGCAAAACTATCAATACTATTTGACCCTTGAAAAATATATTGTTGCGGGTGAAATAAAAGTAGAGGAATTAAAGAATAATCAACTTCCACAGCTTGAAGCCCGGACAGCAGCTGGTGATCAGATGGCCTCCATGCAATTGGACTCGCTCAAAAATGTTATTGAGTTATTGGAACAGCGCATCTATGATCTGGAAATGGCAAAAATG
>NZ_JBALSN010000805.1:0-287 GCF_036966985.1 Neobacillus drentensis | reverse complement strand
GAAATACGAAACTGATTGGCAAAATAAATTCGGCATTTGTCACGACGATTCCGATTTTTAAGAATGGGTTAATTCAAGCGATGGCAGCGAAAAGACAAAAGCTAGTGGCTGATTCGATGAGTGAATTAGACCGCAGGACAAACGAAATGCTTCTTAAGAATGCGCAGAACATTTCGCAGCAAAGCACCGATATTGCGAGACTAGCTGGTGGTCCAAGTATTAAAATTGAGACCATTGAAGAATCTTGGAACATTATCATAAAGGGTATGCAGGAAACAAAGGCGATT
>NZ_JBALSN010000804.1:0-1194 GCF_036966985.1 Neobacillus drentensis | reverse complement strand
TTCACAACCAATTCACGTAAATCTTTCTTCATGATTTTACCAAGTTTATTCTTTGGCAGATCCTGCGTGAAATGAATGGATGGCACTTTGTAATCTGCTAAACGTTCCTTGCAGTAATTCACCACATCTTCTTCGCAGAAATCGACAGATTCGTCTTTTACGATATACGCACTTGGTACTTCACCATATAAGTCATCTGGTACCCCAATGACAGCAGATTCAATTACACCTGGAATTTGATCAATGACCTCTTCCACTTGGTCAGGATAAATATTATCCCCACCGTATAGAATCACATCTTTGTATCTCCCTGTGATATAAAGAAAACCGTCTTCATCCAGATAGCCTGCATCCCCCATATGGAACCAGCCATCTTTGAGCACTTTCTCTGTCGCTTCAGGTTGATGATAGTAGCCTAAGAAATAAAATGGGCTTCTCATGACGACCTCACCAATTTCTCCAGCTGGGAGCGCCTCCTCTGTCTCAGGATGCACGATTTTGACTTCTACATCCGGATCCACTTTACCAGCAGAGCCCATCTTATCCTCGCCCCTCGCTGGATGCCACGCACTCACAACCCACGCTTCTGTACTTCCATAGCCATGCATCATCTGAATGCCTACTTCTTTGTAATCTTTAATTAAGCGTACCGGTACCTTCGTACCACCAGAAATCGCAATTTCAAAAGATGAGAGATCGTACGAACCGCGCTTCATTTCTTCTAGCATGTACGTATAAGCTGATGGGAAAGCCATCATAAACGTAATTCTTTCTTTCTCAATCGTTTCTAAAATGCGTTTCGGTGTTGCATCATGTAAGAAGACTAACGTATACCCTTCAATTGCAGCTGCAATCAAGTGATTAATAGAACTCATATGATACAGCGGATGACTTGCCAAGTACCGTTTTCCTTTCAGATCAAATCCTCGATTCCCACGTCGTGTTAAAAATTGATAGATTCGTCCATGTCCGACCATACAGCCTTTTGGATTGCCTGTTGTACCTGAGGTGAATAAAATCATGGCCAAATCTTCTTCTGATACCTCTTCAGCAAGATCAATGCCATCATTAGACGCCAATATGTCTTCAAACAGCTGTGTTGTTTTCGCATTGACACCAGATTCCACCATGAGACAATCTTCTAAAGACACATTCACTGCCGCAATGATGTCGCGGAATTCACGGTCAAAAAAT
>NZ_JBALSN010000803.1:0-1522 GCF_036966985.1 Neobacillus drentensis | reverse complement strand
CACTAAGTACGTCCAAGCCCAGCCAAACGTAATCCGGAGGGTATCAACAATTCCTGGTAAAGAAGCAGGGAGGATAACTTTTGTAAACACTTGTGCCTTCTTTGCCCCTAATGTATAGGAAACATCGACTAAATCATTTTGAACATTCTTGGTGACGTCCATAATCATCAACGTCAGCTGAAAAAATGTTCCAAGGAAAATTACGCTCATTTTCTCTGTCTCACCGAGACCAATCCAAAGAATCAGTAAGGGAATGAAAGCAGATGCCGGCATATAACGAATGAAACCAATAATTGGTTCAAAAGCTCCCTCCATAATCCTTAGTGAGCCCATTAAGATCCCAAGCGGTATGCCAATAATGGCTGCAGCAAGAAATCCAAACAGGACCCTGGTAAAACTGATCCCTATATCTGAAAGAATTTGACCATTTACAAACATATCCACCGCAGTAGATAGTACTGCAGTAGGAGTAGGAAGGAATAAAGGATTGACCAACTGTCCGTAACTAAGTACAGACCAAACTAATAAAAAAATAATAAATGTTATAAAGCCCGCTGATGTATAAAACACTTTGGGGATTTCCTTATTAGGAGTAAACAATTTTGCGATCAATTTTTTCACCTATTTTCTTATGCGTCTATTTTGTAAAAAAGCCTAACTGATGAGGTCGAAAAAACATCTCATAAGTTAGGCTTTTTAAAGTGAATCCTTAAACTAACTTAAACCTTATCATTATTGGAAACTTGGGTTGATAACATCTTCTGCTTTTGGCTCGGTTTTAAGAAGTTTTTGATCCTTATAGAACGAAATTGCATTTTCAGTTGATTGATAGATGGAACCTTTTGCGCTTTCTGTTCCAAATAACTTTTCATTATCCTCTTTCGAGAAGAATTTTAAACCAGTAACCGTTCCTTCAAATTCCTTGACATCAATATTTAAACCCTTCGCCATAATTTCATTGGCTTCTTTTTCATGTTCTTTCCAATATGTCATGGCTTCGCCCATCGCCTTAACAAAAGCTTTTACATCTTTCGGACGGTTCTTGATTACATCTTCTTTAAAGCTGACCGTATCAACAATGATTCCAGATAAATCTTTGGTTGTTAACAAAACTTTACCGTTTGCTTGTGCCCCTTTTGATAACCATGGCTCCCATGTAACAGCCGCATCCACTTTACCAGCGGCAAAGGCAGCACCTGCATCACCGGCAGACATTTGCACCACTTGTACATCCTTTTCTGTTAATCCGCCTTGTTTTAATGCTTGCAGTGCTAACATATGGCTAGTTGAACCAACTTCAAATGCAACTTGTTTGCCCTTTAAATCTTTCACACTATTAATTCCCTTTTTTACGAGGATCCCATCCCCGCCGTATGAATCATCCAATAACCAAACCACTTGTACTGGAATTTCAGATGCTGCTAAGGACACTTGTACATCCAGTGCCGTCGCCATCCCATCAATTTTCCCACTGGCTAATGCTTGTTTACGTTCTCCTAATCCTTCTACAATGGAAAGTTCA
>NZ_JBALSN010000802.1:0-1410 GCF_036966985.1 Neobacillus drentensis | reverse complement strand
ATCCCCTTTAATAATACTTAATATTAAATAATAAAAATCCGATATTATAGTATTAATAAAATGATTATCTTGACCAAAAATTAAAAGAAACTTAAAAAACATTATGTGCTTAGAAATATTTCTAAAGAAACTGTTATCTATTTCTAAGAATTCTTCTCCAGATTTTTCATAAAAATTCTTTTTTATCAGCTCCATAAAACTATTTATTTCAGCCTTTATCTGGTTAATTTCATTATATGTCATATCTTTTATAGGCATTAGCTTAACCACCCATTAAACTCGTTTTTCGTTGAGTCATTCTCTTTTTTCATCTCTTGAATCATTAATTCGACTACTTTAAACAAATTATTTTTTATCTGTTTATATTCATGTTCATCCGATTTTGAAACAAGTAGTATAGTTCTTGCAACTATCATTGTTCTTGATAAAATTACATAATGCTTGTACTCTATTGAGAAAACTTTCTTTAAAAAAGGAATGACATCAGTGTTTCTACGAAAAATTTCTTTGGAAAGGATCATTTCTGATGTTATTCCCATAATTTTATATTTTGGAACTGTTTTATTTTTTAATTCATTCCTATAATATATTAAGTTTCTTTCCATAGATTTTTACTCCTTTTCCAAGAGCTCTATTCTTTCTAAGATTTCCAAACTAATAGCCTCTAGATCTTCTAACGATGACTTATAATTAGTCGGAACAGTACCTGATGCTCCATATTGTATATTATTAACTAAAGTACTTTTTGAAGTAAAAATATCTATATCGTTCACTGTTTTTTTAGATTCAAAATTATCCTTAATTTTTTGTTGTTTAGGTGACAATTCTTTGTTAACCATTGTGTAGACTAATCCTAAGCANNGCACTTTAAATTAATACGTTCTTCTCTTATTAAATTTCCTACTGCTTTTTGTAATGAATCAATGCCCACAATAGAATATCTGTCTATTCTGTTTGGAACTAAATAATAATCAGAAGCCATTAGTGCACTATCAGTATATATTGTTAGTGTTGGAGGACAATCTATAATAATCAAATCATATTTTTTTCTTAATTCATTGTCTTCAATGAAATTTCTTATTCTTTTAACAAAGGAATAATCGTTTACTTTATTTACTAAAACCAAATTTAAATCGCCGCATAATATATCTAAACCCTTACTTAAATTTATTATTAAATCCGTTGAATTTGGTGTTTCGTAGTAAGAACTCATTTCTATCTGTGGCTTAAATAATCTATAGATAGTCTTTTCTCGAGGTAAAACTTCTATGGTGTAATAATTTTCATCATCATCAAACCTTTTATCATCCTTATAATTATCTAATAAAGCTTGTGTACTATTAAACTGTGGATCAGCGTCAATTAATAAAATGTCTTTACTTTGATTTTGAGATAAATAATCTGCTATAC
>NZ_JBALSN010000801.1:0-1082 GCF_036966985.1 Neobacillus drentensis | reverse complement strand
CTATATCTGTTCAAAAAAAGGAGGACCATCATATGTTTCAATTCAGACTTGCTAGAGAGGATGAACTGCCTCAAGTGGCAGCGTTGTTAGATGATTCATTTCAGAACTATTCATTTTTTGATTTATTATGCGAAAAGGTGACCAATCGTTCTGCTTTCGCCCGTCAGTTGCATTTGATCAATACAAAGGTATATTTTCAGCATCAAATCTGTTTGGTCGGGGTTGAGAACGAGAAAATTGTGTCTGCCGCCCTGTTAAAACATCCCCGTCTTCCTGAACCAGGACTCATGGATTATGTGTTATCTGGTGGGTTAAAGCTACTCTTTACTGGTGGCATATCGGCGATTCAGCATGTGTTCCGTATGTTAAAGGAGGCAAAAAAAGCGTGTTCTTCCTTAAAGAAACCTTACTGGTATTTAGAAGCTCTTGTCGTTGCAAAAGACCAACAAGGAAAAAAACTTGGAAGCCGTATGCTAAAGCAATGTCTTTTCCCCTTTATCGCCCGGCAAGGCGGCGGACTGTTCACACTGNNAATCGTCATTTCTATCGAAAAAATGGGTGGACGGAGTTTGATGAGAGAGTACTGCACGGAGAAAACATGTCCCTAGAAAGCTGGAGTTATAAAACCGTGATCAAATAAGGTATCTTCTTCAAGGGATGATATAATAGAAGCAGTTCAAACAATGATCATACTTGGAGGAGAGACTGATGATACGACGACTTGATCATATCGTGTTGACTGTACAACATATGGAGGAAACCATTCGCATTTATACAAACGTATTAGGAATGAAGGAAGAAACTTTTGGAGAAGGCCGTAAAGCCCTTCGTTTTGGCTTACAAAAGATCAACCTTCATGAAGCGGGTCATGAATTTGAACCAAAAGCTGCTCATCCCCAGCCTGGATCTGCTGACTTGTGTTTTATCACCGATTTAGATATAGACAGTTTATTGCTTCATCTTCGAAAGCAGGTTGTTCCAATTGAAGAAGGTCCGGTCAGACGTTCTGGTGCATTAGGTCCGATTGAATCCATTTATATCCGTGATCCTGATATGAACTTAATTGAAATCTCCCGATATAT
>NZ_JBALSN010000800.1:0-1373 GCF_036966985.1 Neobacillus drentensis | reverse complement strand
GCTGTCATTTTATCCATTTTCCATCTGCTCATACAGAAAGGAATCGTGGAACCGTTAGCGAAAAAAAGCTAACGGTTTTTTTGTGTGAATTTATATCGTTTCCCCGTTCCATCTGTCATAAAAACCGTCTTCAGGAGACACAATATCCGAAGGGAGGCGGTGCACGATGGTGAATGTGAGCAGACAAATCATTCTTTTGCTTTTTTTGAGCATTCTTTTTTGTTTCAGTCAGCCTGCTTCAGCAGGATCTTTGACACAAACACAAGTGAACATACGAAATAAGCCCTTTTCACCTTTTATCTTTGATCAATTTCAAGTAGATGTACGTCCGGTTCAAGGAAAAAAACGTGATCTTCAATTTCGGGCATCTATTAGTCAGTCAGAGCAAATTTTGTCTGCAAACTTGTACTATAAACAGAGTGATGAACTGGGATATCGATTGATCCCAATGGAACGATTGCCGGGGATGAAACCAGAATTTACAGCGAAAATCCCGACAGATCAATTGTGGAATCCAACAGTTCATTACTATACAGAATTCCTGACGCAGAAGTCTGTCATCAAAACAACCGAACAAGCTGTTCACTTAAACGGATTTGAAGAGGATCTCTCACAAATTCCTGAGCTATTGATGACAGAAATCGTGGTGAATTCAAAAAACCGCAAAGGCAAGGATGCTTTTGAATTCATCGAGGTGTATAACACAACACATGCACCCATTTCACTTCGACATTATCAGCTTCGCTATCGCAATCCAGCGCAAGGCGTGGAGATGGATGATATATATTCATTCCACACAAGTCCGATCACCATTTCTCCTGGAAAACCGTACGTATTTTGGCTTAGAAAAAAAGGACAGGAGCATTTAACGGTAGCGGATTTTAATGCGATGTACAAAAGTCATTTAAAAGAGGGCGAGCATCTATCGGTCATTGAGAGTAAAGGATTGTCCAATTCTAAATCCCGCCTTGTTTCTATCACAACAAATATAGGAGAAGATGTATCGTCGGCATCCTATCGTTTAAAGCCTTCATTGTTTAACGAGCACAGATCGTTACTGTTCAAGTATCCAATGGATGGTACGACACAAATGAAGCTGATCTCGAAAGTGGAGGAAGAGCCGACACCCGGAAAAGTGTTAAAAGCACAAATTCCAACTGAAAAAAAAGAAATATCACAAGATGTTCATAAACCTGTGATTGAAGATATGACAGACAATCAACCGATAAAACCAACTGAAGGCATTGAAATGAGAGCAGATGTGCAGGATGATCAGTCCGTCAAAACGGTCAAATTGCGATATCGAACCAATCGTCATGAAGATTTTAAAGAGGTGCTGCTTCAAAAGGATCATAATGATCGGCTGTTTCACC
>NZ_JBALSN010000799.1:0-998 GCF_036966985.1 Neobacillus drentensis | reverse complement strand
AACTTAGAAAGGTGGACCTCTTTAGAAGAGAAGCATGAAGTAACTGTAATTCACGCATTAGAAATGTATGTCCATGAGAAGGTCGCAAAAAATAAATTTACTCATGTTATATCAGATCTTCCAACAAAGTCGGAATTTATTGATTTTCTTGTTCAATTCCGTGCTAAGCAAGTGATAAAAAAGAGGATAATACCCATAGAGAATGTCATACAAAACATAAAAATATTTTATTAAGTTTGTGAAACAATGTACTTAAGCTAACGGGTAGCGTTAGTAAAACAATCTAAATTTTCAATGAAGCCAAAGTATGCATTATTTTATTCACTCAAATGCATATTTTGGCTTCTTTATTATGCAGTAGGTTTTTTATTAATTGGTAAATCTCTTGTCGTACATTGGTAAAAAAGATGGCAAGGGTGGTAAAATCTTGTGAACGTAATCAATAATTCCTAGAAAACGAAAAAGAAGTCTACCTCATAATAGAGATTAGACTTCTTTTTCGTATTATTGTTGCTTTTCAAATTGGAGAATCCCTTTGTCAACAGATACCCATCCCTTATAGCCAAGATGGATGGTATCCTTAAAGAAATATTTATCATATTCATGACTGGATAAATCTAATACAGGGAAGCCGTTCTTTTCAACCTGTTTTTTTACCTTCACATAGTAATCCGTGCGTCCTTTGGCTGGAAACCCAGTATAATCTGACCAGTAACCATTAACAGGAACGGAAACAAATAAGGGTTTTGCACCTGCTTCTTTTAGTACATCGAGAACCAGCTGCAGATCTTGATATTGTTTCGATGTTGCATAACTGGCTCCCTTTTTGTACCCGTGAAGTTTATCCAATTTAGGTTGTAACATTGCTTTATAATACAAATCATTCACATAGAACGGATTGGTTGTTGTTTTTTTTGCAGCCATATGGCCGGCAGCGTCTTCAAGCTCAGCCCATGATTTATTCTGTGTGAGGGCTGGTTTTGGATGAAGTTTTTTCA
>NZ_JBALSN010000798.1:0-1376 GCF_036966985.1 Neobacillus drentensis | reverse complement strand
GTATATATGATGATTGCGGCTGTTTTCTCGGTAGCAGGGGTCATCGATTGTGGTTACACCACCGGATTTCATGTCGGATATCCTGGTTACAGTTCCACTACTCGTTCTTTATGGGTTGAGTGTAAGTTTATCAAAAATCAGAAAAGGGATGTAGTTAGGTTTGAATAGGGTTTTCAATGGATGTGAAATATAATGACAAAAAGCAATTTAATTTGAAGGGGAATCAAATTTTTGTGTGGAAACTAGTTTATCTTTGTTTCGGTATTTTTAACTTAGCAGCATTTTTGATCCCTAAAAAACTAAGTAAAATAGAAATTTACGCTACTTCCTTTTTCACCTTCACTTATGGTGTTATGGTAGATATGATATTAGACTTACATTACGATCTGTATGGATATTTTGAAGAAGGATTTAAATGCTTGGACTTATAGCTATATTCCTGTATTTTCCATCAATTAGTGTTCTGTTTCTTAATCTTTACCCGATAAAAAGTAATAAACGGAAAAAGGTTTTATACATATTAAGCTGGACAGTTTTTTCAATTATTTTTGAATGGTTTTGCCTGCATACTAGCTTTTATTATTACAATGGGTGGATGCTGTGGTATTCTGCACTCGCTTACCCAATCATATTTTCAACACTTCTGTTTAATTTAAAGTTCATTCGGAGACTAGATTCACCCAAAGTATCAAGCGATTATTGAATATGGCTCATATATTTTTGGCTAACTGTGCAGGACGAGGTAGAGGAGAAAGTAATATTTTTGACTGTTTAGCAGATATTAAAACCAAACTGTTTAATAAGGGTGTTTCTATTGCGTGTTGCTCTGTGCCTAACTCTTTTAATTTGTTGCTGGAGATTTGGTGATATAAAAAACTGGAGAAAGTATTACCCCACCATTTTATACCTCATTATTAATAATTTATTGTATAGCTTCTTTGTTGGAAAAAATCATATTCTATGGAAGTTGGAACCTGACTTTTTATTAAACAATACCATTTCATTTTTAGTCCAAACTTTCATCATTTTTCCATGTATTGTCATACTGTTCTTGACTTATTTACCTACGCATCGGAAGACAGTAATATACTTAATAGCATCGGGATCTATTCTTGTTGGTATTGAGACCATCATGTATATTGCTGAAAAAATCACCTATCATAACGGTTGGAATTATTGGTGGTCCGTAGCCTTCAATTTCTTATGGGTTTTCATGTTGAGATTTCATTACATTAAACCTATTTCTGCTTGGGTTGTTTCGTTTTTATTTACTGCATTTTTCATTACTTATTTTCATGTTCCATTGCCTTAACAATCTAAAAATATAAATTAAAAGGAGAACACATTTCGTTAACTAGCGAATGTGTTCTCCTTTA
>NZ_JBALSN010000797.1:0-1805 GCF_036966985.1 Neobacillus drentensis | reverse complement strand
GTAAGATAAATATAGATATTATAAAAATATTGCGACTTAATACTTTATTAAACAACCATGTTTCCCCCTAAATAATATTGATAATCATTTTCATTTATTGTACAAATGATAAATGCTCTTGTCAATACAGTGAAATTTGAATAATTTATGACATTTTTACATCTACCGCAATGGGATTTTTTTCACTAGCTACCTTTCTATTTTTTATCTTGCTTTGGCCAAATCGTTCACATCTGCCGAAGGCTTCGCCAATAAACTGTGAAAAAGACAGTGGATAAAATCCACTGCCTGATTGTGATTAATATTAGATTGATATTTTCTTATTTTCAATTGGGATTATAGAGTCATCATACTTTGACATCTTCCTAGTATCTGGAACAAAGAATGATAGGATAAGCGATAAGGCACACCCTGCCATCATCAACCCACCAAAGGCCATTGGAGAAGGACCAAACTTATCTAGCATTGGTGTCCAAATCATTGGACCGAAACCAGCAAGCGCGGCGGAAACCTGGTACCCGAATGATAAGCCCGTATAACGAACTTTCGCTGGGAACAGTTCTGAAAAGATGGTTCCCTGCGTAGAGAAGATCGCTCCCCAAACAATCCCAAGCACAATGACCTGCATAAAATAGAAAGGCACAGTACCCTTAGGGATGATAGTAAAGTAAGGAATCGCTATTATGAGAAACGCTACTAGAGAACTGATATAGATAATTTTCCTCCCGATAAAATCGGAAAGATAGCCAACTAGTGGAATGGAAATAATCATAGTGGCACAGCCGATTGTGACAGCGGTTAAAGCAGTTTCTCTAGAGTATCCTAAATGAGTAGTGGCATATACAAGAATAAACGACATGGAAAAGACATTGAACATCCCGTCTCCAAGTTTCATCCCAATTAAGTGAAATACATTTTTCCAATAATGACGAAATGTTTCTACTACTGGAATCTTTGCCAGTTCTCCGCTCTCTTTTTGCTGTTTAAAAGCAGGAGTCTCCTCGATACCGTTTCGGATCCAAAGCGCTAAAGCAATAAGGACAGCGCTAAAAAGGAAAGGAACCCTCCATCCCCAAGCTAAAAATTGGGCATCTGTCGTTAAGGAACTGATAAATGTGAAACTAAACGTCCCAAGCACTNNCCACGGAGTCCTTTAGGCGCATATTCGGTAGCCAGCAACACGGCCCCTCCCCATTCTCCTCCAAGGGCAATACCTTGTATCAACCTTAAAAGCACCAATAAAATAGGTGCTAACAGTCCGACCTGTTCATAAGTCGGGATTAGTCCAATAAGCAAGGAACTTCCGCCCATGCCAAGAAGAGTCAGCATAAGACTTGCTTTCCTTCCTAATCGATCCCCATAATGGCCAAAGATAAGACTGCCGATTGGTCTAGCTGCATAGCCTACTCCAAATGTGGCAAAGGCCAAAAGCAGCGCAATCGCAGGATCTGCACTGGGAAAAAAGAGATGGGAGAATACTAGACCCGTGGCAGTACCATATAGATAGAAATCATACCATTCAATAACAGAACCAGAAACGCTTGCGAATAGAACGCGACCTTTATTCATAAAGCAACCCCTTTCAGCAGTTATCTGCTAGAATAAAATCCTTAATTGTTTGGTGTATCTAATAATAGGAGAATAAGAAAATACGAATAAACATCACCTCAATGCTAAGCGCTTACAACTAATAAGACATCAATAATTTCACAGACTATAGTCTGTTATATATTTTAATAAACCATTCTATTATCGTCAATCACATTCTTACAAATATTCTAAATTATACTAAAATTTAGTATTTT
>NZ_JBALSN010000796.1:0-1418 GCF_036966985.1 Neobacillus drentensis | reverse complement strand
AAATCTTTGCAAAGATTTAACTTAATAGCAGAATCAAATGCTTCTAGCAATTGTTCAGTACTAAGGTTATGCATACTTGTCTCACTCCACTTTACTCAATTACCTATTTTTTAAGTAATAATATGAAGCTGGAATACTCGGTTGTAAAATAGTTATTATTAAAAAAAGCAGCTTGCCTTGAAGGTAAAGCTGCTTTTTTGTGCGATTTAGGGTATCTATTAACAAAGAATGCTCATCCGATAAAGAATGTTTTTTCTTTTAGATATGTACCTTATTTACTTGGAGCAACAAGTCCACGTACGCTATCTTCCAATCTATGAGCAATATTTTCATGAGTTTCTCTAGCTTGTTTTAAATAGTTGTCTGTGACAGATTCCCAAGCATTAAGTGCTTCATTTGTAGATTCGATGAATGCCTCGCTATTTTGTTCAAAACGCTTCTCTGTACTTTCAATTAAATCAAAAGCTGAGTTAATTGGAGTTAAATAAAGCTCCTCTAATTTACTAGCTACTTCACTTACTTGACTTTTTAAAGATTCAGTCATTACTTCAGTGGATTCATTTCCTTTAATAACGTTGTATTGGAATATCCCTTTACGCAAATCGCTATTTATTGTTGTAACTTGTTCAAAAAGACCCTTTAAAGTATTGCGGTACACTCCATTGAACTTGGTTGTTTCTTTTATTGCCTTTAAGTAAAGTTCTTGCTGTTGTTCTCTAAGTTCTCTTGTACGAGAAACTGCAGTTTCAAATTGACCCCAAAAAATATCCATAAATGAATCCGTAACATAGCTTGTTTCGTTTTGCTTTTCTACTTTTAGAGCTTCCCTTTTTGGAACTTCCACTTTTTTAACCTCTCCTTTTTTAACTTCCTTTTTTAGGACCTCTTCTTTTTCATATATCACCTTTTGGCTCATCTTCGTTCCTCCTCTTTTGTTTCATTAAATTCTCTATTTTATCCTCCCTATCAAAAGAAGGCAGGTAGAGCTCAAGAAAACTGAAGTACATTTTGAAAAATTCATCGAGCATAGATTGGTATTGCTCTAGTTGTCTAGCATGGCCCTTTAAATACGCTTTACCCGTATCTGTTATTGTGTAGCATCGTTTGGCAGGACCACTCCCATTTGTATGCCACTCTGATTGCACAAGATCGTCTTTCTCTAGTTGTCTCAATAAACGATACAAGTTTCCTTGGTCAAGAGTATTAAAACCGAAAGCTTGAAGCTTTTGAATTAGTTCATAGCCATGAAGTGTCATCCTACTAAGAAGCAATAATATAAAAGGAAGGATAAAGTTCTTAGATGGAGTAACATTTTTTTCATTATTGTTATCTGTCATGATTACACCTCAACAAAATTACTATAGGTGTATTTTACACATATCAGTCTCATTTCGTCAATAGCACTTAAACAACTAAAT
>NZ_JBALSN010000795.1:0-1383 GCF_036966985.1 Neobacillus drentensis | reverse complement strand
TGCCACTATACCCTAGAATCCCACTGCTTTAGCTGTGGGAGTTGTCAGGACCAGAATCATTGGACTTGATGAGGATGAGAGTGAAGAATTGCTGGAATTTTTATTTCGGCAAACGCATATTCCTGAGTATCAGGTTCGTTTTCATTGGGAACCTCATTCAATCGCTTTCTGGGATAATCGTGCTACTCAGCATTATGCTGTTTCAGATTATTATCCTTACGAGCGTTTAGCGGAACGTGTAACCATTGCAGGAGATTCTCCTTATTAACATTTTCTCTTACAAGGATTCGGAAACGGATAAATAAACTTTATTCGTTTCTTTTGTTTGTTAGCCCAAGTGAAGGAGTAGATATGATGAGTTGGTTTTATTTGATTCTAGGTATATGTGCTGAAATTATTGGGACAACGTCCATGAAGCTTTCGCAAGGTTTTACGAAGTTATTTCCTTCCATTGCTATTTTTGTTTTCTATGGGTTGAGTTTAACTCTCGTCACACTGTCATTAAAAAAAATTGATATAAGTGTAGCGTATGCCATTTGGTCAGGTATAGGAACCGCAACGATAGCAATGGTAGGATTATTCTATTTTAAAGAACATATTTCTTTACTTAAAGTTTGCTCCATAATCCTGATTATTTTAGGTGTCGTTGGCTTAAATATTGCAGAAACTACGCACGAATCGAAGGCTAAGACAGAATATTTAAATAGATAGGCAGACTAGAAGAACTGGTGAACAATGAGAAGTAAAGTATAATTAAAAAAATCGGGGACAGTTTAGTCTGTACCCGATTTATATCGTAGGGCGGGGGGCCCTTCATTCTTTCTTTTCATTTCCCCCGAAAATAATTTGACCATTTGAATCATAAACGGTTACTTTAACTGGCAATGTAACTTTATCTTTCTGGATAGTAACATACCAAACCCACAAGTTATCCCGAACGAAAAACCTGTTTGGCTGGATGTTGCCTTCACTATTGATTACAATGGTCTTTGCGTCGTCTCCGGCAAATCCGTATATAACCGAAAAATCCTTTTGGACATTATTTTTAGCCCGCCAGTCGATCGGCCCTCGCTCGACTTTCTCCTCCTTGAACTCCTGGAAATCCATCATTGGAAAAATGAATTTATTAAATTTAGTAAACTCTTTATTTGTAAGGACGGGAAAGATTCCGGTACTATTCTCGGCAAAAACTAATTTTGAATTAGCATCAAATAATAAAATTTTTTTGCAATCGCCAAATTCTGTTTTTACTCTTTCACAGATACTTTCTTCCAAGGATGTTGTAGGAATAGTGGGTTTAGACGAGAGTGCAGGTTTAGTTGGAAAAGTAGGGCCAGATGACAAAAAATAAATTACCGCACCTAACCCTAAACAGAGTACAGC
>NZ_JBALSN010000794.1:272-1173 GCF_036966985.1 Neobacillus drentensis | reverse complement strand
CTTTGCCATAATGGCACTTCCCGGAACTTCTAATAAAAAATACCCTAAAAAGAATATTCCAGCCCCAAGTCCAAATACAGCATTTGAAAATCCCAAATCTTCATTCATTTGAAGAGCAGCAAATCCAATATTCACACGATCTAAAATAGCGATAACAAAACATAAGGATAAAAATGGGATAAGGCGAAGTGTAACTTTACGAGTCGTCGACTTTTCTAATGCTTGTTGATTCAACATGATTCCCCCTTCAAGTTGCTTTGTCCAACTGCGTGAAGATATCTAAATGGCATGACACATTTTTATTAAGCGCTTACAAAATATCATTTCATCAATCATTTTGACTGTGACTCTACTTCCTTTTTATTCAAAATAGAGTCAGGCATGTTCATGTGCCTGCTCCATTTCTTTCTACTAGTCCATATGTGAACCACCATTGATATCGATTTCTTCTCCTGTAATGTAGGATGCTTCTTTAGTAGCCAAAAATGTAATGGCGGCTGCGATTTCTTTCGTTTCACCTGGTCGGCCAAGTGGTATATTATCAATTACTTTTTCGGCTTCATCGATAGGAAGTGACTTCCAAATATCCGTATTCACAAGGCCTGGTGCCACACAATTCACTGTGATACCATCTTTCCCTACTTCACGGGCAAGGTTTTTAGAAAAACCTAATACTGCTGCTTTGGAAGCTGAGTAATGTGCTCCTCCAAATACGCCTCCTCCCCTTTTAGCCGATACAGAAGACAGGTTGATAATACGCCCATATTGCTGCTTGATCATTGGTTCTAGCACGGCTTGTGTACACAAGAACAAACCAAACATATTTACATTAAATACTCTTGTCATATCTTCAAGTGTCATGTTCTGAACGGTTACTTTTTGAGAAATACCTGCATTATTC
>NZ_JBALSN010000794.1:0-218 GCF_036966985.1 Neobacillus drentensis | reverse complement strand
TTCCTCCGGCTTTTTGAATGGCTTCTACTGTGAAGCGAATCCCTTCTTCATTGATATCTGCTACCACGACAGCAGCACCCTGTTTAGCAAGTGTTAGAGCGATTGTTCGGCCAATTCCTTTTTCAGAACCGCTCCCTGTTACAATAGCTACTTGATTGTTTAATGTAAACATTGTAAATAACCTACTTTCAAATGTGATTGTTCAGCATGTCTTTTGC
>NZ_JBALSN010000793.1:0-1023 GCF_036966985.1 Neobacillus drentensis | reverse complement strand
TATGATGACCGCTCTCGTCCATTGGGCGGGAGTTTTTGACATTTACACACAAGCAGGAGGTTCCGACATGCCGGAAAAGAAAAAAACGTTTTATCTGACTACACCAATTTACTATCCGAGCGGAAAATTACATATTGGACATGCTTATACGACAGTGGCAGGGGATGCCATGGCTCGATATAAACGTCTGCAAGGCTATGATGTGATGTATTTAACGGGTACAGATGAGCACGGACAAAAAATTCAGCAAAAAGCTGAAGAACAAAATATTACACCGATTGAGTATTTAGATCCGGTCGTTGCTGACATTAAATCATTATGGAAGAAACTCGACATTTCAAACGATGATTTCATTCGTACAACGGAAAAAAGACATACGAAAATCATTGAGCAAGTCTTCCAAAAGTTGCTTGATCAAGGAGATATTTATTTAGATCAATATGAGGGCTGGNNGTTGATGTTGAGCGAAATGAGAAAGGGGAAGTCATTGGAGGGAAAAGCCCGGACAGTGGACACCCTGTTGAATTGATTAAAGAGGAATCATATTTCTTCCGTATGAGTAAGTATGCAGATCGCTTACTAGACTATTACGAAAAGAACCCGTCGTTCATTCAGCCTGAATCAAGAAAGAATGAAATGATTAATAACTTCATTAAACCGGGGTTAGAGGATTTAGCTGTATCAAGAACAACCTTTGATTGGGGCATTAAAGTACCTAATAATCCGAAGCACGTCATCTATGTATGGATTGATGCGTTATTCAACTACTTAACAGCGATTGGCTACGGAACCGATCAAGATGAAAAATATAAAAAATATTGGCCTGCCAACGTACACCTAGTTGGGAAAGAAATTGTACGATTCCATACAATTTACTGGCCAATTATGCTGATGGCACTTGATCTGCCGTTGCCAAAACAAATTTTTGCACATGGCTGGCTGCTCATGAAAGATGGCAAAATGTCTAAATCAAAAGGGAACGTAGTAGATCCTGTTACGTTAATTGATCGTTATGGTCTTGAT
>NZ_JBALSN010000792.1:354-1959 GCF_036966985.1 Neobacillus drentensis | reverse complement strand
AAATACATTTATAACATTTTGAAATTTGGCTTTTATTACTGGAAAATCAGAGTATCTCCAGTACACTTCAACATACTCTTGATTGAGTAGGTCAGCAACCTCAGATAACTTAGAAATTAGATGATGGTTTTCAATTTTGTTCCAATCGATTAAGCCAAATCGTGAAAATGGTACCTGATTTTGAAACGAACCATAAAGTTCATTACTCTTCTCATTAGAAAAAATAGTCACTCCACTGCCTAGAGCTTCAATGCATTCATCAAATAAAACTCTATAATGATTGATACTATTTAATTTGTCTTGTTTTTGTTTTTGGCGTTCTAAAAGAAATTCCAGCCTTTTCTTCCTATCATTATTTTCCATACACTTTTCACCCTAGCAAAAAATTCATTTTTTTATTACTTAATTCATCTTTCTTATTAAATAATCCTGTCCCGTTAGTATAACAAGGACTACCACTCTCTCCATTGTTCAGTGATGTCATCACCTGTTTCAAGACCAGTTAATTCGGCAACCGATAATATATATTCAGCAAGCTCTTCCCTTTCCATTGTTTCAATGAAATAATCATATTTCTCATTTATCTTATTGAATTTTAGTATGACTTTTTTAACTAGGGACGAGAGTTTCTTTTGTGTAGGGGTATCACCAAGACCGTTGATCTTTTGTATGTACGCATTGAGTGCTTTCTCCGAAGCATTTATACTCTCATTTGTAAAGGTATCATCTCCGTCATTCATTCGGTCACGCCAAAAAACGGTCGGCAAGGGGATTTGATCAATTTTGGCACCCTTAATATCCTTTCGTTTGTGTGAAAAGTGCCTTTTCTCTGTAAAATAAACTACGGGAATTCTTTCACAATAGCTTAAATCGCCATCCTCTACATCGGTTCTGTCGAAGTTAAAAAATTTCAATTTATCAAGACTTTTTGTAAATGAAATAGACTGCATACTACCGCAGGATACGACGGTTAACGATTCTAAATTGCTCAATGATCCGATTGAGGAAAAGTCCCTGATACTTTTGCAGTTCTCCAATTCGAGTCCAGTCAAGTTCTTAAGTTCTGAAATTGAACTTATATCATTTAATTTATTGGAGCCGTAAACCTCAAGGAACCGCAATTTGCTTAACCTCTCAATTCCTTCTAATGTTTCAAGGTTTGCTTGCCTAATGCGGAGCTCTTCAATATTTTCCGCCATTCCTAGTTCGGAAAGATTCTTTGATGGGGGATTATATCCCGAAACCACAACAATCTTTAATTTTGATAAGTTGGAAAATCCTTGGGTTTTTCCTGGCAAATCGCCGTATAATTCTTCTAAAGAAGGGATGAGGCTCAAATCCAGCTTATTTTTCTTACCAACACCCAATGATAAAACTTTTAGGTTTGTCAGATACTTTAATCCATCAAAGTTTTTAATGGTGTCACTGGCTATATGTAGATTCTCAACTGACGTGCATTTCTCTAAAAAGTCTACGTCTGTCAACTCATTGCTGCCAATTGAAATGATTTTAAATCCTTGCTTGTTTATTAATTCCAAACTTTCATCAAGGTGTTCTGCTGAGATTCTAAGTGTATCCTCTGTATCATTTGGATACCTAACTATT
>NZ_JBALSN010000792.1:0-332 GCF_036966985.1 Neobacillus drentensis | reverse complement strand
ATAAATCATCAAAAATCCTCCTATTTTGTTGTTATTATCAAAAAACCAAATCTCTCTTCAACTAACCTGCACCGTTTGTTTAATAAGGAATTCAACAAAAAAGGCGGCTAATCCTTCCTGGATCAACGCACCCGTTAGATTAGTACACTCTTTCACAAAGTCTAAAGTGTCATTTATTCTGGCTTCTTGTATAGTAATAAATAGAGGAGTGAAAGGGTATGGCAAACAAAAAACATAAACAAGCAACAAATAAAAATTCAAAACGTAAAATCACTAAATTTATCCTTTTTGCAAGCATAATTGTTTTTTTAGTTAGTTCTTTATTTTTATTT
>NZ_JBALSN010000791.1:0-2779 GCF_036966985.1 Neobacillus drentensis | reverse complement strand
CCTGTACAGAAATACACTTTAGGAGGTTGGTTTTGTGAGGCAAATTAAAAGGTCTCTCAGCTTTTTGGTAGGTTTAATACTATTAGCAGTGTCAACAACCGCGTATGCAGAAAAACCAGGATTAACGGAATTCCCTGAACCAGTTGATTCACAATCCTGGGTCCTGCCCCGCGATATGGCATGGAGCGATTACCGCCCCGTACCTGGAATCAACTGGCAGACTTCAGACATTGAGCCGGAAAGAGTTATTAAGGGTGCATTAATTATAGTAGATTTCCAAGACAGAGAATTTATTTTAAGCCAGCCAGAAGGGTCGGAAATCGCCGGTAACCCGATTGGGACTGGAAATATTCCACGCGATCAGATTCCAAAGTTCTGGGAAGACTTCCTCAATAAACCTTCAGCATTGAACAACTATCGAACCGTAAATGAGTATTGGCGAGAAAATTCTTTCGGAAAATGGAAGATTGAACTCAAAGCATTCGGCCCCTATAAAATGGATGGGAACGAATACGAATATGGTCTGAATGAATTCGGACAGCAAGTAAATATGCCCCCGGGATCCACACCTAGAAATCTACGGAGTGAAGCCGTTCAAAAAGCGTCAGCCGATATAGCTGCATCTGGTGAAACGTTTGACTTCAGGTTTGTCATCCATGCCGGTTATGATGAATCAGGTGTCTGGCAGGAATTAGGGGAGATGAAGTTTCAAAACCAAGATTCCGTAACTGCACCATTTGGTCCAAATGTTGATGGAATGCCAAACTCTGCCAAAACCCGCTATATACCATGGACATCCTGGTATGCTGCCAAGAGCATTTGGTCAAGCGCCGGCGGCGGAACCTCTATTCAAGGTGAAAATGATGGTATGGGTACGTTTGCTCACGAGTTCGGCCATATTATGAGTCTTGGAGATAACTATAATAATCCGTATGGTACTCCTGTTTCCAGGTCTTACTCAGGACCATGGGAGTTAATGAGCCGCGGAAGCTTTAATGGTCCTGGTGGACCTCACACACGCTGGATGGTTCCATCACCTTTAGGTGCATCGGCCCCATCCCATCATATGCTTCGTAATAAAATCAAACAGGGCTTTCTGTCAGAGGATCAATATCTTAATCTAAACCGCGACGAATTAGCAACTACAGGTCCAGTATTCACTGATATTCTTGCACGTGAGGTACCAGCTGGCAGTGAATTTGGTCGTTCTGCGATTCACGGTATTAACATTAGTATGGAGGATCTAACACCAGTGAACTCATTGAATGACGATTGGCGTGCCGATATGCAGCGAGGAGCACAATGGTACAATAACTACACTGTTGAAGTGGTAGACCGAGTAGGCTTTGACTCCTTTGTCCCTGATTCGGGTGTCCTTTTAGCCAAAACAAAGAACAGCGAGTCCGCACCAAATATCTGGGTAGTCGATTCTCATAAAGAAGATATTAATCAAATCGATTTCACACGGCCGGACGGAAGCGTTGCCAAGATGTCTGTCGGTGATTTCCAACAGCTAGCCGACTCTCTTTTCAAAGCTGGAACTGGTGAAGGTATTGTAAGTGAGTACAAAGATGAAGCTAACCGACTTCACTTTTATATTTTAGGAAAGAAGTATGACAAACAAGGCGCACTTTCCTATCGTTTAGCCGTACGAAATATGGATGGCGCTGGTTCGTTTAAACGCGGAGTAACTGCTGCAGTTGGGAAGATGGAAAAAGCTGCACCAGGCAGGATTGCTGTTTATTATTTCAATGTGACAAACACTGGATCAGCGACCGATCTTATCCGCCTTAATGCCAAAATAGATGCAGGTTGGGAACTAAGGACCCAGAATAATGTAATTGAGGTAGAAACCGGTCAAACCGTAACTGTACCTGTTTTCGTAAAAATACCGGCAGCAAGTAAAACCTCCCCTGAGCCAGCCCCAACAAGCCTTACTTTCACTAGTACATCAGAGACTGACCCATCTAAAACCGAGACAGTAAGTCGTCGGGTAGGCCCTGGCGGGGTGAAGTAACAAACCTGTTATATTTCGTATAGAGACTGGGGAGCCAGTCTCTATTTTTGCTTGAGTGCTTATGACCAATAGTTTCATTGCCGCTTGGACCGATATTTTCGTTGTAGCGGTAAATTGAACCTCTGAAAACTTTCTTTACCCAGTACGAGCTGGAACATCCCCTTCTTTCAAGAGGAACAATCGTCTCCTTAGATAAGACCACAGACTTAGAATAATATACACCTCCGGTTCATATTGGCCCTATGAAAAACTTGTTAAACTGGAATTATGGGTTGGATAGGGGGAATAATAAATGGAGAAAAAAGATGAACCACAAAGATTTCGTGTAGGAAAGATTAGTTTTGCTTTATTATGTAGCCTGTTTGTCTGTTGTATTGTTGCACAGGTGTTTTTGGCAGGCTTAGCTGTTTTTGTGAATCCTAGCAATTGGGCATTCCATGAAGGATTCGTGCACTTATTTGAGGTTATTCCTGTTTTAATGCTAGTGATGTCGTTTGTAGGAAAATTGCCTCGTTGGGCTATGTGGCAAAGTCTTGTACTTTTTGGACTGATTTTCGTAATGTATTTCACGGCGAATATTACATCTATATTACCTTGGGCAGCTGCCGCTCACCCTGTGATCGCTGTGATGTTTTTCTGGTTGTCGATCACTTTGCATAGAAAAGCATGGCGGATGACATTTATCCAAAAGCCTATTGAAAACGTTTAACTATCTTCTAATACTGAAGAGACACTAATATCCATTTTTAGTGTCTTTTTAAT
>NZ_JBALSN010000790.1:0-1515 GCF_036966985.1 Neobacillus drentensis | reverse complement strand
AATGATTACTGCTAAAGCACGAGCTGTCGATGGTCCTGACAAACCGTTTCGAGTTGCTGAAATTAAAAGACGCGATCTTGATTCGCACGATGTTCTAATTGAAATTAAATATGCAGGGATATGCCATTCTGACATCCATACTGCTCACGGCGAATGGGGTCCCGTGAACTATCCCCTCGTACCTGGACACGAGATTGCTGGAATTGTCACAGAAGTAGGAACTGAGGTCACAAAGTACAAGGTTGGTGACCGGGTAGGGGTCGGATGTATGGTTGATTCCTGTGGCGATTGCGAGAACTGCCGTAAAGGAGAAGAACAATACTGTCTGAACGGAAATGTCCCTACATACGCTGGTGTGGACAAATACGGCGAACCTACTCAAGGTGGGTATTCTACACACATAGTTGTCACTGAGGACTTCGTAGTCAGAATTCCTGATAGCATTGGGCTTGACGCTGCAGCACCATTGCTTTGCGCTGGTATTACGACATTTTCGCCGCTAAACCATTGGGGAGCTGGACCAGGTAAGAAAGTAGCGGTTGTTGGTATGGGTGGTCTTGGACATATGGCAGTCAAAATTGCACATGCTATGGGTGCCGAGGTAACAGTTCTGTCTCAATCATTAAAGAAAATGGACGATGGCTTGCAATTCGGCGCAGCTAACTACTATGCCACAAGTGACCCAGAAACATTCGAGAAACTTGCCGGAACCTTTGACTTAATTATTAACACGGTAAGTGCAAAAATCGATATTAATGCTTATTTCGCACTACTTACTCTTGACGGCACGTTGGTTAATGTCGGTGCACCAGCGGAGCCGTTGTCAGTTAATGTATTCTCACTCATCGGTCATCGCCGTTCATTTGCAGGTTCAATGATTGGAGGTATCCGTGAGACTCAGGAAATGTTGGAGTTCTGTGCAAAACATAACATTGTTCCTAAGATTGAAGTAATTTCAGCAGACCAAATTGACGAAGCCTACAAACGAGTATTAGCTTCAGATGTGAAGTATCGATTTGTAATTGACATTAGTACAATGTAATTTGTGTAAATGACAGGATGTCCAAAAAGTCTAGCTTTTTGGACATCCTTTTATATATTTAGCTTATATTTTAACTTATATTGTACTTATGAAAATTTCCAATAATAGCAAACTAGGAGAAGAATCCCAATCATCGAAAGGAGGGATTTGGTATTTTAAATTTAAAAAAACTTACTGCCTCACAAAAAATGGCCGGAGATTTTGCACCAAAAGGTAAGTACAGAATAATGAAAAAAATAATGATTTTTTTATTGGTTACTTTAGTTTTATTAGGAGCTGTCATTTCATTGTTTATAAACTTGCATCCAGTATTCGGGAGAAATCCGAGTACCGAACAGAAAGAGGTATATAAAACGTTTGATAATTATGTGAACGGTAAATTTGTCTATCAGTCACCAACCAAATCCACTATTACCTCCACGTTTAAGAACTCTAATTCAAGTGGTAAAGACCGCAGACCTGTTGAAATTCCT
>NZ_JBALSN010000789.1:0-1101 GCF_036966985.1 Neobacillus drentensis | reverse complement strand
AATTGATGACAGAAGCCAAGAATCTGGGCGCACCTTATGAATTATTGCTTCAAATTAAAAAAGAAGGCAAATTGCCAGTTGTAAACTTTGCAGCTGGAGGTGTTGCGACACCAGCAGATGCAGCACTCATGATGCAGCTTGGAGCAGATGGTGTATTTGTCGGCTCTGGTATCTTCAAATCAGACAATCCAGCTAAATTTGCAAAAGCGATCGTAGAAGCAACGACTCATTTCACAGATTACCGTCTAATTGCAGAGCTTTCTAAAGAGCTTGGAACAGCGATGAAAGGAATTGAAATTTCAAATCTATTGCCAGAAGAGCGTATGCAAGAGCGTGGCTGGTAATTAAGGGAGCGCAAACGAACATGCTAACAATTGGTGTACTAGGGCTTCAAGGAGCGGTGAGAGAGCATATTCAATCGATTGAAGCGTGTGGCGCAGCGGGAAAGATCATCAAGCGGGTAGAGGAGTTAGAAATTGTTGACGGTCTCATTATCCCTGGTGGTGAAAGTACGACGATGAGAAGACTCATGGATACGTACCAATTCATTGAACCGATTAAAGCGTTCGCTGCTCAAGGTAAACCGATATTTGGGACTTGTGCCGGTTTGATTATGCTGGCAAAGCATATAGAAGATCGAGAAGATGCTCATCTTGGACTGTTAAATGTATCTGTTGCACGTAATTCGTTTGGCAGACAGGTAGACAGCTTTGAAGCAGATGTAGAAGTGAAAGGACTGGATGCGCCGTTTACAGGTGTGTTCATCCGTGCCCCACATATCATCAGCGCAAATGAGAGCGTAGAGGTCATGGCTGAGTATGACGGCAGGATTGTGATGGCGAAAGAAAACAATATCTTAGGTTGTTCTTTTCATCCAGAGCTGACAGATGACCATCGGTTAACACAGCTGTTTGTTGAGATGGTGGAGTCCTATAAAACGAAGCTTGCTGTATAAAACGGTTGAAAAGAGATAAAACTTATAGTACATTAAAATCACAATCAAAGATCGAAAAAGCGTTGACGGGAAATAGTAAGAAGCCCCTCTTTCTCAGAGAGCCGATGGTTGGTGAGAATCGGTGAAAGATGCATTCTGAATCCATC
>NZ_JBALSN010000788.1:759-1188 GCF_036966985.1 Neobacillus drentensis | reverse complement strand
ACAATGAATCTCATGACGTGCGATCGCCAAATACTCATTTTCATTGATTTCATCCTTAGAAGGAGTCTTAAAATATGGCGGATTACAAGTAATCACGTCTACTTTGTGGTTTCCGTACCGTTTAGGCATATCATTTAAATCACCATGGATCAACTCAATCTGCTGCTCCAGTTGATTATGCGCCACACTTCTCTTTGCCATATCAAACAGGCGTTCTTGAATTTCAACCCCTGTAATAGAGGCTTTAGATCTCGTCGAAAGCAGCAATGGAACAATGCCATTTCCCGTACAAAGATCAATAATCTCCCCTTTTTGAATCGGCACATACGCAAATTTTGCTAATAACACTGCATCCAATGAAAAGGCGAACACCGTTTTACTTTGAATAATTTTCATATCTTCTGCAAGCAAGTAGTCTAAACGTTCATC
>NZ_JBALSN010000788.1:0-702 GCF_036966985.1 Neobacillus drentensis | reverse complement strand
TCCCGATTCAGCGGAAGCCTTTTCTCATTTTTTATTTAAAAATGACAGACAGAACAAACAGTCTCCCTCTTTCCGAATGCTCCCATAATGTACATTACAAATATGGAAGCCCTCCTGATATAAACGAGCTAGGTTATCATGACCTTCTCCTATATCAGAATGACTTGGCTTCTGGGCAGAATCATGCTCTGCCTCAGACGATTTATCTCGATCGGATTGATCCAGACGTTCACGCAAGTGCTGATTCTCCATCTGCAGCTGATGATTTTCTTCAATCACTTCACCGATATGATTTTTCAAATCACCTAGCTGGCGATAAAGAGAACCGATTTGTTCTTCTAAATTAATCACCGTATCAAATAGTTCCTTTTTATCCAAGGTGGCACACCTCGTTACTCAGTTGTTTGTGCAGATACAACGCCTTCTTGTAATAATTCTTCCCAAGTATATTCTATCACTTTTTCTTGCCCGGTTAATTCAACTTGCAAAATTCGTTCTAAAATATTAAGCCCTACTACCTTTGCAGAGCCATTAGACGTCTGAATCGTTTCACCGATGTCCGGTAATTGTTCTTTTGCTGTTTCGTACTCATCATTCTCATATTTCAAGCAGCACATTAAACGGCCGCAAAGCCCTGAAATTTTGGTAGGGTTTAACGAGAGGTTTTGATCTTTTGCCATTTTAATGGACACAGGTTCAAAA
>NZ_JBALSN010000787.1:0-1379 GCF_036966985.1 Neobacillus drentensis | reverse complement strand
TTATTAAACCATGTGGTTTAGTAGTTCTTTTGAAATACATCCATCGATAGATATTTTTCCAATGCTAGGACGCAGTCAACAACCACCTATCATCTTGCTAGCATAATGATAGAGTTGCACTAGCCTGCTTCTATGAAAAAAATACCCTTAATGCGGCAGCAAAATGGCGGCATTAAGAGTATTTTTGATAATTACCGTTTAAACTTGTGATTGAGCGGAATGGTATGTACTTTTATAAGGCTGGCGCTTCCATCCCCATGTGACTCCATTCTTCCCGTGCTGGTCCATATACTCCAGGGACGCTTAATCCAGCTTGGCGCATTAAAACTGTCATTTGGCCGCGATGATGAATGATGTGTTTAATTAAAAGAGAGAGTGTCACTCCTTTTGGCATTTCCATTCCAAACACGTTTTTCATTTCGGTTAAGGATGCATCCGACCATTGCTGTTTTACTGCGTCAATCGTGTCAGCAGTAACTTTTCGAAAAGTGTCAGCGATTGTTTTCGCAGAAGTCGGTACCACATCTCCATTCCCCACATGTTCAACTGGGATGCCAAACTCGTTAAGCATTCCAGGTGTGCTCGCAACCACATGCCACGCAATTCTCCCTAGGGTTCGATCTTCAGGGGAAACTTCTTGTTGCAAAGATTGGTCCGTTAAAACATCTAACACCTTTTGCGTTGATGATGCTTCTTGATTCCATTCCTCGATAAATTCAGCTATTGAAGTAAACATAGTTTTTGCCTCCATCTTTGATAAGTTTTACAGAAAAAGTATAACATTGCTGTTATTAATAGCGAAATTTTCCACAAAAAATTGTAATTGTTAATACTCCTCTACAGTTGAAATATATGGTAAGTTACGATACATTTGCGCGTAGTCAATCCCATAGCCGACAATGAATTCATCTGGGATGACAAATCCTACATAATCCACGGGCAAGTCCACTCGCCTTCTTTCAGGCTTGTCTAACAGCGTACAAATTCTAATTTGTTTCGGCTTATGCGCTTTTAAATGCCCTCTCAAGAAATGCAAAGTCAGACCGCTGTCGATAATATCCTCAACGACAAGAACATTCTGATTAGTAATATTAGAATCAAGATCCTTCAGTAATCTTACTTTTCCTGTGGACTCTGTTTCGTCCCCATAGCTAGAAACGGAAATGAAATCAATATTAATATTCCCCTTCATCTCTCGAATCAAATCCGCAGCGAAGATAAACGATCCTTTTAAGACGACGATTAGAATAATAGCCTCATTATTAAAATCTTTTTCAATTTGTTCGGCTAGCATCTTCACTCTGTTTTTTATTTCGTTTTCAGAAATCATCACATCTTTAATTCGATAACCCACAAATTCCACCTCATTCTAAAAAGTA
>NZ_JBALSN010000786.1:0-1826 GCF_036966985.1 Neobacillus drentensis | reverse complement strand
TTCCTACATATAGCATAATAATTGTCAACATCAGCTTTTCTGCACCAATGATAAAATAAGATGAAAAAGCAACGATTAAATCAAAAAACAATAGACCATAGCTAATATTCCATCCTAAAAACTTATGTGCAATCCTTGCTAAGATGGTAGTACCTGCTGTTGTTCCGCCAACCCGAATAATTAAGCCAATCCCAGCCCCAATAATGATTCCTCCAAAAATAGCATTCACCATCAATTCATCAGAAGCAATATTCCAGCCTTCTGTCAGATGAAGAAAAAGTGAATTAAAAACCACTGCAATAATCGTATAAATCGTTGTTACCTTATTTAAAAATTTATAACCAATAATTAACAAAAATGCATTCAAAATTAAGTTGACTAAACCTGGCGACCACTCAAATAAATAGTAGGTAATAATTGTGATACCTGTTACCCCGCCTTCCCCAAGCTCGTTCGGAATAACAAATAAATTAACACCTAACGCAAAAAGAAAGGCACCAATAATGATAAAAATGATGTCTGTGGTTGTTTTTTTCATACTCTACCTCACTACTTATAAAAATATTTACTCAGGCACAAACTCTCACCATTATATCGTGGAACATTTAAATCGTACAATAGTCTGTTATTTAATAGGAGTAAAGTTCAGGGGGGGAGTCTACTAGGCTCCTTAACTTGGCTTATAAAGGTCCTGCCACAAATGCGCAGTTACAACGTTAAGGAAATTCAAATAAAAAAAGCCTAATTTCTCGCTTACAAAACCGAGAAATTAGGCATTGGTTACTTCATAAAAGCGCAGTATCTTTATTATCACCCATCATATAGTTTGAACTATCTCCTGGCTTAGCGTTCGGATGGGTTGGTATTTGAGGATTATTATTGTTTTTCTTAAGTTTCAAGTCAATAATTAACGCAAATGCCAGAATCATAAGGACAAAAACAAATAGTATCCATAGTATCCAGCTCAACCTCCTTGTATTTTCCATTTTATCACAATAAATAATTATTGTGATTATTCATAAAATTTCCCTTCTTCACCTAAACTGCTTCGATAGTGCAACAAGAAAAAAGGATCGCCGCAGCAACCCTTTCTTAAACTCAAGCACCAGTTAGTTGAACAAATATATGAAAGGTTCTCCTTATGGAAGAACCTCTTTTTAATAGGATATTACAATTAGTAAAGAACTTTTTTATATACGTAAAATTATAAGGATAATAATCCAGAACTTTTTGAAATAACGATGATATATCAACCTTATTAGCTTCTCATTCTTACTGCATAAGGATAAATTGGATCTTTTAATTGAAATTCATAAGTAAGACCATCTACAATTCCAACTACTTTTTCGCTATCGTAAAGATCAAGCATAAATCCAGCCATTTCTTTAGCTGTATGGTATTTAGGAAGAAGTCCTTCAAATTTAACATTTTCTTCTAAATCATTCGATACTTTTGCAAATTCAGTTTCAGTTGCAGCAGGAGCTAATACTTTTGCTTGCATGCTTGCACCTTTTTCTTTTAATTCATGTGCAAGCCCTTCGGTAAAGGCACTTACATAGAATTTAGAAGCACAGTATGTGATTGCATTTCCAATAATCGTATAACCCCCACCTGATGAAACGTTAATTAATTGTGTTCCTTCAACTGATGAATAGTCACGCACATAAAGAGAAGTTAAAATAGTTAATGCCTCGATATTTAAATTAAGCATTGTCTCAATTTTAGTTAAATTTTGATCTCCAACTGATGCAAAATTACCAAATCCTGCGTTATTAATCCACGTTTCAATTTCATATCCCTTTAAATCTTCATATAATGTATAAGCA
>NZ_JBALSN010000785.1:375-1123 GCF_036966985.1 Neobacillus drentensis | reverse complement strand
CTTTTTAACCCTCCAATCAAATATTTTTATTACCATCCATTTAATTTATGAAATATATAAATTTATAAAGTGGCTCGCAATAAATCAGTGGATGTGGTTTGTGGGTAACAATTTATAGAAAAATATTTTCTATAAATTATTAGTAAATGGATGGTTAAAAAAGTATATAAGTAGATGATTATTATTACCTTATAGTTAATAACCGGTTTCTTTAAGGGACTCGGTCCATGATAGAGTAAAAGCATCCAAGATTTTAGTTTAAAAACAAACAAAATGGGATCAGACATTGGTCCGACCCCATTTTATCGTAAGAATTGGTAATCCATTCTAGATTTTGGATGGAGTTAAACAAATCTTAGTCTAATTCTATTATTAAAAATTTGATTCCTATTTGAAAAAACAAAAGATCCTCCTGAATAATTGATGTTTAGCTCATGATCGTACGTTTCTTCAATGTCACCGTCAATCATGATGTTTATACCATCTATATTCAATAATTTTTCATAAGAATAATTCTCTCTTAACGGGACTACTTTCATTTCATAAATAGTGTTTACAATATCACAACTGCCCGGATCCATAGATAATTGAATCATCTTATCGTGACTTACTTGACTCAGCGCCTCTTTCGCTTGATCTGTAATGGTAATGTTCATAAGGTTGTTGTTTCCTCTTTCCATATTTTATTTTTATTTTTCCTTTATTAATCTCGTCTATCCAAACAAAAAAATGAATACGCAACTAAGGT
>NZ_JBALSN010000785.1:0-334 GCF_036966985.1 Neobacillus drentensis | reverse complement strand
AAGACAAGAAAAGGTGATTAATGTCACAAAAAGTTCAAATATTTATAAATAAATTTTTGTTCCGTTTGGATGGTCCACCAAGCGACGATTTTAGCGTTTTAGAGGGCTTTCAGTAAAAAGTGGATGATTATATTTACTGATAAATGGATGGTTATTAATTCAATTCCATATATTATACTTTTAAAGTGGATATACTGATAAGGCTAATACAATTGATTCTTGTTAGGTCAAATTTCAATTATCTAAGATCACGAATATTTTAATAGAGATGTTACATGAAGATTTTAACCACCTTGATAATCGCAGTTATCATAATCGCCATTATTTCAACATT
>NZ_JBALSN010000784.1:0-1031 GCF_036966985.1 Neobacillus drentensis | reverse complement strand
TCCATTATCTTCTGGCTTTACTTGACGTCCTTCATAGCTTTCAGTATCTTCTCTTTCTTTAATCCATTTTGATCTCAGGCGCTTTAATCCCTTTGTGACATCAATATGAGCCTCCTCATCTGTATACGGTCCACTTGTATCGTACACACGAATCGGTTCATTTTGGATATCACCTGCTTGTGTCACTGTATTTGTGAGCACGATTTCTCTTTTTGGCACCAAAATGTCAGGTCTTGAGCCTTGTTCATATACCTTTCGACTGCCTTCAAAGTTTGATAATAAAGATTGCGTTGATGGAACATTTGTCTTTTCATTCATTTGCTGTTCTCTCCTTCTTTTCGTGTCACCGGACAGGATGGAATCAGCACCAGCAAAAAACCAGATTCTATGTAAAGAACCTGGTTTCGTCGTCAGAAAAAAACATGTATGCCATTCATATGGCACATGTATCATCTTCAACTTCCCCACGCTGGTACGAGCCAGATCAGGTCCAAAGGGTTAAGAAGCTTGTCTTCTCTCTCAGCCCGCATTTCCGGGCACCCCTAGTCACTTATATTGATTTCCACAACAGTGTAGCATAGCTGAGAAATGAAAAAAAGAAGTTTCAGGAAAATAGTTCCTTTCCCCTACAATGAATACACGCTCTTCACGATATACATCTTTCTATACACGATCTATCTCTCTCATTTCGATTAAATCAGAAATAATCATTGATCCTTTTCTCCTAATATGTATAATTAATCTAAACGGAGAATTTTTATACAAACATGATTCAAAGGAAGTTCTAGTCGATTGCAAACATTTCTTACATTTATCGTCGTTGGATTCTCAATTGCTCTACCTGTTGGAGCGATCACGGTTGAAATGACAAAGCAGGGATTAAAAAACGGATTCTTTCATGGATTAACTGTAGGCGCTGGTGGTATGACCATCGATATATTGCTCATCTTGGCTTTATATGCTGGATTTGCTCAATTTTTATCTTTGCCCTTTATCCAAATTCCTCTCTGGCTGATTGGTGCCATCTTTTT
>NZ_JBALSN010000783.1:0-1167 GCF_036966985.1 Neobacillus drentensis | reverse complement strand
GAAGGTGCAAAAGCAGTCCCCACGCGGATTGAATCAGTGTGCTCAACGTGACCTTCTGCTTGCCTGTCATCTTCTCCAGCTTCTGCTGCATCTCTGGCGTCAATTTGACGCTGGACTGCGCCATGCTTACTTCTTGGTCTAAAGCATGTTCTTCGCCGTCTCCTGGAAGCGGTGTCGCTTCCTCTACGCCTGACATATAACGCTGCCAGAATTCTTGCGCCTTCTCTTGATCCTGCTTTT
This sequence comes from Neobacillus drentensis, assembly GCF_036966985.1. GTDB lineage: Bacteria > Bacillota > Bacilli > Bacillales > Cytobacillaceae > Neobacillus > Neobacillus drentensis_E. Next base: position 927 of record NZ_JBALSN010000783.1, on the reverse strand, counting down.
GCAGCCATTCGATAGAATCTTTATATGGTCGGCCTGTAGAAAGACTGATCTCTCGTTCGTCCACAAGAGAGCGATACAGCGCAAAGGATTCCTGAATAAAGCTGAACAAACTCCAGCCATCGATTAAAATGTGATGAAAACTAAAGACAAACGTGCATCTTTCCTCATCACAACGGAATAAAGCAATCCGAATCAGCGGTTCATCTATATGGTCTAAATGGAAATCCTTTGAACGATCAGATACTAAAAAGTGTTCGATTGTCTCTTCTTGCTCCTTGTCACTCAGGTGGCGCACATCGTGCTGAGTGAGATGGATGCTTCCTTCTGATTGAATGAACTGAACAGGCTCCTTCAGCCCTTCCCAAGCGAATTTTGTTCTCAAAATCGAATGACGTTCTACAAGAAGATTCCAAGCTTGTTCATAGGCATCGCCGTTTGTTAAGCCTTGGAGCGTCATATGCACCTGACCAAAATAAGCTTGTGAGGCTTGATCTAGCAGTGCATGAAACAGCATTCCTTGCTGCATTGGAGACAGCGGATACACATCGCCTACATTGTCTGGAAGTTCATCTATTTGCTTTTGCGTGAGCTGAACCATCGGAAAATCAGATGGTGTAAAGCCGCCGCTCGCTTCAACACAATGCGTCAAGATGATCTCCATCTTTTCTTTAAAACGCTCAGGTAACAACCGCACCTCTTGATCTTGCAGCAGTTCACGATTGATCATAAAGTTCATCTGCAACTGGCCATCTGTCACATATCCATACACATCGATCAAATGCTGTCTTTCTGCTTTCGGATCGTGAACATGTCCATTTCGTTCGTCTGCTATATACAGCTTGGCTTCGCCATCTGCCTGATCTAACTGACCGAGGTAATTAAAGCTCATCTGCGGCGTTACCGTTTTGAGTAAACGAGGTTCTGTCA
>NZ_JBALSN010000782.1:864-1048 GCF_036966985.1 Neobacillus drentensis | reverse complement strand
TCTCTGTACCGACTGAATCTTTTTCAACGGGCTCAATTGTATACCCATCAGCACCTGTGGATTCCCATTTATAGGCCTCATCACTGCCCAAAGCTTTACTAATTACCGTTACAACGTCAGCTACCATGAATGCAGCATAAAAACCTACCCCAAACTGACCAATAATGTCGTAGCCGTCTTTAAT
>NZ_JBALSN010000782.1:0-750 GCF_036966985.1 Neobacillus drentensis | reverse complement strand
CAGTCAATGCTTTGTAATAGATTTTATCAATCGCATCACTTGCATTGGATAGTAACTCTCTTAAAAATACCTCTTTGTGGGTATAGATGGAGTTAATCATCATTTCTAGTAATCGTTTCGATTCTGCTTTAAACTGTTTCTTCGACATAGAAAATTCCCCTTTCCATTCTAAAAATGTGATTATGTAGCCACTGATTTACGTTGTCAAAACGAAAATCCGCACTCTATTAGCACTCTAACTAACCGAGTGCTAATTCCATATATTTAAATATCATATTTTTTGTTAATCTGTCAATAAGTTGGTGTTTTTTCCGTGAAAATTAAAATAAAAGCCACATAAAAAGAAGAATTATTTTGACTTATGTTAAAATAATCCTTCTTCTTTAGTGTTATGGGGATTCCTATTATTTATTTTGGTTACGGATGGCCTCTCTATCTAACGACTGTGGCGGTTTTTCAAACCATCCATGATCAATCATCATTCTTGCCCCATCCTCTGCATAAGAGCCAACCTTCAAAAGGTATTTCTCATACATTAGGGCTAAATCCTTACGAAGTGAGGCGGCTATGGCAAGCCCGAAGTCCCCAATTCCAATAGCACTCTGTGTATTCGTATGAAATAGCATTAGTTTATCTGAAAAAGGAGCTTCCTTGCTTGCTGTAATCGTTGAATCCCATGTGGAAGGATAAGAATTGTCGTCCTCTTTTAATTTTATCATAAAATCTTCCACCATTTTCTTACCTAAATCA
>NZ_JBALSN010000781.1:1312-1497 GCF_036966985.1 Neobacillus drentensis | reverse complement strand
GGTGTTAGGTATAGCACCTCATCACCTGTTCGAATTTCTGCTTGCAGATTCTTCACATGAGAAAAGCCGATTCCTCGATCCTCTGTTAGTGTAATAGCCATCTTTGTGATTCCGACAGGCACTTTGCTCATATCAAAATTCAATTGATGTCTTTTCAACTGATCTGATACCTCTGCTGGTAAAAG
>NZ_JBALSN010000781.1:0-1180 GCF_036966985.1 Neobacillus drentensis | reverse complement strand
ATACCAAATTATGCAATAGAACCTATTAATATCTTTCTCTCTTTTCATCTCTGCAATGATATGAGACAATGCCACCTAAAAACAAACTACTCTCGAAAGGAGAATCAATGTGTATAAAAAAATCATCCCAGCTGTTACAGTGATATTCGGTTTTTGGATTCTTCTTCAATTAGCATTTAGCATCAATATCTTTCACAATCCAATGAATTATTTTATTGTGATCACTCTCTTTTTTCTTTGTATTCAGGCTACATTGAAGCATAGGAAATAAAAAAACCCGAACAAGCGAATCCCACGCTCATCCGGTCCAGTCATTTCTTTATTACACTTCTTCACCATTCGTTGCGATGACGTTTTGATACCAAGTAAACGAATCTTTTTTGAGTCTCTTCATTGAACCATTACCTTTGTTATCACGGTCAACATAAATCATGCCGTAGCGTTTTTTCATTTCACCGGTTGATGCGCTGACAAGGTCAATTGGGCCCCAGCTTGTATAGCCGATCAGATCAACGCCGTCTGCGATCGCTTCTCTAGCCTCAAGCAAATGACTTCTTAGGTAATCAATTCGGTAATCGTCTTGAATGGAGCCGTCTTCTTCTACTTGATCCACAGCACCCAATCCATTTTCTACGATAAACAATGGTTTTTGGTAGCGGTCATATAGTTGGTTTAGTGTTGTACGAAGTCCTTTTGGATCAATTTGCCAGCCCCAATCACTTGCTTCTAAATAAGGGTTTTTCACGCCTTCAAATAGGTTGCCACCAGTAACTTGTCCAAGAACCTCTGGATCTGTACTTGTCACAAAACTCATATAATAGCTGAAGCCAATATAGTCGACTGTATGGTTTCTTAGAATGTCTTCGTCACCGTCTTGGAATTCAATGTTGATGTTATTTTCCAGGAAATAACGTTTCATGTATCCAGGGTAATAGCCTCTTGCCTGTACATCTGAGAAGAACAATGTTTTACGATCTTGATCAATCGCAGCAAACATATCTTCTGGTCTTGAGCTGTACGGATAAGTTGTCATCGCTGCAATCATACAACCGATTTTCGCATCTGGAATGATTTCGTGTCCTGCTTTAACAGCTAGAGCACTTGCAACAAATTGGTGATGCGCTGCTTGATATTGAATGCTTTTCTCGTCTTCGCCTTCTTCAAATACAAGGCCGCCCCC
>NZ_JBALSN010000780.1:0-2411 GCF_036966985.1 Neobacillus drentensis | reverse complement strand
CAAAATTTATTGCTGAAACCTATTTAGAGAATCCGGTTCAATTTAATTCCGTCCGAAATATGTTCGGATTTACAGGGTCCTACCAAGGTAAAAAAGTATCCGTCATGGGAACGGGCATGGGGATGCCTAGTATGAGTCTTTATTCGTGGGAACTGATTCATGTTTTTGGTGTAAAAAATTTGATTCGGATTGGTACATGTGGCGCCATCCAAGACCAGATGAATTTGTATGATATTGTTTTGGCAATGGGGGCATCGACGGATTCTCGCTATGTTCATCAATACAACCTTCCAGGTGAGTTTTCAAATATTGCTTCGTTCTCATTGTTGGAAAAAGCAAAGCAAAGTGCAGATTCAAAGGGTCTTCCAGTTCATGTAGGCAATGTACTTACCAGCGATATTTTTTACAATGCTGACCCTACTGCAATCGAAAAATGGCGGAAAATGGGGATTCTTTGTGTAGAAATGGAAACAGCAGGCCTATACATGAATGCTGCGTATGCTGGCGTTAATGCGTTGACCATATTGACGGTAAGTGACCATATTATTAGGAATGAACAAACCACACCGGAGGAAAGACAATTAGCTTTTACGAATATGATGGAAATTGCTCTAGGGTTGGCTTAAACCAGAAGCTCTGAATTAATTTTTGGAAAGAAGCGATTTCATGGGTGAAAACCACAAATCAGGAGCAACTTCTTCTAAAGTCATAACTATTATGAAGCAAGCAATGGCAGTTAATAAGAAGCCGTTTCCATGGCTAAAGGCATTTTGTGCGGGTGTTGCTGCTGCTCTGCCTATTACAATTGGACTGATCTTAGGTAACATTGAATATGGATTTTTGGCAGGTATGGGGAGCTTTACCTATCTTTATGTATTTAATATTCCATATGCCCAGCGGGCAAAAAAGATATTTTTTGTCATCCTTGGCATGTGCTTGGTATCTGTATTAGGTACATTTGCTGCTCCTTATCCACTTGCCATCGCCATTTTAATGGGAATCATTGGAGCCACTGCAATTTTTATTTTTGGTGCTTTACGAATAAAGGGACCCTCCGCCATCTTTTTTGTGTTAGTTTTTGCGATGACAACAGGAATGCCGATCCAACCGGAGCTTGCCCCGTTGCGAGCAGGCCTTGTTTTTCTTGGTGGTGCCCTATCGTGGATTATTGCCATGTTTGGTTGGTTCTATAATCCCCATGGCCCGGAAACAGGGGTAGTCCAAAGAGTCTATTTGGAATTGGCTTCGTTTCTAGATTCCGTTGGTTCAAAGAAATATAGTGAGGCAAGACATCGCGTTATGTCAGTTTTAAAAGAAGCAGAGGAAACACTGGCAGCGGGGTATATCCCTTGGCGAACAACAGACCTATTTAATCGTTTATACTTGTTAAATAATCATGCAAATAAAATATTTCTGTTTGTCCTTGAAAATTATTCAAATGGCCACTCAAACATCCCACCTGAATTAGGGCAGACTGTCCGGGAAATAGCTCATTCATTATGTTATAAGGATAAGAGTGAACGTGTGTCAAAAAAAATTCTTCAGCCAGTTGAGATGGATGAAAGAGTAGTACACCTATTTACAAAAGTTTATGATGCCGATGCCATCATGAATGAACCAACTTCCAAAATAAATCAAACGATTCAAATCTCCAAACCATCACTTAAAACTCTTTTTATGGGTGCTCTTGATAAACAATCGATTGTTTTTATTACGGCGATACGGTTTGGCGTGATCACAATTATTGCTGCAATTATTGCCTTTCAGTTTGGATTTATACGATCCTATTGGGTGCCTTTATCCTGTGTAGCTGTTTTGTCAGGCGCTACAATTGTCTCCACGTATCATCGTGCGATTCAAAGGGGATTTGGCACCATCCTAGGTATTTTAATAGCTAGTTTAATTCTAGCTGCACATCCCAATGGATACTTAATTGCTTTATTTATTTTATTATTGACGTTTATTACTGAGCTGTTTATTGTAAAAAATTATGGATTAGCTGCACTATTTTTTACACCGAATGCATTACTTATGGCAGAAAGCACTAGTCACGATAGCTTTAGCTTTGCATACTTTGCCTCTGCTAGAATAATCGATGTTGCGATTGGAATTTTCATTGGTCTTATCGGGGTAGGTTTCGTGGGAAGGCGGTCAGCCTCTAGTCGATTGCCACATTTAACTACTAAAACAATTCGAAGTCAGGCACAATTTTTGTTTATTCTCTTTTCTGATCAAGGAGAAAGTTTTATTGCTTCAAAGAGTAGAGAATTGAAAAAAATGCGCACGAATATTATTAATTTAATAACTCTATATAATACAGCAGCGGGGGAGATTCCGATAAATCAAAAGGCATTGGAGTATTATTGGTCCGTTATTTTTGCGATTGAGCATTTGGGGTTTTTACTAGAAAA
>NZ_JBALSN010000779.1:0-1051 GCF_036966985.1 Neobacillus drentensis | reverse complement strand
CTATTAAATCTATAAAAATTGTAGCAAATCATTCTATCAATAGTATTAAAAGGTTATTACATTTAAATAACAAATAATAGGAGAAAAGAAGGATAAAAAACCGAAGGAAATGAGTCTTCCTTCGGTTTTAAACTGCACTTTGTCTAAATTGATTCTTAAATTGATCAATCATTTGCTCTGAAATGGCAGTATATCCAGCCACGTTTGGATGGACACCATCAGGGGAAAGATTTTGCAGATGGTCCCCGTTTATGACCTTCGTGGTCTCAATGACAATTGATCCTGGGACTTTGTTAGCAGCTTCATAAATATTAAGATTCCATTTCGGCAGCATTTTATCTGCCAGTGGATACAATTGGTCATTAGGCGACAATGGATTGTACAATTCTAAGAATACAATCGTGGCGTTTGGATTAAGCATTGTTATTTTCGTCGTGATGTTGGTTAAATTTTTCGAGAAGTTGGTCTTCAATTGGTCGTAGCCTTGGATCACAGATCGAATATCTTGACCCTTTGCCAATTGTAGAATATCATTGCCGCCCACATTAATCGTGATAATATTGGACTGCTTAATCGATTCGTCAAATCGACCTTCCAGAACAAGGTCGTTTAATTCACTACTGGTAATTCCGTTAATCCCTTCGTTTTGTGTGACTATTTTTTTGGAAGTTTGTTCTGCCAATTTTTTAGAAAATAGACTTACAAAGTTCTCATCCTTTGGTGCACCGACTCCGCGAATGATAGAATCCCCAATGGCCAGATGATGGATTTGAGACATTTGCGCATTTCGATAATAATTAAGATAGGAGGTTTGGTTAGAGCTTTTGCTCACCACAACCGCGTGTTTTTTCATTTGGTGTATTTGGTACTGCGGATAATAAATCCACGCAGAAATACCAAGGCCAATAAGCAATACAAAAACAAACAGATACTTTACTATTTTCATACCATCCACTCCTTGAATATTCTATTATATCAAGAATAACAAGTGAAAAAAGTAGGATGTGATTTCCAGTTTGAAGGAGGATGAAGACCAAATCTCTTTTGAAAA
>NZ_JBALSN010000778.1:0-1147 GCF_036966985.1 Neobacillus drentensis | reverse complement strand
GAATATATTCAACCCAATCATTATGTAGGATTACTCAATCGCCATGATCATGGAGTTGGACAAGTCAAGTACACCGTACCGCCCCGGGAGCAGGGATCGGTCCAAGAATCCATAAAATATAAACCAAGAGAAATTGACACCTTTTTAAGATCAGCTTTTGCATCAATGAATATAGAGTGGAACGAATCGTTTGATACAAATGCATTTTTAGCTCTCGTTTCAGGAGAATTTAAAGTAAATGGGTATTCATTCCATTCGAATGGAACCGCTCGTATTTTAGATGAACAGCTTGATCACAATACAAGTTTTACAGCGATGCTTTTACAAGAAATCCATTCAGGCCGTGCATATGCACAAAGCGGGCTTGAAATTATCATAAAATCCCATTTACTAAAAAATTCATCTTATGATCTACAAAGTATTATTGAACATGAAGTACACACTGTATTTGAGAAAATAGATGGAATTGATGATAGTGTAAAAGATGCCGTCCATCATGTAAAACAAGAACTGAAAGGACTTGTCGGCTTCGGTCACTATGATTTATTAACCCATAGCGATGTAGAAGCACTGTTAGAGGAAGTAAGGATGGAGCAGCCGCAATCAACTTTTTATTCTCATGAAAAACAACTGAATGCCTTGTACACCTTGAGAGACTACGAACAAGAACTTTCCACCCTTTCAAGACATATGTACACAATGGGTGATGACTATGCAAAGGCAGATAGACGCCTTGCGATGCAAATGGGTATTCGTTAAGAAAGGAGTCGCCGTATGATCAATCAAAATAAACCTCCTAGTGACGCCCAGCGTTTCTTGCAAAATGTGAGTGCTCGCCGCTCCATGTCTGTATTCGAAAGTCAATCTGCACCACAAACACAATCGCAATCACCTGAAGAAATTGCCGCTATTCAGGCCATGCGCAGAGAAGGACAACGAAAAGATTTAAAGCGATTGCTGAAAATGCGGCTTCACGATGAATTGGCAAACACACGCATGCACTTGGAGTACCAATTGTCCAAAACAGAAGACATGATGAACCAGACAACCATTGTCAAACAACACGTATCCCAGCATTTAAAGGGACAAGCCATCTCAGAAATAGAGGAACGCATGCAGCGTCTCCAGCACATGCCTGTATATGACG
>NZ_JBALSN010000777.1:0-1614 GCF_036966985.1 Neobacillus drentensis | reverse complement strand
GCTTTTACGAGTTGTTCAGCTTCTTTCAGTAATGCCTGCTTATAAACAAAGTAGCGATTAATCATGCCGTATTTTGGATATTCACGATATCCGATGAAATTCCGGATTCGATCAATCATTCGTTTTGTTTCGTTGGCCTTTTGTTCACCATCCGGTAATTGTTTTAATCGGTCTAATAACTCTTTTTCCTTTTCCAAAGCAACACGCAGCCCTTGCTCGAATTTGCGCTTGCCAGCATTGGGCTCAAAGTTTTTGATGTTACCAATAATCATAGGGACAAGTATACTTGGTTTTTCACTCCAACGTGTTCTCGTCATATCAATTTCACCGGCACATCTCATTCCATATTTGTTGAGAAAAGCATTGAAAGCGTCTCGGGTTTCCCTTCCTCCTTCAAACTGATCCAATTCATCCAAAAAGTTTTCATCTTTTACATGCTGTAAATAATCAATTACTTCTGGATATGGACGAATCACATCTGCAACATCCAATAGCGCCAGACCCATTTCCGAAGTAATATTATTTGGTACAGATTGAGAAAGCGTGTCTGCTACGTTTTTTTCATCTAACCACTCGTTCATTTTTTCATTGATCCATGTTGAAGCATTCATAGCAGCCATAAATGTAGCTGTACTTTGTGGGTCAAATAAAATCTTCTTTAATTCCTGAATATCTTCCAGAATAAAATCAAATAAATCCGATCCTGATTTCGTTTGGATGTTTTGTTTTAACTCTTCTATCGATGTTTGATTTTTCTTAATCAAATCAGAAACGATGGAGGGATTGTTTTCGAATTGTGCCAGCATATCCGTATTGCCTCTTATGGGCTTCGGTGCTTCAGTATCATTTGGTAATAATTTTATAAAATCTCCACGCTCAACGATGTTCATAATTGCGTCTTTCATGAGTGGATCGTGTTGTCCCATCATATTTAATAACATGTTCCGACTGACAGGTGAAGCTAGTTGACGTGTTATATCAACAAACAACCTTCCACCAGCTTTACGCATCGGTGCATTAGTTGTTAATAGGAAAAAAGACAATCCCAATGGTTTGATTGGGTCGGTCATCATTTGTTGATGACCGACAGATATATAGACATGGTTTTCTTGGTCATTCGCTTCAGGGATTGGGAAAAGTGTAGTGATTGGCCGGCTCTGGACAATATAGAATGTATCATCTGCCAAACACCACTCGATATCTTGCGGGCAGCCAAAATGAACTTCAATCTGTTTTCCGATGCGTGCTATTTGTAAAATTTGTTGGTCAGTTAGTGTTTGCGTCTTTTGCTGATCAGCATCGATCGGCACGGTCTCTGTTCCGCCTTCTTTTCGTGCAAAGATAGCCAATTTCTTGGGTGCTATCATCTTACCTGCGATTTTATCGTCTTGTACTTTATAACAATCGGCAGATACCAAACCAGAGACCAGCGCCTCTCCAAGTCCAAAACTGGCATCAATTGACAGCAATTTGCGGTTTCCAGTAAGCGGATCAGCGGTAAACATAATCCCTGATGCCTGTGGGAAAACCATCCTTTGAACGATTGTCGATAAATAAACCTGTCTGTGGTCAAATCCATTTTGCATTCGGTAAATTACCGCTCGATCCGTAAAT
>NZ_JBALSN010000776.1:0-995 GCF_036966985.1 Neobacillus drentensis | reverse complement strand
GCAGCACTGGCAGCAGCATATCTATACTTCTTCCTGACACTGAACCAGCCATCCAGAACAGGATGCTTTGAATGGACTGTTCATTCACGATTAAAAGTCCTTGAGTAAAGGACGCAAACAGAGCAGATATCGCAGCACCTGCGAGTACAATTTTGACCGGTGTCAGTCCGTCTCTTCCAATGGAGCCTAGAAGAAAGACGAGCATACCTGCAATGGCAGCGCCTAAAAAGGCCGTCCACATATAACCTGTTAACGACTCAGTAGAAAAGAAAACAATCGAAATCACAATAAAAAAGAGTCCACCTGCATTAATACCTAAAAGATCTGGTGCAGCCAGCGGATTTCTCGTCAATGCCTGCATGAGTGCACCTGAAATCGCTAGACTTGATCCAACAACCGTCGCAATTAAAGCTCTTGATAATCTGGATGTCATGACAATCACACTGTTTGGATCTGACTCATCAAACTGAAGAAACGCATGGATGGTGGCTTTGAGGGAAATTGAGGTTTGCCCAAGAGAAATACTGAGCATAAAAAAGACCAACATCAACACGATGAATCCAGCAAATAGCAGTGCCTTGCTCGAATCCTTTTTTAATAAACTTCTCATCTGATTCCCGCTTTCAATCTGTTATGGAAAAAGGAGAAAATGGTTTTTCACATTTTCTCCTCTGCTACACTTATTTATCAAGCCCTAGACGATCATAAATATCATCAAGCATCATGTTTGCAGCGGTGATACCGCCAGCCATGTTCCAAGTGATTTCATCCACTTTATGCACTTGTTTCGCTTTCACTGCATCAAGCTGCTTCCATAAAGGATGACTTGTCCACTCTTTATATGCTTTTTCAACTGCTTTATCCTGATCATCCATGAAGTAATAGATCACATCTGCATCCATTTGTGGAATGCTCTCTTTGTCTGTAAGTGTAATTATATCTTGCTTTTTATCTTTGACATTTTTTGGACCTTCAAAGCCTAGCTCTGTTAAAAT
>NZ_JBALSN010000775.1:234-1011 GCF_036966985.1 Neobacillus drentensis | reverse complement strand
TGATATAAGAACGCATGAAGTCAACCTCCTTGGTTTTGAACCTTTCATCCTGGAACCCATGGAAACACTTCATGTACTTTTGAAAAAAGGCTGCCGAGAGTCGTTTCTCGAGCAGCCTAAGAGGTGTATCCAGCACCCCTCATCTGTATGTTTTCTTATCTAAAATAGCCTGAAACACCGCTTGAAATACCTGACGCCAATCGATCTTTATAAGTAGCGGATTTCAAAATATTTGAATCAACTGGACTGGAAACAAAACCAGTTTCTAAGAGAACACTTGGCATCTTAGAATATTTAATGACGTAGAAGGCAGCTGTCTTCACGCCACGGTCTCTTGTGCCTAATGCACTGACCATTTTAGGCTGAATATTTTGCGCGAGCTTCAAGCTGTTTGTTGCCGCATATGTTTTGTCATAATACGTTTCAGTTCCATTTGCACTGCTGTTATCATTTGAGTTCGCATGGACACTGATGAAGATATCTGCATTTGCTGACGCACCTTTGCTCACCCGTGTTTGAAGACTGTCGAATGTGTCTGATGTTCTTGACATCGTCACAAGTGCACCTGCGTTGTTTAACTTTGTATTTAGACGTTTGGCTACATCTAAGTTTAAGTTCTTCTCATATAATCCGTAGCCTACCGCTCCTGAATCATGAGCGCCATGACCTGGGTCAATGAATACTTTTTTGCCAACGACAGGATTTTTCAATTGATTCACGACAGTTGGTGTCACTGTATTTGTACTGCCAACGACAGTAAATTTGGTGATTTTTTTG
>NZ_JBALSN010000775.1:0-206 GCF_036966985.1 Neobacillus drentensis | reverse complement strand
ATGCTTTGTTTTGCTTTGCTGCAATTCCTGCCGCAGAAGATGAAGTGGCATAGCCAAACCCTCTTCCTACATAGGTATTATTTGTGCTCATATTGTATTTTTTCACAATATTCGCAGCCATGTCATAACGAGTAGAGCCTTTGATTCGCGTTGGAGATTTTAATTGATTATAAGCTGCTTTTGTGACGTAATTCTCTCCGCCTACG
>NZ_JBALSN010000774.1:0-1497 GCF_036966985.1 Neobacillus drentensis | reverse complement strand
CCATATACATTATACCTCCTAAGAAAATATTTACAGATTAATTTTATTCGATGTAAAGGGATGGAAGAATACATTGGCGTGATTCTTAACAGGGAATTAACAACAACTCAACAATAACATGAACTTTCCCATAATAACGAAGGAGAAACTATTTACCCTTTACATAATTTATTAATTTAACAGTCTCAAATTGTAGTAACTTTTTTCATAATTTTTCACCAATTCACGAACGATTTAACATAATTAGCTTAAAATGTAGGTCTTATGCAATTAACCAACTCTAAAGGAGGAGAATGATCTTTAATGACATATAATGAATTAGCATTACAAATGGTAAATTTAGCGATTATTGCAAAGTATGAGGAATTAAATAAACAGAAACGTTTTATCAAAAAAACGATAAAATCTTTTCCAAAAAGTGCCGTTAATCCTTGATACATATGAGTTTTGGAAATCGACAAATGGAAGGGGAATTGTTGAGTAAAGACTAGTACTTGTTACCACATGAAGGTCTATAAGATTAATAGTGTTAAATTCCCTTCTTACTCTGGGTTTAAGGAGACTAATACTAATGTACAAGTAACGGGTTAATGTTTCCATACTATAGTATCGGATCAATTGATTCGGTGCTTTTTTAGTTTAAATAAAAAAACCAGACATCACGAGGACATCTGATCTTTTTTCAACAATAAGTACACTTCAAATGCAAGCAAGCCTCAAAATAGGCAACGTACCAACATATTTTTGGTCTCAATATGCTGGATATATGAAGTTATTTAAGCTGCTTTTTGTTCCTTCATTTGCTTCACTTGTTTTGTTGACTTTGTTACATTTAAAACAATGTTCAAAAATATAGCAGTTAGGCTTCCTGTTACAATCCCGCTGCTGGTAAGGATTTTTACTCCTTCTGGCAGGTGGGCAAACATATCCGGTACGGCTGTTACACCCATACCCATACCAACAGAACATGCAATAATTAGTAGATTTTCTTGTGATGAAAAATCTACGTTTCCGAGCATTTTAATTCCATAGGCAATGACCATTCCAAACATCGCCACCATGGCACCACCAAGTACGGGTGTTGGAATAACGGTCGTGAATGCAGCGATTTTCGGAATAAACCCAAGAAATACTAACATTCCGCCCATTGCATAAATGACGTTATTACTTTTTACTCCTGAGAGTTGGACCAAGCCTACATTTTGAGAGTAGGTAGTATAAGGAAATGCATTAAACACGGCACCTATGATAGAGGCGAGACCTTCCGCACGATAACCTCTTGATAAATCCTTTTCCGTTAATTTTTTCCCAGTGATATCACTTAGGGCGAAATAAACACCAGTGGATTCCACCATGCTCACAATGGCAACGAGGGTCATCGTAATGATCGGTGTCCATTCAAACGTAGGGGTCCCAAAATAAAATGGTTTTACCATGTGGAACCATGATGCATCAGCTACCGCAGAGAAATTTACTTTTCCCATAATAGTAGCAGCT
>NZ_JBALSN010000773.1:0-1227 GCF_036966985.1 Neobacillus drentensis | reverse complement strand
GCCTCTTGCTTCCATCGCAATGGCTAGTCGTTCAGATTTCCGTACGCCTTGCGTGAAAAGGGGGAGTGCATAACGTATAAAGGCTTTCCAGCTGTTTTTTTGCTTGTAACCTCTAATTTTATGTGCAGCCTTCATTTGCTTCAATTCACTTTGAAACAACGGGATAAACCGGAAGCCTGCCAGCATCCCATATGCCCATTTGGGTGACATTCGGCATTGATGGATTAAGCTCATCATAAAGGCCGTCAAATCAGTTGTTGATGTAAAAAGGAGACCAAATGTCACAAACCCAAGCATTCTAAAAGAAATGGTCAGCCCATTTCTTAAACTCTCCTCTGTGATATGAAACCATGCCCATTTCCAAACTGTATGATCTCCCTTGCCAAAGGCCGCCATCATCCAAAACACGAGAATGAAAAAGAGCAGATAAGGTACAAGTCTGGTGATGAGGTATTTCAAATTCCAGCCGCCTAGGACAAGTCCAATTCCAAGTGCAAACAGCCAGATGATGAACGTCGTTTTAGGATCAGAAATCGCCATCAGACAGCACATCGCAAGGAGATGGGCGAGTAATTTCATGACTGGATTTACAGTGGATAGAAAGGAGTGATTACTTTGCAATCGTCATCACTTCCTTTCTTTCAGCCATATAGCGATAATGTAACGGCACTCTCAGCTCACAGGAAGTGACAAGTTCCTGATGAGAAAATAAATCAAAAGGCGTACCATCATAAACATGCTCCCCTTGATGAAAAACAAGCACTTGATCAGCGCACTCATCAACGAGTTCCATATCATGTGTGACCATGATAATAGTGGTGCCTTGTCGTTGACGTTCTTTTAAACGCCGGATTAACTCCCTCGCCGTTTTCTCATCCTGCCCGAAGGTCGGCTCATCTAAAATGAGTACATCCTGATCAAAAAGAAGCATCGTGGCAACACTTAATCTTCTTTTTTGTCCTAAGCTTAAGGTGAAAGGATGCGCGTCTCTATGCTTCTCTAGACCGAACTCTGCCAATAGCTGATTCGTTTTTTCTTGCACCACAGACTCTGGCCAATTTCGCTGTCTCCCACCAAATGCGATTTCATCAAACACTGTGTCCTGTATAAATTGAAGTTCTGGATTTTGAAATACAAAGCCTGCTTTTTCATATAATGTTCGGTCAGACCACTTTTTCAGGTGTTTTCCTTTTAAAAAAATGTGACCTTTCTTTATTGGTTCTAAAC
>NZ_JBALSN010000772.1:0-2374 GCF_036966985.1 Neobacillus drentensis | reverse complement strand
GCAGGTCAGGATAGTACATAAATAGGCGATAATAAATAAAAAAGACAATGATTCCCCCAACTAAGCCGAACAATATAGCGATCCAGGCGTCCTGTTTCGCTTCTGATCCGGGACTAAGGAGAAGCGCGCTGCCCATTTCGAACAATACAATAAGCACGAACAATTGGAATCCACTTATTTTTGCCTTTTCCATGTACGAGCCCCCCCTCATTCCATATCTATCCTTATTTATTAATATCTGACCAAAACGGATTCGTCCGAACCCCTTCACGCCGGACGTAAGTATCCACCTTAACATTCACCTCAAGGTCTGCAAAATAATTATTGTTCCAATCTCCCTTTAGCTTTTTCCATAATTCAGGATTGGCTTTATGAACAACATCACCAAACCCAAAGATATCGCACTTAAGCCGTTTCACTTCCTTCACAGTCGACTGTACTTCCTTCTTAATCGCTTTCTCCGTTAACTTTTCAATTTTTTCAATAATTTTTGGATCCATCAAATCAATAGCTGTATTTGCTTCACTCACCCAGCCCTCGTTCTCAATCTTTATATTGATAACGGGTTTTCCGTTTTTAAAAACTGGTGAAACCTTGGTTTTTGACCGAATAGGGACAATACTAAGGGCATTTTTCTTCCCATTCCATTTAAGCGTAATATCGGTACTCTTTGCTTTATTTAAAATCCATATGACTCCACGAGATTTTTTACTTTCAATCCAATCAATCAATGCCCCATCTTTAATGACCGCTAGGCCATCTGCTGCGAGAAAAGCATCGGTTGTTGTTTTTTGCAAATTGGTTGCCTTGTTGGCTTCTTCTTTCATACCAATTAGTTGGTAACCATTTAAAATCGGTTCTTTCCCGTTTCCAACGATCCCGTCAATCAAATCATCAATACTTATACTCATATTCTCCCCTTTCATTGCTTCAGTAAATTTAAGCTCTTTTGTAATTTTGGTAACAGGTAGTTTATCAAGAATAGTCAGAGTAGTGACGATTTCCTCCGCGGTAGAATCTCTTGCAATAACGATTTCTGTAGTAGTTCTAAACTCTGGGTCCCTTGCAAAGGCATCCAACATTTTAAGCATTAAAGTTCTATCCCTAGCAACTTCTTCACTAACAACCACTAAATTGGTATGTGCATAATATAACCGTCGTGAAACTTTTTTCGTTGCATTTCTCGCTGCTTCCGTTATCGTCCTACCTGTGCTTTTATAAACCGCAATCGGCAGACCCTGACCTCCTCCAGTTTGTCCTGTTGAAACGTTCGCGGGATTAACAAGCTGAAACGAGACATGATACAAATCGTCCTCGCCCCGATCAATACCAAGTGCCATCACAAAGGCCAAATCTGTTAGCTCTTTCTGATTCCAGCATCCACTTAGGACTGGCATAGACATTATAAAAAACAAAATAACAAGCAACCATTTTTTCATTACTCTTCACCATTTTTAGATTGATTTTCCGATTGCTTTGGGGGTTGTGGCTTTTGATTTTCCCCGGTTCTTTTGATATTGCCTTTACTTATAAACATCGGTCTATTTTTCATAGCCCAGACAGGAAAACGAACAAATGCATCTTGTTGATTGTGAAGATTAAAAGGTGCGAGTGGCATCATGTACGGAATTCCAAATGAACGGAGTGAACATAAATGGATCGTCATGAACATAAGACCCAACATGATTCCATAAAAGCCTAACACTGTCGCTAATCCCATTAGGACAAAGCGGATTAACCTTGCTGCAATCGCCATTGCAAAAACCGGGGTGGAGAAATTTGCGATGGCTGTGATGGAAACGACAATAACCATGACAGGCGAAACAAACCCCGCCTGTACGGCCGCCTGGCCAATTACGAGCGCCCCTACAATTGATACGGCTTGACCAACTGCTCTTGGAAGCCTTAGTCCAGCTTCCCTTAATATTTCAAACGTTACCTCCATGATTAATGCCTCAACAAAGGCTGGAAATGGAACACTTTCACGTTGGGCAGCGATAGCAATGGCCATAGTGGTTGGAATCATTTCTTGATGAAAAGTAGTCGCAGCAATATAAACAGAAGGTCCAATAACTGCGATAAGGAATGCCAAAATTCTTAACAATCGTATCCCAGTTGAGATGTCAAACCGTGAATAGTAATCATCTGGCGCTTGGAAAAATTGAATAAAAATAGCTGGAACCGTTACAACAAACGGAGTTCCATCGACAACTATGGCAATTCTCCCCTCCAATAAATGAGATGTCACGACATCCGGTCTTTCTGAATGGTACGTTGTTGGGAATGTTGTCCAAGTTTGATCTTCAATCAATTGCTCTATATAACCAGAAGCGAGGATGGAATCAATATTGATTCGTTGAAGCCTTTCTTTAAC
>NZ_JBALSN010000771.1:0-1271 GCF_036966985.1 Neobacillus drentensis | reverse complement strand
AGCTTTTCTCTAAAAAAGACATTGCCAAAGACAGGATGGTGGGCGTAAGGTTTCAATAGAGCATTTGCCTTTTCAATATATTCAACATGGGCTTCTTTATTAACCTCTCCGGCTAATTCCGGCTTGCTAATCACTGGTAATCCGAAATAATCAGCCTTCTTCCAGCGCGCGAGCACCACTGTTTGGTTCGGATGAAACTGCGTGTAATTTTGTTCAGTAAAACGTAAGTGTTCAAAGTGAAGCAGCACCTTTCCATGACTCGGACGATAAGGGGTACGCTTGATCTGCTGTTTATGCTGATCAAAAAATGGCTGAATGTCTTGTGGCTTTGGACAAGTCGTTGTCAGCTCTTCACCAAACGCCTTATCTTCCATACGTTCTCTTACTTCAGGACTGATGTATTGATAAAAATTACTGATTAATCCAAGGGGTATGTGGCGATAGGATAAGTCTTTCATCAGATTCACATACTCAAAGTACACCTGCCAATAATGATGAATATAATGCGACACTTAAGGTCACCTCCCATGTCTTTGTTTTAATATATGGCGGAGCTCCCTGCAGGTAGACTGCGGAGGAAGTGCTTGAATAAAATCGCTTTTCTCTTCTTCTGCCAACTGATAATGAATAGACTGTTCTGTGATGTAGTTTGTATCCAATACCTCATCAAAAGGGTAGAACGGATAAAAGTGATTTAATCTAAAAAAGAACCGGGCATCTCCTATTCGATAAAAATGCGGACTCTCGTCCCAGTAGGATCCAAACTCAGCACGAATCTTTGTTAAAATGGATGCACGATGTACAATCGAGCAGTGATCAATAGCACAAGGTGCATTCCACTGCACCGTTTGCGCAGGTCGAATCGTTTCCTTTACTGGCTCTTTTTCGCTATTTAAATAGATAACTTTTGAACTAGAATAGACAATTTCTTCATTCGGACGAGCATCTAAATATTTCGTGAGCTTCTCTAAACTGTCTGGTGCATAGACATTGTCATCTGTGGCATAGGAAATATACTCGCCCTTTGCCTGTTCTAATGCTTGATTAATGAGGACGGCATAGCGTGTTTTCGCCGTTCTTTCCTCCAGCGTTTTCACCCCGCTTTGGATAAAATGGACGCGTGGATCTTTACGGAAAGGCTCAATAGCAGCAAGGGTTTGTTCGTTTGATCCATCATCCATGATAAAAAGTTCAAGGTCTGACAAGGTCTGCTGCAGCACCGCTTCAATTGATCTGCCAACGTAGGCCGCTTTGTTGTAGCTCGTCATAAT
>NZ_JBALSN010000770.1:0-1340 GCF_036966985.1 Neobacillus drentensis | reverse complement strand
GATTATGTTATTCCGGATTACACCTATTTGGTTAAAAATCAAGAAAAAATAAAAGGTTTATTTGTTACTCATGGGCATGAAGACCACATTGGTGGTATTCCCTATTTATTACGTGAAGTCAATGTTCCAATTTATGGAGGGAAATTGGCTCTTGGGTTGATAAAAAATAAACTTGAAGAACACGGCTTATTGAGAAATGCTAAGCTGATTGATATAAAAGAAGACGATGTCATAAAATTCCGCAAAACATCCGTTACTTTTTTCCGCACCACACATAGTATTCCTGATTCTTATGGAATTGTTGTTAAAACACCGCCAGGACAAATTGTCCATACTGGTGATTTTAAATTTGATTTTACCCCTGTGGGTGAACCAGCCAATTTAACTAAAATGGCTGAAATCGGAAAGGAAGGCGTACTTTGTTTACTTTCAGACAGTACGAATAGTGAAATACCTGAATTTACGATGTCAGAACGCCGGGTTGGCGACAGCATTAACGATATTTTCCGTAAAGTGGATGGCCGAATCATATTTGCAACATTTGCATCAAATATTCACCGTTTACAGCAAGTGGTAGAGGCAGCCGTGGTATACGGACGGAAAGTAGCAGTTTTCGGACGCAGTATGGAAGCTGCCATTAATATTGGGCTTGAGTTAGGTTATATTAATGCACCTAAAGAAACCTTTATTGAAGCAAACCAAATCAATCGACTGCCTGCTGATAAAGTTACCATCCTTTGTACTGGAAGTCAGGGGGAAGCGATGGCTGCCCTATCAAGAATTGCAAATGGTACACACAGACAAATTCAAATCATTCCCGGAGATACCGTTGTATTTTCATCATCACCTATTCCGGGGAACACAATCAGCGTGAGCAGGACCATTAATATGCTCTACAGAGCAGGGGCTGAAGTTATTCACGGAAAACTAAGCAATATTCATACCTCTGGTCATGGTGGACAGGAAGAACAAAAGCTTATGCTTCGCTTAATCAGACCGAAGTTCTTTATGCCAATCCATGGTGAATATCGTATGCAAAGAATGCATGCTAAAATTGCAGTTGATTGTGGGGTACAAGAAGAAAATTGTTTTATTATGGATAATGGTGAGGTATTAGCACTTTCCGAGGATACAGCACAGGTTGCAGGAAAGATCCCATCAGGTTCCGTTTATATTGATGGCAGCGGAGTAGGCGACATCGGAAACATCGTCTTACGTGACCGTAGAATCCTCTCAGAAGAAGGTTTAGTAGTTGTGGTGGTAAGAATTAATATGAAAGAATTCAAAATTGCATCAGGACCAGACTTAATTTCGCGAGGATTTGTTTATATGCGAGAATC
>NZ_JBALSN010000769.1:2279-3326 GCF_036966985.1 Neobacillus drentensis | reverse complement strand
CGTTGGATTTATATGATGTTGGTGACGAACCAATCTACTCTTTATTTGATTTGCTTTCCTATACGATGTACGCACCATTTGGATATATTTTTGTTTATTTTTATGAACGTTTTAAAATTACCGGTCAGAAAAAAGTATGGTATATTATCATTTGGACCATCATGGCCATCCTTTTAGAAAGGTTTTGTGTGATCATTGGTGTTTTTCAATACAAAAATGGGTATAAAATCGCCTATTCTATTCCGGTCTACTTTTTTGTTGAAAGCCTCCTACTCTTTTTCTATTTGTATTTTTTCAAAAAAAAAGCCTCCCCGTCGGAAGTTAAAAATTAAATAAATTCTATTTCGAGCAAAGGAAAAAAAAATGAAGAAAAATCGAGCATTATTTTTAACAGCGGTTGCCTCAGGCACGATGTTAAATCCGCTTAACTCATCTATGATTGCATTAGCATTACACAGTATTCAAAAAGATTTTCACCTTTCCTTTTCAACTGTTTCTTGGTTAATCTCCAGCTTTTATTTAGCAAGTGCGGTTGCACAGCCAGTAACTGGAAAAATTGGTGATATATTCGGTCGAAAAAAGACCTTCTTAACTGGGCTTATTTTAGTTGCCCTATCTGCTCTTGGTGCACCTCTTGCCTCTACCTTTCTGATGTTATTGATCATGAGACTTTTTCAATCGATTGGCAGCAGTGCCATATATCCATCCGGAATGGCGTTAATTCGTGATCATATTAAGGATAGACAGGCCTCAGCCCTAGCGGTTTTATCAATTTTTGCCTCAGCAATGGTAGCACTTGGGCCTACCATTGGTGGTTTCTTAATCGTGCTAGGGAATTGGCCAGCCATCTTTTGGGTCAACTTTCCGTTTATTATCCTTAGTTTCCTGCTTGGTTGGTATATGTTTCCTAAGGATATTAAACAGGATAAGTCACACATGAAAGAGTTATTCTCCCATCTAGATTTTCTTGGAATCGGATTTTTTGCTGCAGGAATGGTCTTCTTTTTATGGTTCCTGTTATCCTTTGAAGAAAAAATTCATTATTTA
>NZ_JBALSN010000769.1:0-2199 GCF_036966985.1 Neobacillus drentensis | reverse complement strand
TTATTTTTTTAAATATCTTTTTCTATTGTTTATTTTTCGGATTGCCTAGTTATTTTCAAGAAGGAATGGGTTTAAGTGTTGAATTGAGCGGTATGTTAATGCTATTTATGTCAGGAGTTAGCATTATTATATCAACTGTCACTGGAAAATGGATTGATCGTACGGGTGTAAACCAGCCAATTATGGTTGGGGCATTCATATCAATTATTGGTGCGCTGACTTTTATGTTGTTTTTTGTTCAATCCTCCTATCTTGGTATCGGGATTATTTTATCAATCATGGGCTTAAGCTACGGAATTGGAAATGTTGTTCTCCAAGTGGCGATGGTGAAGGAAAGTCCAAAAGAGATTATTGGCACCACATCCGGCCTGTTTCAAACCTGCCGATATTTAGGCTCTATTCTAGCCTCGATCATTTTGGGATTAATTTTTGGAGAAAACATTACTGAGGAAAGCATGAAAATCATCGGAGCGGTATTACTGGTTACAGGAATCATAAGCTTTTTAATGAGCTTATGGTTTTCACGAGAGACATTGAAATTTAGAAAAATGCGGCATGTTTGATGTTAAACTATTATCGATATAAAAGAAACAGCCTCAAGGTGAGTGCTGTTTCTTTTATCCTATCGGCAATACATAAAGCAAGACACAAAAAAAGTGTACTGCACTGGCTGCCAATACAAATAGATGCCAAACCGCATGGTGATATTTAAACCCTCGCCACACATAGAATATGGCGCCTAGTGTATAAAGAGCACCGCCAATAATTAAATAGGTCATACCCTGTGGCGAGAGATTATTAACTAAAGGTTTCCATGCAAAGACAATTAACCACCCCATGACAACATAAAGAGCTGTAGAGGTAAAAAGGTACTTTTTCACAAAGAAACATTTAAAAACTGTGCCAGCAATGGCCAATCCCCAAACAATTCCAAACAGTGACCAGCCCAGTGCTCCTTTAATTACAATTAGTAGAAACGGGGTATAGGTCCCGGCAATGAAAAAGTAAATAGAAGAATGGTCAAAAATTTCGAAAATGTCCTTTACCTTTCCTTCCGGGAAGCTATGGAGCAATGTTGAGGACATATAAAGAATCAGCATTGTTACACCAAAGATTGTAAAACTTACGATATGCCAGACGTTCCCGTAAAGGGAAGCATATGTTATCAATATAACTAAGGCAGCAATACTAAACATTACTCCTATTCCGTGTGTGATTGAATTCGCCAATTCTTCTTTCTTTGAAAAAACATGTGTTGCTGCCATTAGAATTCACTCCCTGCCAATCATCAAATCTTAAATGATATTGATGAAAATAACATGATAATGACAGGAGGACAATGTATATTTGTCATTAATCTTAGAAAAAAGTGTAACTCATCCTTGAGTATTAATACCCTTACTATTATTATCAATCATTTTCTTAATGTTTTCTTTCGGACTCCAGCAATTAAATTTGTAGGTCGTTTTTGTTTCAAAGCCTAAACGACTACAAAAATAGTGCATTCCCTCTGCTCTTTTCTCCGCTTTAAAATGCCTGCATGTCGCGCAACAATGAAAATCTCTCATTATAATCACCTTTTCTTATACTATTAATCTTTCGTTCATAATTTATTAATATTTATCCATTATCATATAAATAGGTTCACGGAAGAACCTTAAACCTCCGCCCCCTTAAAATATAGATTAGTTTTGCATACCCAGCCAATAGCTGGGTAATTTTTTTATCTCATGGGAAAAACACGCATTCTTACAAGATGCGTGCTTTTTTGTGGTTAAGTCAATTGTTATTGACGGAAGGAAGGGTTCTAATGGTTTTGAAACAATAATCAGAATAGGCCTTATTTTAGATAGAAATTATAAGATAAACAGCGGTTCCCCACATTATCAGAGCCGAAATTTTATTTAAGATAAGAATAAATCTTCCTGAAGAATCTACTTTGCCTACCAATCTCCCTACGATCGACAGACCAAAGAACCAAAGCCAGGAAACCAAAATACATACCACCATGAAGGTGATTTTGGCTGACCCCGAATAGGATAAGGAGCTAGTACCAATTACTCCAATGGTATCCATGATTGCATGAGGGTTTAATAAAGAGACTGAGGCAGCAAACATAATCTGTTTTTGGGGTGAAAATGTATCACCTGTTGTTTTCTCGTCTTTAGGTTTACTTTTCCACGTAGAATACCCCATGTA
>NZ_JBALSN010000768.1:0-1313 GCF_036966985.1 Neobacillus drentensis | reverse complement strand
GCATATAGTTTATTATCAAGTACGGCATCTGTCCCAGATTTAATAAAAAATGCACAGACAAAAGGATTTTCTGCCATCGCTTTAACGGACAGAAACGTCATGTACGGAACCATTGAATTTTATAAGTTATGCCAAAAAAATAATTTGAAACCTATTATCGGTATAACAGTAGATGTGGAAAGTGAGTACACCTCTAATGAATCCTATCCACTAGTCTTACTCGCTGAAAATGATCAGGGTTATAGAAATCTTTTAAAGATATCTAGTACCGTTCAAACTAAAACCGATCATGGAATCCCATTAAAATGGCTGAAACATTATTCAGACGGTCTCATTGCGATTACTCCTGGGCTCGAAGGAGAAATTGAACAGTTACTTATAAATGGCAACGAGGAAAGGGCTAAAGAAGTAATTAGAAAACTAGATTCCATTTTTGGCAACGCCAGCTTTTTCTTAGCGATTCAAAATCACCAACTCGAACAAGAAACAAAAATTAGAAATAAGCTTGCTAGTTTGTCAAAAGAACTAAATATCCCAATGGTAGCCACAAATCAGGTCTATTATTTAGAAAAAGAAGATATGTTTGCTCATGAGTGTTTGTTAGCCATTAAAAATGGTGATAAATTACAAGATGACCACAGAGAAAAGTTAGAAAACGATCAGTTCTATTTAAAAACTGCAAGTGAAATGGTCGATTGCTTTTCTGATATCCCCGATGCACTAGAAAATACAATCCGGATTGCCAACAGATGTCAATTTAACATTGAGTTAAATAAAACGTACTTGCCTGCATTTCCAACGGAAAAAGGGATTCCTGCTGAGGACTACCTTGATATGTTGTGTAAACAGGGCTTAAGTGAACGTTTTTCCTCGCCTTCACAGGAACATTTTGAACGGTTGTCCTATGAATTAGCAGTCATCAAACGGATGAAGTTTAGCAATTATTTTTTAATTGTTTGGGATTTTATGAAATACGCACGTGAAAATGGGATTTTAACTGGACCAGGAAGAGGTTCTGCAGCGGGTTCACTAGTTGCCTATGTTTTGTACATTACAGATNNAGCATAATCTACTATTTGAGAGGTTTTTAAATCCTGAACGAATTTCTATGCCGGATATAGACATTGATTTTCCAGACCACCAGCGTGATGAAGTGATTAACTATGTAGCTGAAAAATACGGGGACCTGCATGTCGCACAAATCGTTACCTTTGGAACGCTTGCAGCCAAAGCAGTACTTAGAGATATTGGCAAGGTATTCGGATTAAATTCCAAGGAGCTTGAACATGTATCAAGGATGATTCCGTCACGAT
>NZ_JBALSN010000767.1:0-1902 GCF_036966985.1 Neobacillus drentensis | reverse complement strand
AAGTTAACAAATAATATATGATATGTTTATAATTTACTGTTCTGGTACAAAGATAAAATAATGTAGAATAAAGCGCATAAATTTCTAGCCGAATCGACTTATGTCGAAATACCCAACAATTACTGGATGAATTCTTTCTGATTCTGGATAATCTAATCCCGTAAATCAATCTGTTAAAAATCCGTATGGGTTCTACTTCCAAAAGACTGATACAACTTTTCATTATTTAACTCGAATAACTCAAATTTATTCCCTACAATTTTATGCTTTACTTATTTAATTCAGCCTGTGCCTGTTCAATCTTATTATCATAATCCCCCAATTCACCCTCACGCTTAATAGAATCAGCACAACATTATTTATATCATCTAACACACCTAGTTTCTCAGTTAGTTAGATTTTTTACACTCTAACTTTCTTATGTTGTCCCCTACGTCTTCCTTTTTTATTATTTTCTAAAAACTCAGTAATCCCATAGCTCTCATTTCTAAATACCACTTATTATTCAATACTACGAACCTCCCATTGTATTTAAAATAAAGCCCTGTTAAACATTAGTGATGGCATTGCGTAAAAAAGTTCCAGTTTTTTGGTTCTTTTGTTTGTCTTTTTGAACTAACGCATGCATAAGTCCATTAGACGTAAACACAGTATGTTAGAATTCCCACATATTTATTCTCATTCTTAGTTTCTAGCATAACAACTTTCTGCATATATGCTTCTTTGACGAGGTTGTACATTACTTCAGAAAAGTTGATTTTAACGTTAAACTTCTCGCGATATATAACAGTCAAGGTTCATAGTTGCTATTTGATTTCTTCTTCTGTACGGATTGAAAATTGTAATACTACCATTGCGGATACTTCTTCATCTGTAACTTACTAATCTCCTTTGCCTTCATTAACTGGTTATATAACCATTAACCGAGCCTCCAATTCCTAAAGACGCTGAAAACAACGAATTAACAAGCCACATTAAGAAAGTCAATGATATGTTGAATAGTATACATGCTGGCCAAAACGCTTGGTATGAAGGAATACCTCCACATTTAAGATTAAACGTCAAGGGTGCTAAAATGAGTCAAATTTAAAGACGGCTACACCCAAAACAACTATCCTAAACAGGAACCGGTAGTGGTGGTGGTACTCACATTTATTAATGGAGTGAACCTCATGCTTTGACTAATATAGAACGTGCTAGGATTCAAACATTCCTTGACGATTATGTTTTTCTTGGTGGAAAAGAAAAAGTCAGAAAGCAAGTCGGAATGGCTGTTCCTCCAGAAAGGGCAAGAATTATTATTGAAGCAATATTGAAAACATTTGCTGACATAGATTACGAAAGTGTCGACCCTAAATGGAATACGGAAGAGTTATTTGCTGATACAAAGTTAGAGCTACTACCTAAATAATAAAAAATACAAGGAGCGATATTTGCCTCCTTGTTTTATTTCCTTCGCATTCTATATAGTAAAGGTTGCGTTTAAAAACAATCTCATTTGCTGTTCTCTCTTTTCACCAATTAAGGTAGTAACTCGCCTCTCCGCTCATGCAGCATCATCGATTTTCACATGAACTAAGATACGTGTTTCTGGGTTCATTAATGTTTCCCAAATCTGGTCAGAATTCAATTCATCCAAACCTTTAAAGCGTTTAAGAAAAAAGACCTTGCCTACCTTTTCAAACGATGATTTGAGTTCTTCTTCATTCCAAGAGTACTCAATTTTCTCATTTTACCGTCACCTTTTCTTACTTTATACAAGGGTGGAAGTGCAATGAAAACTTTTCCTGCTTCAATGTGAGGCTTCATATAATATAGAAGAAAGTTAGAAGCTTTAATTGTATTTTTGCTCCATCCGTTTAAGCATCGGTCATAATCACGATTATATCGTAGTTTATATCC
>NZ_JBALSN010000766.1:0-2483 GCF_036966985.1 Neobacillus drentensis | reverse complement strand
TTCTACAGGAATAGAGGAAGGGATGAAAATCGCAAAACAAATACAAGACACCATTCGGCTACTAGCGATTCCTCATATTAGTTCTGACATCGCCGATATCATTACACTTAGTATTGGGGTTGCCACCAATGTCCCTTCTAGATCTATCATGCCACAAGAGTTAATACAAATGGCTGATGAGGCACTGTACGTATCTAAGACAAAAGGGAGAAATACGATCTCCTCTGCTCAATTAAGTTTGGAAGGTTTGTAAAAACAAGCCTTCCATTTTTTATCCTCAAATACTATTTTATTTTTTCTAAATTGTGCAAAAATTGTTGTATAATGTGGAAAATACATGTAAAATTTCCCTAACAGCCTTATTTTGGATGGTGACGTTAATGGACATAACGAAACATCTTTTTTTAAACCTCTCAATGTTTATCATATTATTATTTTTCTGCTTAATTTTTTTCGATAATATAAAAAAATTCACCCTTTCAAAATCCTCACTAATTATCTTGTGTATTGCCATGCTATGGTTATGTATTCAATTCTCTTACAACCCAGTTCCGTCTGCCCGATACGATTTAAGAATTATTCCTTTAGTGTTAGGGGCCCTTTATATCGGAATCGGACCAATTCTTATAGTTTCCATTATAGTCATAAGAGGCTTCTATGGCTTTGATTTGGGCTTTTTTCAAACGGTTGTACTTTATGTACCCATGGGAGTAATTTTCTGGCGAGTATATCCATGGTTTCTAAGACAAGTTCCAGGACGTCGTATTTTCGTTACGGTATGTATTGGTGTGATTCTTGGTGTAGTAACAGTTATTGGGATGAGTTTCGAAAATACCCATACCTATTGGCTGGATGCTTGGTTTGCATTCCTATTTATCCCCTCACTTGGAATTGGTATTATCTCATATGGGATTGAATTTGTCAGACGAAATAACGAAATGCAGCAGGAGCTCATTAAAGCAGAGAAATTAAAAGCAGTGGAACAGATGGGAGCCGCTATCTCTCACGAAATCCGAAATCCACTAACTGCTGCAAGTGGATTTGTACAACTCCTTCAGGATGATTATCTTTCAAGGCATAAAAGAAAAGAATACCTATCAATTGTTAAAGAAGAATTAATTTCTGCTGAACGTGTTATTCAAGATTACTTAACTTTTGCAAAGCCATCCTTGGAAGCGCTCGAGGAACTAAATGTTAAAAGTGAAATGCGGCAAATAATTAATATTCTTCAGCCTTTAGCTAATCAAAATTCAGTAGAAATTATTACTGATTTCTCAGTCATTGGTTTTATTGAGGGTGATGGACAGAAGTTTCGTCAATGTTTTGTGAATGTCATCAAAAATGCAATTGAAGCTATGCCAAATGGTGGATATTTAACCATTACCACAGAATTTAGTAAAAATAATGTAACCATTAGCGTAAAAGATACTGGAATAGGTATGACAAATGAGCAGCTTGAGCGATTAGGAGAACCCTTTTATTCCACAAAGGGGAAAAATGGTACCGGTTTAGGTATGATGGTTGTTTATAGCATTGCCCGTGCCATGGATGGTACTGTCTGGGCAGAGAGTGAAGTAGGAGTAGGGACCACTTTTCATTTTAAATTCCCAACCATTCCCATGATATTAAAAAGCGAATTAAACTAAAATGAAACCGACAGTTACTTATTCTGTCGGTTTCTTTTACATGATTATTTACTTTCCGATAAACATTTGTGTCCAATGTTTTCCAGTAGCCTCATATCCTACCCCAATATGAGTAAAATTAGCACTTAGGATATTTCTGCGATGGCCTTCACTATTCATCCAAGCAGTTACTACTTCTTGTGGTGTCCGTTGTCCTTGGGCGATATTTTCACCTGCAGATTTATAGGTAACACCAAAATCCCTCATCATGTCAAATGGAGATCCGTAAGTAGGACTTGTATGTGAGAAGTAATTCTTTTGCTGCATATCCAGCGATTTTTTCTGTGCTACACCATTAAGCTGTGTATCTGCCTTTAAAGCTGGAAGACCATTTTTACTGCGTTGTGCATTGGTCAAGTCAATTACTTGTTGAACGTATTGACTTACATTTCCAGTGGTTGGAGCAGGCGCATTATTTTGTGTAGTAGTTGGCTGTTTTGGTGCTGGTGTTGTTTGTTTTGGTGCTGGCGCTGGCGCTGTTTGCTTTGGTGCTGGTGCTGGTGTTGGTGTTGTTTGCTTTGGCTGGTGAATAGGCGCTGGCTGCCCTGCCGGTGCCTGCCCATTCGGTGTTTGTTGCTGGATATATGGTTGAATTTGCTGCATGGCCCAATTTCTAGGGTCGATTGTAATATACTGATATTTTGCATCACGGATTAATACCGCTCTTGTATGTGGATATTGGTTACTGTTTAAGGATGTCTGATACGCAGAAATCATATCATCATCATTATTGTTATAATTTTTCTTATTTTTCCGTTTAGTATTGAAAAGATTTACATCAAGATCTGAATCATTGTT
>NZ_JBALSN010000765.1:0-1001 GCF_036966985.1 Neobacillus drentensis | reverse complement strand
GTTTTACCGGGTTTTTTAACAGGAACAGCGGTTGTTCATTTTCGTATTCTTTTAGACCTTATTGAGCAGGAGAATTTTGATTGGACATCCTCCTTCCAAGCCCAGTATCCCAGTTTTTTCTATTATTTCACTTATTCTTTGCTGTTTTTTTTAGTGAAAACCAACCGCTTTCAAAATAGACCCTTAATGATCGGATTTATTGGCTTTTTAATCGAAATTTTGTCCGATATGTTTGAACTAATGATTCAATATTTCGTATTAGAAACAACGATAACCTTCACGAAAATAAGTGAGATCATCATGATCGCGTTCACCCACAGTTTTATTGTTCTTAGCTTTTTCAATATGATGAAATTGTATGAAGTACAGAAGAGGGAAAGACAAATTAGAAAACAAAATGAACACATGTTCATGCTTATTTCCAATTTATATGAGGAAAAGGTTTATTTAAAAAAAACATTAAAAAATATAGAGAATATTACAAAGGAATCTTATCATTTATATCGCAATTTAAAAGAACAGGAACAACGACATCATGTTTTAAACCAGCAGTTTAGTCAAAAGTTATTACGTATTGCTGGTGAAATTCATGAAGTTAAAAAAGATAACCAACGAATTTTTGCCGGGCTCTCAAAATTAATTACGAATGAAAGTTTTCAAGACTATATGAATGCTGCTGAATTAATTCAATTAATTATACAAATAAATAAAAAATATGCCGACTCACTAGGAAAAGAGATTAAATTTTTATATTCCGTAGAAGGGAACCATCCCAATTATCATGTTTATACCGTGTTATCTCTCATCAATAATTTAGTAGCGAATGCAGTGGAAGCAATAATAGAAAAGGGAAGCGTTCGTTTAAGTCTGCGTGAACTTAGTGATACTGTTGTATTTCAAGTTGCTGATACTGGACCTGGCATCCCTGGAAAATATGAAAATGCTATCTTTCAGCCTGGATTTACTTCGAAGTATGATCATTTAGGAACACCTTCAACAGG
>NZ_JBALSN010000764.1:0-1381 GCF_036966985.1 Neobacillus drentensis | reverse complement strand
TTCTGAAATAATTTGATTAATATGCTCTCGAAGCTTTAAAATTCTTCGTGCGGATATTTCGATTTCTGTTGCCTGCCCTTTTGCTCCTCCTAATGGCTGATGGATCATAATTTCACTATTTGGCAAGGCATATCGTTTTCCCTTTTTCCCAGCAAGCAGTAACATCGCTCCAAATGAAGCTGCCATCCCTGTGCAGATCGTCCTGACGTCTGGCTTAATGTATTGCATGGTGTCAAAGATAGCAAAACCCGCTGTGGTTAAACCTCCTGGACTATTGATATAGAGTGATATTTCCTTATCAGGTGCGTCTGCTGCTAAAAATAATAATTGGGCGACGACACTATTAGCCGTATGTTCATTTATTTCATCACCAATGATGATAATTCGATCCTTTAACAGTCTAGAGTAAATGTCATATGAACGTTCTCCACGATTTGATTGTTCAATTACATATGGAATAGTACTCATTCCAATCCCTCCTTGAAAGCGATTTGGCTATGCAGCCATACAGAGAGTGCTTGAAGGAGTGAAAGTTGGTTTGGTACGTATTTTACCCGAGCCTAGTTTTGGGGCTTCACTATGAGTTAATCGTGAACGAATCGATTGAATGAGGATGGTTGGATCTTGATTTTTCAATGCCTCATAAAACAGGTCTGAGAGATGCTCCCTTTCTTCCTCATTCCAAAACAAATCCAATGAATGAAACTGCCTCTCTTCGTTTGCCTTTTCCAGCCGCTTTTTGGCGCGATGAAGATTGGCCTTCACTGCCATTTCTGTAGAATCTAACATCGATGCGATTTCCTTCAGTTGGTATTGAAACCCCTCTTTTAACAAAAAGATGATTGCCTGGTTGGGAGTGAAGTTTTTGATGAGTTGATTAACTGTTTCCCTTGTCTCATCCAGTTTATGATTGAAAGCATCATTGGCAAAATCAAGATCAGCTTCCACGGTTTCATTCTTTCTTTTTCTCAGCATATCCACCCAATGATTATAGGCAATCTTATTTATTAATGCTGTCGTCACCTTTTGCTTGTGGCTTCGATATTTTAAAGTCTTGATAAACGTCTCCTGTGCGATTTCGTCTCCATCCCAACCATTTTGGGCGATAAAGTGACAATAGCGTCGAAGTTTTGGATAATTCTCAATCCAAAATTCCTCCCCAAACCCAATTTCTTGCTCTCCATCTATGCAGTCAATTTCTAGCTTGTGTGACATTGATTTCACTCCTTTTGCACTCTCTACCCTTTAAACGTTTTAAGTTGGATGAAAAGATACGGGGGTAAAAAATTTTCTTTTATTTAAAGTTACTTTATGTTTGTGCTTTCTAATATAAACTTGACCATTTTAGAAAGCAAAAGAAAATCATTCACATCAATATTAT
>NZ_JBALSN010000763.1:0-1197 GCF_036966985.1 Neobacillus drentensis | reverse complement strand
GTTTCCAGAAGGTGCATTATGTATTGAAGTTGATGGTGAATTAGCAGGATCGTTAACAGGCTTAATTACCGACTTTGATCCAAGCGATAAAAACCATACGTGGGAAGAAATCACTGACCATGGATACATCCGAAACCATAACCCAAGGGGTAATACCTTGTACATCGTTGATATCAGTGTCCGACCTAGGTACCGTAAACTAGGTTTAGGAAAATTAATGATGCATGCAATGTACCATGTAGTGATCGAGAAAGGTTTAGAACGATTACTAGGCGGCGGAAGAATGCCAGGATATCATAAAGCTGCCAATCACATGACACCAGAACAATATTTAGCATCGACCATTAAAGGAGATTTAAAGGATCCTGTTATTACTTTCTTACTGCGCTGTGGCCGTGTGCCAGTAGGAATTGTAGAAAACTATCTGGAGGATGAAGAATCCTGCAATTATGCGGCATTAATGGAATGGAAAAATCCTTTTAAATAAACGGGGGTATATCTTAATGGACTATATTAGAATCACGAGTATTGATGATCCGAATTTTAGAAAGCTTCATAACTTAATGGGGGAAATTTTCCCCCCTGAAGAAGTGCTGGAGTATGAGCTATGGAAAGAGCCATTAGAAGACCCGAGTATTCGCGTATTTGTAGCAGTCGATGGTGATAAAGTCTTAGGTGCAACTGAATACCGATACTATCCTGATTGGAATATTGCCATGACAGATTTTACGATCATCAGTAAACCTGGCCACAGCCTTGGTCGATTTTTAGCTCAAAACCGATTAAAGGATTTGCAACAATTAGCCAGCAAAAATGGAAAAGAGCTATATGGAATGTTTGCAGAAATATACGATCCGTACAGGGTGGAACATCACGAATTTGGCGGCGTAAAGGTTATGGATCCTTTTGTGCGACGTGAAGTCCTTTCCCATCTGGGTTACAATCGCATTGATATTTCGTATGTTCATCCTTCTTGGGAAAACAATGGGGAAGCCGTAACAGGGCTTGATTTATGTTTCATGCCATTAGATGAAAATATAGACGCATTACCAGCAAATCTAGTAAAGGATTTCCTAACGACCTATTATTCCATTCTTTCAAATAAACCGAAGGAGTGGTTTGAAATGATTGACCGTCTGGGGGACAAGGGAGAAGTATCTCTGTTACCTTTGTAAAAGGCTGTGTTAAAAGTTAATG
>NZ_JBALSN010000762.1:0-1237 GCF_036966985.1 Neobacillus drentensis | reverse complement strand
ACTGAAGAGGACTCTATAAATGTAAGGACCAACACTATGAAAAAGTTGATTATGAAAATGCTGTTCATTTTGATTGCATTATTACATATTAATGGTTGTTCAAATAATAATACAACTAATAATAATAAGGATAATCATAAAGAGATGAATACAAGCCAAACTGAAAATAGTAAAACAGAAGATACCATACCACAAGATACCCAAAAGACCACTTTACCACCTAAGAAAGATCCAATTCAAGAGCAGCTTAATAAGATGACTTTAAATGAAAAAATCGGGCAAATGATCATCGCAGGATTTGATGGTATAACCGTTAATTCAAATACACAAAACCTAATTAATAAATACAAGCCAGGCGGGTTAATCCTATATCAACCGAATGTTAAGGGTGCTGCTCAATTAGTTAACTTAACAAATGCAATTAAAACTGCAAACAGCAAGAATAAAGTACCACTATTCATATCCGTCGACCAGGAAGGCGGGAGAGTACACCGAATGCCAACATCAATCAAAAACACACCGAGTGCAAGAATCATTGGAAATAAAAAAGATGAAAAATACGCATATAATATAGGTAAGGTGATCGCCTATGAATTGCAAGCTTTTGGATTTAACACAGATTTCGCTCCCGTTCTAGATATCCAAAGCAATCCTAATAATACTGTTATCGGGGATCGTTCCTTTGGATCAAATTCCAGTATTGTTTCTAAACTAGGAGTTAGTATGATGAATGGAATAAGTTCTGGAAAAATCATTCCAGTTATTAAACATTTCCCTGGGCACGGAGACACGTCCGTTGATTCTCATTTGGAACTTCCATTAGTACAGAATGATTCTACAAGACTAAAAAAGGTTGAACTAGTTCCATTTAACAATGCAATCAAAGACCACGCCGATATGGTGATGGTTGCTCACATATTAGTGAAAAAAATTGATCCTAATTATCCTGCATCCATGTCAAAAACTATTATTACAAATATTTTACGTAAACAATCTGGATTTGGCGGAGTTGTCATTACAGATGATATGACGATGGGTGCGATTGCAAAGCACTACAAGTTGAAAGACGCAGCCGTAAGGGCGGTAAACGCGGGGAGCGACATTATTTTAGTTGGTCATGGAATGGATAATGTGGCTACTGTTTACAATAGTATTTATTCAGCTGTGACAAATCATACTATTTCTGAAGATACGATAAATAAGAGTGTATACAGGATTTTAACTTTGAAACATAAAT
>NZ_JBALSN010000761.1:0-2249 GCF_036966985.1 Neobacillus drentensis | reverse complement strand
AAATCAACAGACAAATATAACACAGCCAAATAATAAGTAAGCAAGGGAGAAGGAATCGTTAAAAATGAAATTTGTATCATGGAATGTCAACGGCCTTAGGGCGTGTGTTAAAAAAGGATTTTTGGAATATTTTCAGGAAGTGGATGCAGACATCTTTTGTGTGCAGGAAACGAAATTGCAAGAAGGGCAAATTGATCTGGAATTGGATGGTTATTACCAATATTGGAACTATGCAATCAAAAAAGGATACTCCGGTACCGCTGTGTTTACTAAAAACAAACCGCTTTCTGTTCGATATGGAGTCGGGACAGATGAGTCTGAAGATGAAGGAAGAATACTTACCTTAGAATTTGATGATTTTTACTTAGTCAATGTTTATACCCCAAATTCACAAAGAGATTTAGCCCGAATTAATTTTCGATTGGAATGGGAAGATCGGATCCTTCAACATATAAAAGAACTAGATCAACTGAAACCAGTGGTCCTATGCGGGGACTTGAATGTTGCTCATCAGGAAATTGATTTGCGCAATCCTAAATCAAATCTGGGCAATTCTGGCTTTACGGTAGAAGAACGCGGGAAAATGACTTCCTTACTTGCAGAGGGGTTTATTGACAGCTACCGTCATTTTCATCCCGATCAAGAGGGCGCTTATACCTGGTGGTCTTATATGGCTAAAGTCCGGGAAAGAAATATTGGCTGGCGAATTGACTATTTTATTGTCTCAGAAAAGTTACGAGAGCGACTTAAGAATGTGGATATTCATTGTAATGTAATGGGAAGCGACCATTGTCCAATCATATTAGAAATCAATTGATTCAAAACGATTAGTTTTTCTTATTGTAAAGCATAAAAAACCTGTCATTTTCTTTATAAAGTAACTGCCTTATAGTTAAAAATAGATAAGTTACGGAGAGGGGAAATGACATGGATATTAAAAAAGATGTAAAACATCAGTTTGGAAAAAGTGCTGATTCCTATGTGAGTAGTGCCATCCACAAGGATGGGAATGACTTGCAAAAACTTGTCCAATTGGCGACGATCACTGGCGAAGAGGAATTACTGGATATTGCCACTGGCGGAGGACATACAGCTAATGCGTTTGCTCCTTTGCTTAAAAAAGTCACCGCTTTGGATTTAACTCCGGAAATGTTAAAAGCAGCAGAAAAATTCATTCGAGCTAATGGTCATTTAAATGTCGATTTTAAAATAGGGGATGCAGAAAATCTTCCTTTTTCAGATGGAGTATATGATATTGTTACCTGTCGGATTGCTCCGCACCATTTTCCTAACGCGAATAAATTTGTTGAGGAAGTTCATCGGGTATTAAAGCCAACTGGTCAGTTTTTACTTGATGATAATGTAGTTCCAGAAGAAGATGACTATGACTTATTTTATAATACGGTCGAAAAATGGCGGGACTACAGTCATTTCAGAGCTTGGAAAAAGAGTGAATGGCTCCGTATGCTTGAAGTGAATGGATTTGAGGTTTATGAAATACATCGTTTTGAAAAAACATTCCGATATGAGTCTTGGTGTAACCGAATGAATTTACCAGAGGACGAAAAAGATAAGTTATCCGACTATATCCGAAACTCCTCTCAAAAAGTACAAGAGAAATTCAGGGTGTCAATTGAGAATGATCAAGTAATCTCATTCCAAGGTGAAGCTGTTATTATGAAGGCGTTAAAAAGGTAAAAAACCCTTTGCAGAAAGAGTGGATTTCTCTTTTTGCAAAGGGTTTTTGAGATTTAAACATCGTTAAGAGCTGTTCCAATTACATCAAATTCCGGCAATCTTTCATCCAAAACGGATTGATTTAATTGCTCTTGTTCGCTAGGAGCAACGAATCCATTTTCATCCTCTTTTTTCAGGAAGTCCATACTCACTTTAATGTCATCTCCTTTTGCTAAACACAGTACAAAAGTATTTTTTCCTATAAAAATTAATCTAAACCTAATTACTAATTATTTATCTTTTCTATAGGTATGTAATTAATAATGATAATTGCAAGTCCAGTAATTTCTTCGGAACCGTGCCATTCAATTTAAATAAATTGAAAGGAAGTGGTTGACGAATGGTTAATAGGATAGTATTATATTCATTGTCGCTGAAACGAAATAACTAAGTTAAAGGTTTAAAAAAAATATTTCGAAATGAAGTTGACGATGGTTGATTGTTATGTTAGAATAATAAATGTCGCTAATCACCCGATTGGTTGACGAAAGATTAATAGAATTGTTCTTTGA
>NZ_JBALSN010000760.1:601-1354 GCF_036966985.1 Neobacillus drentensis | reverse complement strand
TTATAAGCCAACAAGATGTTAACATTATAAATGAACAATTTCCAAGTATTATTGATTTCAACAGGACAGAATTTTAGTAATAATTCGTCAAAATTGTATTATTCCAATAGTTAATAAAAATTTTATGCCTCCGCTCTGTGTCACTCGTTATATGAGGAGTGACACAAACTAGTTAATTTCTTATAAAGCCTCATACACTGCTACTTTTAATATAGGACTATTGTGTATCAGTTATACAAATTTCCTGAATCTATTATTAACGATGGAAGACAGCTCTAGTTACCATTATTGACCCTTATAGACGTTATTATTAAAAAATTATTCGAAGTCTACTTGACTTGGATCAATACCTGTTTCTATCCCTGTACACATATCATTAATTTACATTTCTTCATCATCTTCATCGCCTTCAGTTGCTCTTACGTATTCCCCTCGTCGCAACTCTATAGTGTTTTCTATTGCTTCCTGAAGTTTTTCAACAATTTCAGAGTGTTCCTGAATAGTTGAAGGTACTTGATATTCATAATTATTCCACTTTTGCTTTATTTGATTTTTGTATGCCTCCACATCTTTTGAAAGTTGCGGTATCCTTTTAACAAATTCTTCGGGATTATGACTGTGTTCTATAAGGATATCTTTAATAACAAATGGCCACACTGCGTATAGTTCCATTAGTTTATGTAAATATAACTTTGCCTTATAAAATTCTTCTCCTAAATCATCAGTATAATTATTTTCAAATCGTTTCTTTAA
>NZ_JBALSN010000760.1:0-470 GCF_036966985.1 Neobacillus drentensis | reverse complement strand
ACTTAGAACAATCTCCATCAAAAACTAATTGATTAATATCTTTTGCTGATAAAAAGACTAGAAAATCAGGTTCATCATTTCTATAAACAAACAGAAAAAACTCTTCCTTAATCTTTATATCTTCTCCATCGACATAATATATATATCTAGAATCTATAGAAACACTTGTTTCTGGACCAACATTTTTAATTTGAACAAAGGCAACAGGAGCACCTATAATATCAATTAAATCGTTTAATAAATTGGCCTTTTGAACTATCAAGTCTGCACCATTTACATCAACCTCTCTTTCCGATACCCAAAGCCCCCTCTTTAAAAGTTCAACTTTTGTTTTAATTTCACCAATTCTCCCATTTTCAATTGCACCTAACCAACTTTCCCTACCTTCACGTTCTAATAATGATTTTCTAGTTGCCTTTTTAAATTCTTCGTAATCCTTGAAAGATTCAGTATTGGATTCCATATAAAAC
>NZ_JBALSN010000759.1:0-1311 GCF_036966985.1 Neobacillus drentensis | reverse complement strand
CATTTTGTACCGACTCACGTTTGTGGGCGCCATTTTCTTAGCCGTGATTTCAATACTTCCTATCTTTTTCATTCAATTCGCTGGATTACCTTCCGCTGCACAAATTGGCGGCACAAGTCTTCTCATTGTTGTAGGTGTTGCACTTGAAACAATGATACAGCTTGAAAGCCAATTAGTGAAACGAAACTACCGTGGATTTATGAAATAAAACAGAGGGCTGGGCTCCTGCCCAACCTCTCTAAGTAAGGAAGGGGAAATCCGAAATGAACTTAGTCTTAATGGGGCTTCCGGGTGCTGGTAAAGGCACTCAGGCAGAACGAATTGTTGATGATTATGGGATCCCTCATATCTCAACAGGAGATATGTTCCGTGCTGCTATGAAAGAGGAGACACAACTTGGGCTCGAAGCAAAATCCTTTATCGATAAAGGAGAGCTTGTTCCTGATGAGGTCACAATCGGTATTGTTAGAGAAAGACTTGGCAAGAATGATTGTGAACAAGGTTTTCTTCTGGACGGATTTCCGCGAACAGTCGCTCAGGCTGAAGCTTTAGAAGACATTCTAAAGGACCTTGGCAGAACGATTGATTATGTCATTAATATTAAAGTCGATAAAGATGCTTTGATGGAGCGTCTGACTGGCCGAAGAATTTGCAAAGATTGCGGAGCAACATATCATTTAGTATTCAATCCACCTGCTAAAGAAAATGTTTGTGACAAGTGTGGAGGCGAGCTTTATCAACGTGCAGATGATAATGCAGAAACCGTTTCGACAAGACTTGAAGTGAACTTAAAGCAGACTGAACCTTTACTGAACTTCTATTCAGAAAAAGGATATCTTGCAAACATTGATGGTGCGAAGCACATTAACGATGTTTACGCTGATATCAAGGACCTGCTTGGGGGATTAAATAAATGATTATCTGTAAAACTCCTCGCGAGCTTGAGATTATGAGAGAAGCTGGACGCATTGTCGCACTGACTCATGAAGAGCTGAAGAAACACATAAAACCAGGTATTTCGACAAAAGAATTGGATCAAATTGCCGAACGTTTTATTACAAAGCAGGGTGCAATCCCATCTTTTAAAGGGTATAATGGTTTTCGCGGGAGCATTTGCGTTTCGGTGAATGAAGAACTCGTTCACGGTATTCCTGGTAAACGGGTTTTACGTGATGGAGACATCATTAGTATCGATATCGGCGCAAAGTTAAATGGCTATCCTGGTGACTCTGCTTGGACTTATCCAGTTGGGGTAATCAGTGATGAGGACCGCAAACTACTGGAAGTCACAGAGGAATCTCTATATAAGGG
>NZ_JBALSN010000758.1:0-2026 GCF_036966985.1 Neobacillus drentensis | reverse complement strand
TTTTTTATTACTGCTGAATTCTTTCAATGAGAGTATTAACTCCCTTACCGACCTTATATAATACTTGATCCAACTTTTCTTTCCAACCTGGAGCATTTTCTTTGATAGTTTGCCCGATTTTCTGAGCATTTTCATTTAATTCCTTGCTAATTTTCTTCGCCTGTTCATTGATACTTACCTTTGAAGTGCTTTTACCTGCGAGTTGATCATTGATCGAAACAACCTCAAAACGCTCTTTAGGAAGATGTTGAACGGATTTCTTCATAATCTCCTTAAATATGGGCACCACATTAGCCGAACTTGGACTTGGCAAGTAATGTTCCCTGTCGGTTTGGTCAAACCCTATCCAGATGGCGCCAACCAGATTTGGCGTATATCCAACCATCCATTGGTCCTTCGTTCCACTAATATCATTATATGGCAGCTGGGTGGACCCAGTCTTTCCAGCTATTTGGATGTCAGGGATTCGAGCGCGCCTTGCAGTTCCTGTTTCGACTACATTTAAGAGCATCGATGTCATTTCATCTGTGACTTCTTCCGACGTCACTTTTGTGGTTTTTGCTTCATGCTCAGCAATCACATTTCCAGTTGGTCCGACTATTTTCGTAATTAAGTGGCTGTCTTCTCGCTTTCCTCCATTTGGGAAAGTTGAAAAGGCGTTAGCCATTTGCAGGGGGGAGACCCCTGTACTCATCCCGCCCAGTGCGATGGCCAGGTTTTTATCTTCTTTCTCGACAGGGATACCGAACCTCTTCAAGGACTCGATCCCCTTATTTAAGCCAATCTCATTTAACAGCCATACAGCTGGGATATTCAGCGATTTCTCAAGCGCCTTGTACATTTCAACCTTTCCTCCATAGGTCTTTGAAAAATTCTCTGGCTTGTAGTTTCCGAAGTTGGTCGGTTTATCAACAAGTTCAGATGAGTATTTATATCCTTCTTCAAGGGCAGGTGTATAAACGGCCAGTGGTTTAATCGACGACCCTGGCTGTGCTCGTAATTGGGTTGCCCTGTTAAAGCCTCGGAATACATGTTCACCGCGTCCGCCAACTAGGGCACTCACTCCGCCTGTAGCAGGGTCCATTAGAACAGAGCCACTTTGAACAAGTTTTCCCCCTCTACTGCGCGGGAACAAGTAGTCTTCACTATACACTTTTTCAAGATCAGACTGAAGATCTTGATCCATCGCGGTGTAAATTCGATACCCTCTAGTCAGGATTTCTTCTTGTGTTAAGCCATATTTATTGATTGCTTCATTCAGGACCGCATCCACATAATATGGATATTTTCGTTCCACATTGCTACCGCCGCCATCATGAAGGCGAATTTTTTCTTTTTTCGCATTGTTATATTGAGAACTAGTAATCATCCCCAGTTCTTTCATTTTACTTAATACAGTATTTCTTCTTTTCATGGCTAAATCATAGTTGTTATAGGGACTGAGGTAATTCGGTGAATGCAGCAATCCGGCAAGCATAGCTGCTTCACTGACAGTAACATCTTTGATATTTTTATCAAAGTATTTTTTTGATGCATTGCTGATTCCCCAGGACCCGCTCCCAAAATAAACCTGGTTGAGGTACATTTGCAAAATCTCATTTTTGGAATAAACCTTTTCGATTTTTACGGCTAAAAAGAGTTCCTCAGCTTTTCGCTTATAGGTGCGTTCCGGTGATAAAAGGGCATTCTTCGTTAACTGCTGGGTTAACGTACTACCGCCGCCCGTAATCCTTCCTGCAAACAAGTTACTGAAAAACGCACGAGCAATCCCTTTAATATCGAAACCGCCATGCTCATAGAATCGTTCATCCTCGATTGCCACAACAGCATTTGGGACATACTTCGGCAACTCCTCGATTTTTACTCCTTTTGTCCGATTGGTGGCGACATTACTAGCTATTTTCCCTTTTTTATCATAAATAACGGTCGGCTGACTGAGACCTTGCTTCAGCGATTCTACATTGGCTCTCATCGCAAGCCAGCCAAAATAGAGGATAGTTGTTAATACAACCACTAAGATTAATAG
>NZ_JBALSN010000757.1:0-1131 GCF_036966985.1 Neobacillus drentensis | reverse complement strand
CTGCTTGAATTAATGATTCAAAATGAGATTGGCAGGCACCTGCAAAGATCACGAGCTGATCTAAATGCGGAACCTTCCTTCTTGCCTTTTGAACCGTTTCAACGAAATGACGAGAATGACGATATGCACCGATATCGTGTACACCGCCCTTTTGTTTAGAATACGCATCATGTCCTGTGATGACCAAAATATCAGGCCGATATTGATCAATTAATGAATCAATCATGCTTGGCATTTTCTTCTCGTGGCAATGCACACCATACACAGGTACACCGATTCTTTCATATACATCTAAGCATTTCTTTAAGTATGAAGCATCTCCATCTAAATGCAGAACCTTTCCGGGCATATGAAAATACTGCTCCTGATGCTGATATTGTCCAGACGTATAATACTCTTGTTTTTCACGAAGCAGCTGATAATCTTGCCTGAGTAAGTCGAGCGATTCGTTAATTTTCCGTTCATCCTCCTTCTCTCTTGTCAGCTGCTCCTCTTTTTGAATCAAGACCAAATCTGACATCTTCGCATCGGCAATCAGCCTCACTTCATTCCCATGCAAAATGGCGGTGGCTTCGTGCTGGTCTGTCTCATCAATTCGAATGATACGAAACATAATATCCATCTGATAGGATGCCCTCGTCACCATATCTCCTATTTGAAATTGCATGCTTTTCACTCCACAATCAGGCTCTTATCCTGTTGGTATCGTCTTACGCTACACTTGTTCTTCTTTCAGGTGTGTTGTTCTTTCTAGCCTATGCCTGAACAGGTGAAGTGGTGAAAACCAAAAGAAAAAAGCCCTTATGAAAGGGCTTTGTGTAAAACATTGGACAAACGGGCAAATTCATCGATTGACAATGATTCACCGCGGCGTTTCCCATCAACCTCAGCTGTTACAAGGGCTTCTTCAATGATCGCTTTATGTTTCTTGCCTTCTGGCAGATTGTTCATCAAATTATTCATCAATGTCTTCCGGCGCTGGCCAAAACTCGCGCGAATCAGTTGAAAGAAAAACGTATCATTGTCTACTGAGACCGCAGGCGTTTCACGAACAGTTAGTTTGATTACCGCTGAATCCACATTTGGTTGTGGACGAAAACCGTTTTCGGCACAACCATGACCGTCTTCGCT
>NZ_JBALSN010000756.1:0-1480 GCF_036966985.1 Neobacillus drentensis | reverse complement strand
ATTTTGGTTTATTAATTTTATTTATACAGATTCCCCTTAACCATTCATTGATTTTTCAACTAATTAGTAAAAGAGTTTAATAGGGATGTGGATCAAGGAAGTTTAATCCAAAGTGATAAATAACTCTGAATTTGTCGAATAGTTTGTAACAAAAGGTGCGGCAAAATGTAGTAAAATTTGTGAGGGATTATTATTTGAATACATAAATCACTTTTGGAGGAGATCAGAATGAGCGTAAATGAAGTTGTCATCGTAAGTGCCGTCAGAACAGCAATTGGTAGTTTCTTAGGAAGTTTAGAAAATGTATCAGCTACTCAGTTAGGTACTACTGTAATTAAAGCAGCTATTGAAAAAGCTGGAATTTCTCCAAATGATGTGGATGAAGTTATTATGGGGAATGTTCTACAAGCAGGGTCTGGCCAAAATCCGGCAAGACAAGCTTCCCTAGCTGCAGGTGTTCCTCAAGAGTCACCAGCTATGACAATTAATAAGGTCTGTGGATCAGGCTTGAAAGCTGTTCACTTAGCAACACAAGCCATTCTTGCTGGGGAGTCTGAAATTGTTGTAGCAGGTGGAATGGAGAGTATGAGTCAAGCTCCATATCTGTTAAAAGGCGGACGCAATGGATTCAAAATGGGCGATCAGAAAATGTTAGACAGCATGATTCAAGACGGTTTATGGTGTGCGGAAAATAACTATCATATGGGAATCACAGCTGAAAATCTTGCGGAAAAATATGAAATCTCACGTGCAGAACAGGATGAATTTGCGGCATGGAGTCAGCAAAAAGCTCAAGCAGCGATTGAATCAAATCGTTTTGCTGATGAAATTGTCCCTGTAGAAGTACCTGGCCGTAAAGGACAAGTGACATTATTCAGCCAAGATGAGTTCCCTCGTTTTGGAACAACTGCAGAAGGTTTAGGTAAACTTCGTCCAGCTTTTAAAAAGGATGGAACCGTTACTGCGGCGAATGCTTCAGGCATTAACGACGGTGCTGCAGCATTTGTTGTGATGAGCCGTAAAAAGGCAGAGGAATTAGGAGTTACTCCTCTCGTAACAATTAAAGCGAATGCTTCAGCGGGGGTAGATCCAAGTATTATGGGAATCGGTCCTGTTCCAGCTGTGAAAAAAGCGCTTAAATCAGCTTCTTTATCCTTAGAGGACATTGACTTAATTGAAGCCAATGAGGCATTTGCTGCTCAATCAATTGCAGTGGATCGCGAGCTTCATTTTAGTAAAGAAAAACTAAATGTAAATGGCGGTGCGATTGCACTTGGCCACCCAATCGGTGCAAGTGGAGCAAGAATTTTGGTGTCTTTAATTCATGAAATGAAGAAAAGAGAAAACCAATATGGTTTAGCTACATTATGTATTGGTGGAGGACAAGGTGTAGCAACCATCATTGAAAATATTAAGTAAGAAGGAATAAAAAATGGCTGGAAGGTAAACTTAGGGCACTGAAAAACATTCCTTTTTTTAT
>NZ_JBALSN010000755.1:657-2465 GCF_036966985.1 Neobacillus drentensis | reverse complement strand
GCCTTCCGCTCCAATCAGCAGGGTGCCAAATTAAACACTAACTTTAACAAAGA
The DNA here is from genome assembly GCF_036966985.1 of Neobacillus drentensis. Classification (GTDB taxonomy): domain Bacteria; phylum Bacillota; class Bacilli; order Bacillales; family Cytobacillaceae; genus Neobacillus; species Neobacillus drentensis_E. Next base: position 2,412 of record NZ_JBALSN010000755.1, on the reverse strand, counting down.
TTTAATAATAAAAAGCTCTCCTTATTAGGAGAGCCGTTTATATCCAGCATACATTCCCATTAATAACGTTCTGTAAGCCATGTTCTGTACCAGTGTACTACAAACGACACGGGAGTGTCTCGTACTTAGGTGGTAATCATCTATCTACAGGCTCAAATTTGAGCCTGTCCTTCTCCTTGTTCAATTCCTCAGAGAAAGTGCCCCTACCATTATTTGGGTTTCTCGCTCGTGGGGTTTACCCGTTCCACCCTTTCCATTTCTGGAAAGGCTACGTCACTGTGGCACTTTTATAGGTATTCATACCATATCCTAGGAGGACTTAGGTATTTTCCCGGCCGTCAGTTGGATGCTAGCCCCAACTGCCCTAGCTTATGAATTCACTAGGCACGAACACTACGAGCATCTCAGCTCGTGCGAGCATGGACTTTCCTCTGCAAGAATGCAAATGCATCTTACAGCGATTACCCGAACGTTATTAATGAATACAATTTATTATATGTATTTGACGCTGGTAATTCAATGGTTATTAACAGGAAATCTTCCTATTTTTTGTTAATCGTAAAGCTTGTTACCAAAAACATGTTTTTCAAGATTGGATAAACGCTTCAAGATATCAAAATTTGTTGTTCCTGCAGGTTGAGCTGCTGGCTGCCTTTTTGACGTTTCCTCAAGCTGTTTCCGGAGCCGAAGATTTTCCTGTTGAAGATCTTCAATCTCCTGATGAAAAGTTCCATAGTCTTTAATGATTAGATCTAAGAACTTATCAACATCTTCTTGTTTATAACCGCGTACTCCAGACTTAAACTCTTTTTCTAAAATATCCTTGGCTGTTAATTTCACTTTATCTGACAGCATTCCATTCACCTCGGTATTCGCCAATCACTACCTATTATTTTTTCAAAAATATGTAGTTTTGTCAATTTTCATTTGTATTGTCAGTATTATGATTTTTAAAACAATTCAATATATGGAATAACAACTGTAAAAATGACTAAAACTTAAAAATCGGACAGCTTCATCTGTTCTTCTTCCACAATCATCTGTAAATCATAAAATGTTATAAGTTCAATGGAGTATGGATGTTTTTTTCGGTATTCCAAAGCCATTTCATAAAGATATTTTGGACTTCCTTCCTTTTCATGATCGTAAAGAAGGAGGAGCCCTTCACTTTTTTCAATAAAAAATTGATTTTTCAACCGAAATTGCCATGGTTTTTCATATCCCTTTTTGGTAACAGAATCAATGAAATCTGCTTGTGCAAGGATAGATTCATACCATTCCTGGTTATTTTCCTTCCATGATGCTTGTTGGTCTAGAAATGGAGTAATTACCGCTAGTTTTAAATCAGGAAATTCCATTTGTAATTCAAAAACAACCTCAGCAGCCCACAGCTCCACACCTAACTGACCACTGATCAGCACCCACTCTAATCCTTCTTCCACCATTGGGAGTAATGATTTCTTTATGGCAGCCTTAATAAATAGGACTGATGGATGGTCATTCTTAAAAATTCCTAATTCAAACGGTTTATAGCCTGATATGGCTAGAACTTTCATCTAAAATGTTCTCCTCCATAAAGAAAATTTTTTTAAAAATGGACAAACATTTGGACAAGAATAGCATATCATGTAGTAATAATAAATAAAAAACAAGGGCTAAAAAGCCCCTGTAATCGCCGATTCCCTATTAGCGTCTAGGTCCCATAAATGGTCCTGGTGCCATTCCTGGGCCTCCTGGACCAAATCCTGGGCCTCC
>NZ_JBALSN010000755.1:0-595 GCF_036966985.1 Neobacillus drentensis | reverse complement strand
GCCAAATCCTGGACCTCCCGGCAAAGCATTTGGTAAAGCATTTGCAGCAGGTAAAACTGCTGGCATTGGAGCAGCACATGGGTTACAGCAGTTAATTTGCTGGTTGCATACCTCTTCAGCACATGATGCAGTTTGCGGGCAAAAATGTTTGTGTTGAAACAGATGATGATTAACCGTAGTTGTGTGGACAGGGTGAATATGGGGAACCACTGTTGTTGAAAACGTATGGTTCACAATTTGTTGAGTCGGATGAATAACAGGTGGCATAAAATTAGTTCCAAGATACATATGATAATCTCCCTTCAGAATTTTGTTTACATTACAGCCTATGTTGAAGGGATTACTCTTGTACTAATGAAAATACCTATTTTTCCCTTGAGAACAGTTTATTTCCATGATTTCTATTTATATATGTATAAATGCCTAGCTTTTATTTAAGTTTACTAGGCATATGTTTTTTATAGAAAAGAATAAAAGCTATCTTTTAAGCTTGTAAAAATAACTGCTGTCAAACATACGACGACGAAAAATAAAAATAATATTGCTTTATACATATTACCAGCTCCAAATGTTTTGTATTTCATTTTTTTCAATC
>NZ_JBALSN010000754.1:0-1045 GCF_036966985.1 Neobacillus drentensis | reverse complement strand
AATTTATTTTATAATACGCCAGCCCGTCTAAAATACATGAAAACGGTTCATACGGAGCTTGGCAACATTTCTGATGTTGTGAACCGAATTGCACTTGCTCATCCAGAAGTGTCGATTCGTTTGCGACATCAAGGAAAAGTGCTGCTTCAAACAAATGGAAACGGAGATGTGCGGCATGTGCTTGCGTCCATTTATGGAACGGCAGTGGCCAAAAAAATGCTGCCACTACATGTACAATCACTTGATTTTGAAGTGAAAGGCTATATTTCCTTACCAGAAGTGACAAGGGCATCACGTAATTATATGTCTTCTGTTGTCAACGGTAGATATGTCAAGCATTTCCCGCTGGTGAAAGCCATTCATGAAGGATACCATACACTGCTCCCGATCGGACGACATCCAATTACATTTATTGAGATGAAGATGGACCCCATTTTAGTCGATGTGAACGTACATCCTTCTAAACTTGAAGTCAGACTAAGTAAAGAGCAAGAACTTCATGAGTTGATCAAACAAGGGATTAAGGACGTCTTTCAAAAGCAACAGCTCATTCCAAGTGCTTCAGTGCCAAAAAAAGCACCAATGCCAGCAGTGAAAAATGAGCAACAGTCCTTATCTTTTGATTCTAAACAAACAATGAAAAGCCGAATGGAAACACCTGTTTCCTATGAGCCGGACTCACTCGCATCGGCTGTATACGAGACNNTACCAGCATCGTCTGAAGAAACGTTTGACCATGTATATGTAGAGGAATCTGCAGCTTCGCATGAACAACATGACGAAGTGATACTGGAAGAGAGTGCAGCCCAGCATCAGGCTGAAAGTGAACGTGTCCCTGTGATGTATCCGATTGGACAAATGCATGGAACGTATATTTTGGCCCAAAATGAACGCGGTCTTTATATCATCGATCAGCACGCTGCCCAAGAGCGAATCAAGTATGAGTACTTTCGTGAAAAGGTAGGAGACATTGAACAGGAAGTGCAAGAAATGCTTGTTCCATTAACCTTTCACTACTCAAAAAACGATATGTTGATTATTGAAG
>NZ_JBALSN010000753.1:0-1007 GCF_036966985.1 Neobacillus drentensis | reverse complement strand
CCATAATAATTTACAATAAAATACAAACATCAACAACTAACTTGTTTAAGATAATAAAACCCACCTTCTAGTTAAAAGGTGGATTAATAAAGTAGTGATATTCTTTATTGTATAATAGTATTCTTCGCCTTTCGCTCAAAATGATAATGAAGGCGGTATTCACAAATTGCTTTTGTCCAGTTAAAAAGAATTTGTTCTTCTTCTTTTAGAACGGCATAATCCAACTTAAAAATATCATTCTCAAAAGTGATTAACCCTTTGGAGCTGCCACTCCATTTTGTCATTGGCATGGTAACGATCAATTTGCTAACACCCTTTTCATCATAATCCCATAATTTTTTTGCACCTTTATCGGAAAAATCAATCCTTTTACGGTGTTCTTTTTCCATCAGGTATTGATGAAAGAAAGGAGCTACTTCGATAGAGGAAATGGGATGATACCAATTCGAGACCCCCCGCTCCAGCATTGCCAATAGGACCACCATTTTATAACTTTTGGCCATTCCGGTTTTTTCAACTTCAACAAACCAATTTTCGTACCGGTTGTATATTTCTATCTCCTGTTCCGTTAATTCCTCTGCCCATTTAAGAAATCCAAAATATGAACTAAATTCCTGTTTGTATTGTGGAGAATCAGACGCACCCTTTAAATGTAATTCCAAATAGGATGGCCTTCTTCCAAGATCTCTTTTTAAATCCATGTAATCATTAAACAACTTCTCTCTTCGCGGGTGTCGTTTCCTTGACATTTCTTTCAGAAGGTTTACAACATTCACATCTAAATTTAGTTCACAGGAATTAGGTAAAGTCGGTTGAATTTTCCTCGCCTTTCCTTCGCTTGGTTGTGTTTCGAATAGACTTAACTTTATATCCGCATTTCGGTAATTACCGATTAAGTCAATGATGACACACGTTTCTTTACCAGGATGTAAACGGAGTCCTCGCCCTATCTGTTGGGTAAAAACTGTTAAGGATTCAGTGGGTCTAACGAATAAAAGAGTATCGAC
>NZ_JBALSN010000752.1:1755-2224 GCF_036966985.1 Neobacillus drentensis | reverse complement strand
TAATTATATGTTATATAAATCTTAATAGTCAACAGAAAAATACCATATTTTACCACGATAATACTTTAGCACAATAGTTAATGAAAGGAACTAACCATAAAATTAAATGTCGACTTTCATAGAAAGCAGCCAAAAATGGGGTCAGTCCCACGGTGAAGTAAAACTTTTACGCACCGGGGGACTGATCCCAAAAACTGTCATTTAGGCATTTTCAAGGCTTTTCATGAGTTCAAGTCGTGTATAATAAACAAGAATAGAGTAGCCCCAGCGAGAGCTACTCTATTTTTGATCGTGATATATAGTTTTTAAAAGACACTTACTGCTAAACCTCTGCATCTGAATTTCTTTTCACTTTTTTTAAATATCATAGTGACTAGTCATGAAAACCATCATTCTATGTAAATTAAAAAAGGACCGTTCAACTTACTAGAGATTCTCTCTTATTGTTTTTTAATAGGCGTAACTACCG
>NZ_JBALSN010000752.1:1325-1659 GCF_036966985.1 Neobacillus drentensis | reverse complement strand
CACAGAAGTTACTATATGCTGTATGTTTTAAATATGTGTATGAATTTTTTCAAAATGTTATTTTGTTTTTCATTTATTTTAATTAGATTTTTTCCAATATAATTGCCGTGGTATTCTACTTAAATCCTCCACCACTGCTTGGTCGGAAAGTCTTTTGAAGTAATTACGACCGTTTCCCCTATTTTGGGTGTTGAAATATTGACCTGGTGTTTTAATGCGGCTTCTGTTACTCTTTCCACCGGATCTGTCCACGCATGAAAGGCAAGTGTAAACGCACCCCAATGGACTGGAATTAACAACTGTCCTCCAAGATCCAAATGAGCTTGTACCGTCT
>NZ_JBALSN010000752.1:353-1254 GCF_036966985.1 Neobacillus drentensis | reverse complement strand
TTCCGGCATCATATGAATACTGGACCATCGCTCGTCGTATTGCCCGCATTCTAACAACGTTAAATCAAACGGGCCATATTTTTCGCCAATTTCTTTAAAGTGAGGACCATATCCGCTGTCTCCACTAAAGTAAATCTTCGTCTCCCGGCCAGCAATGACCCAAGAGCACCACATGGTAGAATCACGGTCAAATAATCCCCTTCCTGAGAAATGTCTTGCCGGTGTACAAGCCAGTGTGAGTCCTTTGAATTCCAACTCCTCCCACCAAGCATGTTCGGAAATTTTTTCTGAAGGAACGCCCCATTTAATCAAACGCTGACGAACACCGAGCGGTACAAAAAACCGCGATGCTTTACCCTTTAATTTACGAATGGATTGGTAATCTAGATGATCATAATGATCGTGGGAAATAATGATTGCATCGAGTGTCGGAAAATCCTCCAGTTGCACAGAAAGATTATTTTTGTATCTCTTGGTACCTGCCCACGAAACAGGGGAAGGACGAGGACCGAACATGGGATCAAATAAAAGTCTCTTGCCTTCTATTTCGAGAAAAAAAGCCGAGTGGCCAAACCAGGTGACCCGAGGAGCATCAGAGATTGAAAGGGTCTCAGCTGGAAGGAATGTTTCTGCATCGATGACAGCCTTGGGTCTCCGATTCGCAGCCCGTGTGAGAGAATCTCTCAGCATGCTGATCATCGACTTCCATCCCATCGTCATTGTTGTCGGTAATTGATTTTCGTATTTTTTCATTTATTGGGCTTCACCTGCTTATATAGTAGATCTTACATCCATTAATTATATTATATGTGTTTACTTTTTGAATCTATATTACTCCACGATCTTTTAGGATTTAATCGAGTTCTTAAATAATAATCTCCTGAAATTAAAAAAATGAAAG
>NZ_JBALSN010000752.1:0-240 GCF_036966985.1 Neobacillus drentensis | reverse complement strand
TCTTAGGACTTAGGAAATCTTAAGATAATAAACTTTTAATGAGGTGCAGCAGTGAAAGAATTACAGAAATTTGCAAAAGGATATCATGAAGAAATGAACTGGGAAATTAATAAAGATAATTATGAGAGAACTCGTGCTTCACTTTTAAATAACTATATGCTGTTAACAACAGAAGTAGCGGAAGTTGCTGAAGAACTTCGAAAAGCTTTTAATTTGGCAAATAGTTACATATCAAAAGGC
>NZ_JBALSN010000751.1:0-6722 GCF_036966985.1 Neobacillus drentensis | reverse complement strand
AAATAAGCCAAAAATATATAAAGGTGAATAAAATCTTGTATATTTTCAACTTATTAAAAATATTCGACTTGATGCTAAAGTACCAGTTTATCATTCACATCTATACTTGAACTTAGGCTCTGTCTGAATATAAAAAGCATTTCTTACTTGTGCACTCCAATTTGCAAAGGCTGATCTCCATTCAGGAGTGTCAAAGAATTGATCAACAGTTTGAGTTTCAGAATGCCAAACTATAAATAGGTTGAGTGGCGCAATTCCTCCTGCCCAAATTCCATTATTTGCGTCAGTATCTTCTTCCCTTACTAATAATAAGGGGAGACCAAATTGGAAAGCCATTGAAGGTTCTACTTGTGAATAAACTGATCCTATCCAGAAAGGAGTGGATGGTGGAAGGGGTCCTGCATTGACGTCAACTGTTTGAATTTTAAAACGACGAAGGTTTACTGCCAACATTCCATAGCTTGATGAAACTAACCGACGAATATCAGTTAAAATGGATTCGGGATAACTTTCGCTTAAAGGTAATGTACGTGGAAAAAGTAAAGCACTCTCAATCTCTAAAATTAGACGGTCTAGAAACCGTTGTTGGTTGTCATTTAAATGAGTTGTCGTACTTAAAAATATGGGAATACGATAAGCACGGTCAATACACTCTTGGTATGCCGATGATTGATATACTTTTTCTTCCTTTAAAAGTTCATTTTTAGAATTTCTTGAGAAATCTGTGAGTAATTCTCCTTTATATTTCTTCACTTTCTCATCTCCTTTTTAATTAGTCTATGGAAAAAGATTAAGTGAGATTGGACAAACCACCGGATTTCTAAAAATTAGGACTTAAAAAAAAACTAATGATTTGGCCTAAATTCGAATCAAAGTAAAATAAGGGTGATTATTAATAAAAATCTAAGCGATATGACTGATTAGCAACCAGTCGCGATAATATTGGTTATTGAAATCTAAGATTATTTACATCAAGTTCTTCTTACTGGTAAAAAGTGTTCCAAACAACAATTATAGCAAAAATAACTGCAAGCAAAAGAGAATGAGATGAAAGATCTTCCTAATGTGTTTTGTAGGCTTTACAATTTTGAACCAATTCTTTATGACTACGATATAAAAGTCGAGTTTGTTATTGATACCGATACAGATAGAATTTATTCACCTTCTTATAAAGCAAACGAATCAAGTATAGCGGAGACAAAAGACACCTAAAATAGGTGTATTTTTTATGCATTGAAGAATATCTAATTCATATAGTGTCGAAAATATTTAATATGTCTAAGGTGCTTTGGAGTGGAATTATAAATGGAATATAAAGAAAATGTAAAAAAGTTGATTGACGATAATACCAATCATGCCCAAGAAATCATACAACAAAAAATTGAGATTTGGTCTAATCATGTAGTCTTTTCAGGTTTATGGTGGTTGGGGGTAGTGCTATCTATATTACCTTGGCTTATTTGGATAAAATACCGAAAAAAGGATAGTACCGACCGTATTTTATATGCTGGTTTTTTCGTAATGATTGTATCCCTTTGTTTGGATGTGGTAGGAGACCAATTTGGTTTTTGGCATTATAGATTTAATGTAATGCCTGTACTTCCAACTTATTTTCCTTGGGATGTTACATTAATGCCAATATCGGTCATGTTTATTCTGCAAATAAAACCTGATTTTAATCCAGTTATAAAAGCAATTTTGTTTGCACTTCTTTCTGCTTATATAGCCGAACCATTCTTTCATTGGATGGGAATTTATGTTCTGACTGGATGGAAATATTCCTATTCCTTCCCTATACAGATCATAATATATTTAATTGCACATTACATAAGTAGAAGAGAAAGATTTTCCCCGTTTTATATTAATAAATAACTTTCTTTATCGTTCGTTCTCAATATGTTATAGTGACTATGGGAGGAGGAAAATAGAATGGCAAGAAGTAAAGAATTCGAAGAGAACGTAGTATTAGACAAGGCGATGAAGCTCTTTTGGGAACAAGGTTATGAGAAGACATCCTTGAACGATCTGGTCGAGCATATGGGAATCCATCGCAGAAGTTTGTATGACACATTTGGCGACAAACATACGCTTTTTTTGAAAGCTATGGATCGATTTCGCGATAAAGTCAGTGCTGAGCTTTCGGGAGAAGTTAAACGCTCCAAGAGTGCAGCGGAGGCTCTTCAGTTTATTTTTAGTTTCATGATATATGGTGAAGAGAACTCTCCTTCAGGCTGTTTAATGGTGAATTCGGCGGTGGAATTGGCAATGCGCGATGCTGATGTGGATTCAAAGTCCACTGAATCGTTCACACTATCAGAGCAGCTACTCAAGGATATTATTCTGTGGGGGCAAGAAGAGGGAGAATTTACTTCAGAGTATAATGCCGGCGAACTAGCCGAACATCTGCATACTGTGTGTGTTGGGTTAAGGGTAATGACAAGAACCTCCATTTCCAAAGAAAAATTACACCGTATAGCCAATTTATCGATAAAACTTTTAGATAAATAGTTCCTATAAGAGAAAGTCTGAACTGTAGTAAAGCTTTCTCTTATGAAGATATCATTGCTTATGCATTTTTTAGAATGATTGTTCTCATATATGATTCTTGCCTTGCTTAAGCTCTCTCCATGAAGGGATTTTTCTTTTGTGTTTTTTAGAATGATCGTTCTTGTATGTGATTCTTGCCTTACTTAAAAATTTCTCAATATGAAGGGTTCATTCCTTTGTGCTTTTTAGAATGACCATTCCCATATACGAGACTTGCCTATGCCCAAAACTTCTCCTTTAGGAAATCATTACTTCCGTAGTTTTGAGGAGTAGGACATTTTGTTGTACCAAAATAAATATTAAAAGGAGTATATAAAAATGAAAATTTCTGAACAAGTCGTATTTGTAACCGGCGCGAACCGAGGTTTTGGACGCCATTTAGCACTTGAACTTCTATCCAGAGGGGCTAAGGTTTATGCCGGTGCAAGAAATCCGGAGTCCATTGACATTCCCGGTGTAATTCCTGTGAAGCTTGATATTACCAACCCTCATGAGGTAGCTGCAGCCGCTATGGTCGCTAAGGATCTTACGCTTTTGATCAACAATGCAGGATCGTCCACAGGTGCTTCTTTGATTGACGGTGATCTCGATGAAATACATTTGGAGTTTAATACGCATTTCTTTGGCACACTTTCCATGGTTCGAACCTTCGCACCGATTTTAGCAAATAATGGGGGAGGAACGATTCTGAATATTCTTTCCGCATTATCTTGGGTCAGTTCGGGAACTGTTGGCGCTTATACAGCTGCAAAGGCGGCAGAGTGGGCATTGACAAACGACCTACGTATAAATCTCTATCCTCAAAATGTGAGAGTAGCTGGATTACATGTAGGCTTCATGGAGACAGATATGACATCGAGCTTAGAAGTTCCCAAATCCAACCCTAAGGATATCGCAAAAATTGCTGTTGATGGATTAGAATCCGACAGCTTTGAAATTGTTGCTGATGACGTGAGCCGAAATATCCAAAGAGTTTTTGCTGGTGGTGTATCTGCGATATACCCACAACTCTCCTAATACAAATTACTAATACAGTGATTTGTCCAAGATTTCAAACAAAAGGTAAAAGGACACCCGTATACAACGGGTAACATAATTTGAAGAGGAGTGTACAAAAATGGATAAATTGTGGAGCAAAATGAAAATTGGAAATTTGGAATTACCTCATCGTTTAGCGATGGCACCAATGACACGTAGTAGGGCGCAAGAAGATGGTACACCAGGAGAACTAAGTTCCCTTTATTATGCTCAAAGAGCATCAATGGGATTAATTATTAGTGAAGGTACACAACCTTCTGATGATGGACAAGGTTACTTATGGTCACCTGGCATCTATACTGAAAGGCATATTGAAGGGTGGAAAAAGATTACGGATGCTGTGCATGAAGCAGGTGGATTTATGTATATCCAATTAATGCATGTCGGTCGTATGTCGCACCCTGACAATACACCACACCATCGTCAAGCAGTTGCACCATCTGCGATCGCACCTGGAGTAGAAATGTTTACTGCTAAAGGGATGCAGGAAATACCCGTTCCCCGCGAGTTAAGTGAAGAAGATATTCAAACGACAATTGCAGACTTCCGAAAAGCAGCATCTGCAGCTATTGAAGCAGGAGCTGATGGTGTTGAAATTCATGGTGCAAATGGTTATCTAATTCATCAATTTATCGGTGAAAATTCTAATAAACGAACGGATAAATACGGCGGATCAATTGAGAATCGTGCTCGCTTTGCTATCGAAATAACGAAAGCAATCGTTGAAGAAATTGGAGCAGAAAGAACGGGCTTTCGTATCTCACCAGGGGTACCTCTTGGTGGAATTGAAGAAGGTGAACAAGGTCCTGAAGTTTATCTCCATCTTGTAAAAGAATTAGCTCAATTCAATTTGGCTTACCTTCATGTTATGCATGTAGGAAACGAAACACTGCTCCATGAAATTCGTTCAGTTTGGTCCAATCCATTATTAGTCAATCGAGCTGGTCGAGCTCTAGAAAATATTAGTGTAGAAATTGATAATGGCGTTGCAGATATGGTACCAGTTGGTGTATGGTCATTAGCTAATCCGGATTTAGTAGAACGTCTCAAAAAAGGGTTTCCTTTGAATGAAGCAGACCGTACAACATTCTTTGGTGGTAACGGAAGCATGGGTTATACGGATTATCCTACGATGAAAGAATTAAAATCTAAAGAGGGGTAAGTATGGCTGTGAAGAATGGCGTACAACTGAAAAATTGTACGCCATTCTTTCATCAAAATTAGAAAATATGAGAAACAGCTGTCTTGATAATTAAAATAATAAAAGTTTGTGCCGTTTTTTTGGCTCAACATGAAAATCAGTGCTTGACGCGTGAATTAGGTGTATTTGCAGCGTTTGATGCATTCTTGGGCATATACCCCTTCAAGCACTGGTTTTTGTTTGGAGTCACTTACATTCAACGCTAGAGATAGCATTTCAATGAAAAAGCACCAAAAAATTGTAAAGGAAGAGGATGAAAAAATGAGAGCTGCTCAAATGCAGAAATATTCAAAAGAAGTTCAAGTGGAATTGAATGATGTTAAAATACCAGAATTTAATAGCCGGGAGGTACTCGTTAAAGTAAAAGCAGCAGGTGTTAATCCATTAGATATTCTTATTTTAAATGGAAGTATTCGAATGATTTCTGATTATGATTTACCACTAACTTTAGGAAATGAACTATCTGGAGTTATTGAGGCTGTTGGAAAAAATGTTAAGAACTTCCACGTTGGTGACCACATTTATACGAGGTTGCCAGTTAATCAAATTGGAGCTTTTGCTGAATATGCGGTCGTCAATGAAGATGCTATATCCATAATGCCTAAAAATCTATCCTTTATTGAAGCAGCCGCTGTTCCTCTTACTGCTTTGACTGCTTATCAAGCATTAAATGACGTACTCAATGCTCAGCCTGACAAAAAGCTATTTATCCCTGGAGGAACCGGCGGCTTTGGTGCTATGGCAATCCCCATCGCCAAATCAATGGGGTTATATGTTATAACAAGCGGCAGTGAAAGAGGTAGATCCCGTACACTGTCGATTGGCGCTGATAAATTCATAAATTACCATGAGGAAAACTATGCCAACATTTTATCTGATATAGATTATGTTATTGACACCTTGGGAGCAAAAGAGATAAAAGCAGAACTTGGTATTTTAAAGCCTCATGGGAAATTAGTATCATTAAAAGCCGTACCCAATTATCGCTTTGCAGTTGAAAATAATTTTCCAGTCTGGAAAAAGCTATTGTTTGGTTTAGTGGGTGCTCGTGTAGATTCTTTAGCACGTAAACATAAAAAGGTATATCACTTTTTATTCGTGCAAGCCAATGGCAGTCAATTACAAAACATCACTAACCTTGTTGAAAAAGAAAATATCACGCCCTCTATTGATTCAATTTATAATCTTAATGACATTAACAAAGCATTAATAAAAGTTTCTACTGGACACTCACAAGGTAAAGTTATTGTAACCTTCTAATCTAAAATTTAAGTACGTGGAAGAACTTTTGTAAACTATAAGGTGCTTTCCTTTTATAGTTCCAGCTACCAATAGGGTAGCTTTTTATTTATTTCGCAAACGGGGAGGTTCAATTATGAGATGACTCACAACTGAAAAAATTATTTTATTGACCTTCTTTGGAAATAAAACAGCACCCTTTTAAAGAGTGCTGGAAACCTATTATGGAAGTCCTATTTCTATTCAATCGATGAAGAATTTAACTTTGCTCCTTTAACCTAGCTCTACGAAGATAGAAGCCGTATATGAAACCAGTCATAATGTTAATAATCGAGAAGCAAATAAAAATATTTCGATAAACCATTTCCAAAGATAAACCTTCTTGAATGGTTATGAGTAATCCAGAAATAGTCACTCCGAGACCCGCACCGAAAAATTGCATTAATTGGACGATTCCTATCCCCGAACCAATTTGATTGATGGGCAAGATCCTTGTTATCTCGTTCGAAATACTCGAAGAAATTGCCGTAAAGCCAACGCTAGCAAACATATATATGAAAAGGATAAAATAGGGATTTGCAGAAGAGAACCATGCAAATAAGATTGAGGCACTTAATAACAATAACTGTCCAAAAATAATTAAGGGTGCATTCCCAAAACGGTCAATGAATCTTCCTATATATATGCCAGCAACCAT
>NZ_JBALSN010000750.1:0-2967 GCF_036966985.1 Neobacillus drentensis | reverse complement strand
TCCTTTCAGCGGTTTTTTTAACCATTGGTTTTTATGTTAGTATAAATGAAAATAATGAAGGTACTATTTTAATTAAAGAAAATAATACATCAGAAATAAAAGAACAAAGCATAACCCAAAACCCAGTGAATAAACCTAGTAAAAAATTTGTCTCAGAAAAACCAAAAGAAGGTTTGGCATTATTAATTGGGAAAAGTGAAGAGGATTTAGAAAAGGAATTTGGTAGNNGTATATTTATAATCAAAACCCAAAAGGCTATTTACAAGTGGGTGTAGAAAATAAGCGGATTGTTACGATTTTTGCTATTGGTCAGAATTTAGATGTAGCACCATTTGAAATCGGACAACCAGTCGAAGAAATTTTTAATACTCACTATATTGATACGAATATTAATCTCGAATTCAACGGAAATTCTTATCGCTTTGAACTAAATGATACGGATTTAAATATTCGGCCAATGGTGCAATTGGGTGATATTTTTGTTCAACTATATATAGATAAGTTCACCGGAAACCTCTCAAGTGTTCGTTTCTTAGATGCATCAACACTAATCAAACAGCAACCATATGAACTTGTTTATAATGGAGTCTTAATTCAAGCCCCAGAGCCTAGCGAGGAATTGAAGCGCGAGATTGAAGAAGACACTGGGCGAGAAATATTTGACATAACCAATGTCTTAAGAGCAAGAAATAAATTAAAGACTTTAGAGTGGGACGAAAATACAGCTAAAGCAGCGTTTCAACACAGTAAGGACATGTCAGAAAACAATGACTTCTCACATACATCTAAGAAATTTGGAGACCTCGACAAAAGACTAAAAACTGCTGAAGTGGCTTATAAGTCTGCAGGTGAGAATATCGCGGCAAATTATACTGATGGCCCTGCTGTGGTAGAAGGTTGGCTCAATAGTAAAGGTCATCGTGAGGCACTTTTAAATAAGGATTATTCACATCTTGGAGTAGGAGTTTTTGAAAAATACTATACGCAAAATTTTATTCAAAAAGCAGAACAATAAAAAGGTGACGATAATGTCACCTTTTTTCAATAACATATTCGTTAAATAAAAACTTATTATCCTTCCACATTCCATATACTCTAATGACTTCCCCTACTTTAAAGGAAACTTTCTGAAAATCTTTTGTAATGGGCGTAATCTTTTGGACGGTAATTAATTTTGTTTCTGTTTGCAATCTTAATGACTGAACATGAATGTAACGGTGATAATAAAACCGTTGCTTCTCCTCTATGATGCTTTTAATTTCCCCAATTAAGATTGCTTCCTGCTGGACGTGACCAGCATTAGCCCACGTAGAATCATTTTCCTTCATCTCTTTTTTTGTAAGCCAATAAAAGTAAAGGCAAATAATTGGAATGACGATGGCGGTGACCATTGTGTATCAAACTCCTCCGGTCATGATTTGCTAATAATAAAGAATGTACCTGTCGCATAGGCCATTTTTTTGCCGTCACTCCGGTAGGCTTCCCCTGATATTACCATTGTTTTGCTGCCCTTATGGACTATTTCCGCTTTACAATGAAGCGTTTCTCCAATACCTGGCGCTATGTAATGGATATTTAATTGATTGGTAACAGCCCCAAATCCTTTTGGCAAATAGTAATTAGCCAAACTACCCATCGCAGTATCAAGGACAGTAGCAGTAATCCCGCCATGGACGATATCTAAATTATTATTAAGAATTGGATGAATGGGAATGGTAATTTCACAAGTATTCTCTTCAAATTTCCTGTCCATTTGGAGAATCCCATCAATATAAGTACTGCGGTTTTGATTAATTTTTTGTTTAAGCCCACTTAAAAGATAGGCAAGAGATTTTAGATCAGCTTCTGAACCATTTTCGATACATGTTTCTAATAATTGTCGTAATTCATCTTTCATTCTAGGATACCTCTTTCAATTCTTATTCTTCTGACATCTTATCATTAACAGAAAAAATATTAAATACATTCATCTTGCGTGGTTCCTTCACATTTTGAATGATCTTTCATATTGTATTATTGGCAGTAATATGGGTTGAGGTGAGAAAAATGACACAAAAAAAATTACACCCTACCGTTATACAATTCAAAGAATTTGTTAAAAACAATCCTAAGCTTGTCCAGGAAGTACGGAGGGGGAAGGCAACCTGGCAAGAGTTATATGAAGAGTGGTATTTATTAGGAGAAGAGGATACCCGCTGGGAAACGATTGGATCCAATAATGAGTCCGCTGAAGAAGAAAGCACAGAATCGGAATCGAAAAGTGATTGGATTTCCACGATTATGGGGATGGTTAAGAAAATGGACCCGAATCAGATGCAAAACCATATCAATAACTTAAGTCAGGCCCTCGGAGCGGTCCAAAGTGTACTTTCGCAATTTCAAGGGAACAATCCAGCAGGGGGGCCAGCAAAACCACAAGAAGGACCAAAACATCCCTTTTTGTTTAGAAAAGACTGATAGGAAGGGGTATTAATTTATGCGAAGAGATGTGCTTGAATATATTGAAAGTCAGAAGGATTTAAAGCAGTTTATCCGTGAACAACCCATCTGGTATCGAAAGTTATCAAGAAATCCATATGATTTACAAGCACTTGAAATTGAGTCGTTACACTACTATAAAAAGACTATTCCAGATCAAGTGAATAAATTTTCAAATAGTGTACAAATGGCTTCAATGATGTATCATATGTTCCAAGCTATGAAAACTCAAAATTAACAAAGTCCACATGATTTATTTTGTGGCTTTTTTTGTTGTTATCAAGAGGATTAAGACTAAAAAATGAAATGGAGGCGAACAATACAACCAAAGAAGGAGTGAATCAAAATGAAAAAGTCGTTTCCGCAGGTAGTCCTTATTATCTTTTTGATTGGAATGCTTTCCGGATTTAATCATATTAAGCCAAGAGCTGAAATACCTTCATTATTTGTCCAACACCAAATAAAAGGGGAAACAGTATTAATTAATTG
>NZ_JBALSN010000749.1:0-2263 GCF_036966985.1 Neobacillus drentensis | reverse complement strand
GCATGTCCACCAAACTCATTTCGCAGGGCCGCCACGACTCTCCCAGTAAATGTATCGTTCTCTAGTGAACGATAGCGCATCAATAAGGACATTGCGATAACAGGAGTAGCAGCTTGAAGATCTAAAGCTGTTTCAACTGTCCATTTTCCTTCACCGGAAGATTGCATAACCCCTTTTATTTCATCCAAATGCGCATCTTTAGAAAATGCATTTTCTGTTAATTCCATGAGCCATGAGCGAATGACGGAACCATGATTCCACACTCTTGCGACCATTTCATAATCATAGTCAAACTCACTCTTATCTAATACCTCAAACCCTTCGCCGATGGCAGCCATCATTCCATACTCAATTCCGTTATGAACCATTTTCAAGAAGTGACCACTTCCGGCTGGCCCTGTATACAAATATCCATTTTCCACAGCAGTATCACGGAAAATAGGTTCCACAATATTCCATGCCTCTTGGTCTCCTCCAACCATGTAAGAAGCTCCATTTCGGGCGCCTTCCATCCCGCCAGATGTACCCGCATCCATAAAATGGACTCCAAGTTCTCTCAGTTGGTTGTAACGAAGGACCGACTGTTTATAATGGGAATTACCAGCTTCAATCACTATGTCACCTTTTGTTAAAAATGGTGTAATCTCTTCAATCACTGAATCAACGACAGAGTGTGGAACCATAATCCAAAGAACTCTAGGTGTTTCCAAAGATTGAACAAGTTCCTTTAAGCTGGGTGTGCCTTTAGCTCCGTATTTTCTCATTTCTTCAACCGAGTCAGAATTTAAATCAAATGCTACTACTTCGTAGTTATGATCCAATAGATTTTGTCCTAAATTTAACCCCATTTTCCCTAATCCGATTAATCCAACTTGCATACTAATTTCCCCTCAAAATTATTTTCATTAAAAAGGATGATTCTTCTATAACCATATCTAAAACGACATCATTTTTTTAAACTATGTTGACCTTCTATAAACCGAACCGTGCCTGTTTTAGCACGCATGACAACCGAATGAGTTGTAGCGAAACTTCCTTTATATTGAACCCCTTTAAGCAGTTCACCGTCGGTTACACCTGTTGCTACAAAAAAGGCATCCTCACCTTTCACAATGTCTTCCAACATTAAAACGCGGTTAACATCTTGAATACCCATATTTCCTAATCGAATCCATTCTTCTTCCGTTTGTGGTAAAAGCTTTCCTTGAAAATCTCCACCCAAGCTTTTTAATGCAGTAGCAGCCAACACACCTTCTGGAGCTCCTCCGGAACCAAGCATGATATCTACTCCTGTTTTTTCAAATGCTGTATTAATTGCTGCTGCAACATCACCATCTTGAATGAGCTTCACTCTTGCACCAGCATCACGAATCTCCTGAATCATTTTTTCGTGTCTTTCTCGGTTCAAAATAGCTACTACAAGGTCTTCAATATTCTTGTGTTTTGCTTTTGCCACAGCTGTAAGATTTTCAATTACAGGGGCATTGATGTCAATTTTCCCTGCTGCTTCCGGACCTACTGCAATCTTTTCCATATACATATCTGGTGCATGCAAAAGATTGCCACGCTCTGCTATTGCTATGGTAGCTAGAGCGTTCCATGTACTGCAGCAACAATATTGGTTCCCTCTAATGGATCAACTGCTATATCTACTTCAGGACCATCCCCTGTTCCTAATTGCTCACCGATATACAACATTGGCGCCTCATCCATTTCTCCTTCTCCAATGACAACCGTTCCCTTCATATGAATGGTGTTAAACATATCCCGCATGCTTTGAGTGGCTGCCTCATCTACTTCGTTTTTCTTTCCTCTTCCCAACCATCTTGCAGCAGATAATGCTGCTGCTTCTGTGACTCTGACAAGCTCAAGTGAAAAATTTCTGTCCATCACAGACACCTCCCATTCTCAAGTTTTTATAAAAAATACCTACATATTATTAAATAAATCAATTAGTGTGCAGAAAACGAATGGAATAGTAAAATTGTGCGTTTTTTTATTTCGCCCATTGTTGTCTAACTTGTTCTTCAGCCAAACGTAAGATCTCTTGTTCTGAAACCTTTTTATGGGCAATAACATTTGTTAGATAATTTTTCCCTTGAAATTTGACAGTAACAGTTATTTCCATCATGTTTATCTCTCCTTTCTACAATTTAAATTAAGTGAAGACTTCTAACCTAAAATCAATTTCCGATTGAATAACCATTATTACAAATAGAATTCATCAAAAAAGGATATTCCAAGTAGTGAAATTGCTATATCA
>NZ_JBALSN010000748.1:1348-1511 GCF_036966985.1 Neobacillus drentensis | reverse complement strand
ACATACACATATATTGATCACAAAAAGGAGGCTGAATTATATGGGAGCAGGATATTCTAATGGGTTTGCTTTATTGGTCGTGCTATTCATTTTGCTGATCATCGTTGGTGCAGCATATCTTTATTAATTAAATCGCTGTTACAGAAAGGAGCCGTCCTGCCAT
>NZ_JBALSN010000748.1:0-1273 GCF_036966985.1 Neobacillus drentensis | reverse complement strand
TTATTGATCATTATCGGTGCATCTTGGATTTGCTAATAGATCATCATACACAAAAAGCTGCCATCAAACAGGCAGCTTTTGCTTTGATCTTAAATAGATATGGTAATTTCAACAAATGATGAGATCAGTAAGATCAGTATCGATACATTGATAAAGCGAAACACCTTATCTTGCCGTTCTTCAGGAATCTCTCTGACAAGGCATAATGTATTAGTAAGCCTGTTTATTGAATACACAATAAACGCGGCAAAGACGATGAAGTAAAATAAAACTATCGGAGATCCCCCCTCTCTATGCTATTCCCATACTACATTACCAAATTTTTTATGAAAAAGATAGAAGTTGGCTTTAAAAAACTCATGATGAGGAAGTTGGGTCAACTAAAATATCAAACTCGTCTTGGGCTTGATCAATGATGCATGATTTTGGCGCTTTTAGCAGTTTCCAAGCAAATAAAAAGTCAGGCAAACAATAGCCTGCATGAATACTTGCGATCATAATAAAATAGTGTGCGTACATTGGAAATGCCATTCCTAAAACAAAGTAAACAGGTGAGATGACACAAAACGGGCTGAGCAGTGAGAAAAGCATCACTCTCTTAGGCACGCGCTGCCAGCAATTTCGTTTAAATAACGTCATTTTTTTCTTATGTTTCATGACTGGGATCAAGTGACCCACGCGGTGGACAAGCAATGTCGCAAGTAAAAGCACGACAAAAAGTGGTGCATTGTGACTGCTGAGTCTCGTTTCAGGATGAGTCAGTTGAAAACATAAAAATGCCATAATGAAAAAAAATACAGTAAGACATATGGCTGAAATCATCATTCTCGTATAACCATAATCCTTTTCAAGATTAATGGTCTTCCAACAATTCATTTTTCATCCTTCCAATCTCAAAAAAACTAATTGAATATCTCAAGATAATTTACTCTTCCTGAGGATAAAAATCAATGGTTTTCATGAAAAAAAATAAATTGTTACATTCATATGGAATAAAGAGAGGAAACTTTGGGTTTTTCAAGAAAAAAAGACATAAGAGGGAGGTTCGTCTCTTTCGTCAATGAGTAATTTCGGCTAAAATAGAGTGACTAAGAGAAAGAGGGAACGTACATGAGTATTGAGGAACGAATGAGCCAGCTCGAATATTATATGGAACTGTTACTGACGGCGACAGATATGAGCCGTTATCCATATTATGCGCTATTGATCCGGCAGCGTGTATCGAAAGAAGAGGCAAAGGACATTGAGCGTATTTGTGCTGAGCTCTCAGATG
>NZ_JBALSN010000747.1:0-3007 GCF_036966985.1 Neobacillus drentensis | reverse complement strand
GGTAACCCTGTTTTAGGTCAAACACTTGCGACGCTTGAATGCCGTGTTGTCGAAGAAGTAACAGGGGGAACTCATTCCGTTTTTTTGGGTGAGGTGCAGAAGGCCTATGCCTCTGACGGGGAGCCTTTAGTCTACTATCGCGGGAAGTTTGGCAAATTTGAGGAAGCAAAATAGCATTCATCGATTGGTTTGCAAATTGAAATAAATAGGAGGTAGTAAAATGGCATTAATGACAGGTAAGCAATATCAGGAGTCACTAAATGATGGGCGTGAGGTTTATATTGATGGGGAAAAAGTCAAGAATGTTGCCGCACATCCATCATTTAAGCCAATTGTTGATGTTAAAGCTAGGATGTATGATATGGCATTTGAAGCGAATTATCGCGATATNNGGCCAAGTTGTTTCTCGTGCCTATAAAATGCCTGAAACAAAAGAGGATCTCAGCGCTATTCGCAAACACGTCGAAACGGTACTTGACGATCTCGGCGGGGTGGTTTATCGCGTTGGAGATGAAACCATTGGTGAAATGTGGTCCCTATATGACGCTCAAGACAAATTAAATGAAATTGATCCGACCTATGCAAAAAATATTAGGTATCACATTGACCGAGTTGCACGGGAGGACTTGTTCCATGTTTCGGCGAACACAGACCCAAAAGGGGATCGTAGCAAATTGTTCAGTGGAAAAGATGGTGGAACTCTCCTTCACGTGGTTGAGGAAAATGACCGAGGTATCGTGGTTAAGGGGGCAAAGTTTGAAACAGCTGCCGCCTATGCGCACCAAGCCTTTGTAAAACCAACCATTCTAGACTGGAATGCCGGTTCTGAGAAGATGGCTCCGTTTGCGTGCGGATTCATTTGTGATATGGGAGCACCTGGTCTGAAGCACATTTGTCGTACATCCTTAGGAACAGATCGAAACCCTCAGGATTATCCAATCGCCACGAAATTTGAAGAAATTGATACCTTACTAATTTTTGATCATGTCTTAATTCCATGGGAAAATGTCCTTTTCCATCGCTCCTTAGAATCTGCCGCCTATATCCGTTCCACACTTCATCGTTATTCTGCTTTTAACTACACCCTTAGAATGTTGCGCAGAGCTGATTATTTAATTGGTGCAGCGTTATTAAATGTTGAACAAACAGGTTTAACACATCTACAAGCTGTTAAAGAAAAAATCTCTGAGTTAATCAATTATCGCGAGGGAATCAATGCCCATTTAACTGCTGCCGTAGCTGATGCCAAAAGGAGTCCAGGCGGGTTAATGATGCCTAATCCATCACTACTGTATACTGGACGTGTCTTTGCCTTAGCCAATTTTCCAGCGATGGCCCATTTAACGAGAGAACTTGTTGGTGGTCAATTAGCCGTAACTCCGGATTCGACAACCATGGCAGATCCAGAAATTAAGCAATATTTTGACCAATATTATTCAGTTGGTGAGTGGACACCTGAAGATAGAGGAAAATTACTTTATTTCGCAAGAGATTTATTAAATTCCTCATATGCGGGCCACAGAACCACGTTTGAATTATTTGCCCAAAGTCCGCCATTCGCACAACAAATGGCAGTATTTAATAATTTTGATATGGAAACGCAGCGCGAATTAGTGCGGAAAGCAGCAGGGCTGAATCAGTCTTCACCAGTTTCTAGCAACTAATGTAAGAATGGTTTGAACATACAAGCGATATAGACTTAATTCTGGAGCAGCAGTACTGGATTGATTCCGTATTGTTGCTTCAGTTTATTTTTAAGGACAATTGCCAAATAGTTATGGATGGCATGGAAGGCGAGGGAATGTTTTGAGAATTAATATTCATCGATTATTAATGGATATAGATAGATATGCAGCCTATGGAAAAAATGAATATGGAGGCGTGACTAGGCCTAGTTTTTCTCCAGCTGACCATGAAGTTCGCCAGTTATTTATAGAAGAAATAACGGAAATGGGAATGCAAGTAACCATTGATGGTGCTGCAAATATTTGGGGGAGATATAAAGGAGCAGGAAAAAAAGAAGGAAGTATCGTCATAGGTTCCCATTTAGATTCTGTTCCAAATGGAGGAAAATATGATGGTCCATTAGGTGTTTTAATGGCAAAAGAAATTGTGAAAAGTTTAATAGAGTCAAATATCCGCTTAGATCATGATATTGAAATAGTATCCTTTACTGCAGAGGAATCAAATGATTTTAATTTATCTACTTTCGGGAGCCGCTCATTTGTTGGCCGTATAACCGCGGAAATGGTGGAAGGTGCACGTGATTTGAAAGGTGCTCGTCTTAGTGATGAATTAATAAAGGTTAATGGCGGACTAGATAAATTCGGAATGATGAAAAATATGCATAGTGAGAAGAAGGCATTTATAGAGCTTCATATAGAGCAAGGACAGCGCTTAGAAAATGCTAATATTTCAATGGCGGTGATTAACAGCGTGGTCGGGACTTACCGAAGTACGGTAAGAGTGCTGGGTCAATCCAATCATTCGGGTACAACGATGATGAATGATCGAAAAGATGCACTGACGGCGGCCTCTGAAATGATTCTAGCCGTGGAAAGATATTGTTCGGACAAGGGTAATGTAGTCGGCACAGTCGGAAAATTAACGGTCAGTCCGAATGCAGCCAATATCATTCCAGGTCAGATTGATTTCATTTTGGAGGTTAGAGCTGAAAAATCGGAAACAATCCAAGAAACGGTAGAGGCCATCCAAGAGGTTTGGCGGGAAATAGCCACAAGAAGAGAAGTGGAAATTCAACAAGAAGTGTTTCTCAATCAAAAACCAGAAGTATTAGATCAGGATGTTGTTACTTGTCTTGTCGAAACAGCTAAGGAAATGAATGAACCTTGTTTAATTCTCCCCAGTATGGCAGTACACGATGCAGCCCATATGGCAAGTGTCACGAAGTCGGCGATGGTATTTGTTAAAAGCATAGACGGGAAAAGTCATTGCCCTGAAGAGTATAGCCATCCTGATGATATTGAAAAAGCAGGTAATTTAATAT
>NZ_JBALSN010000746.1:0-1111 GCF_036966985.1 Neobacillus drentensis | reverse complement strand
TATCTATTTTATTAAAAAGGGGAATCCTTACGTAGTAAAATACATCTATATTATAGGCTATATTAGTATTGATATGGTTGATAGCCTAATGACCTATTTAGGATCAACAGCTTCATTTGGTTCGGGGAATATTGTTGAGGTATTATTTCTCCTATTCTGCCCAATTTTTGTAAATAAGAACTATTTCTGGGTGGTTTCACTAGGGATGATTGGGAAGGAAATTTTATTAGGAGTCATTTTGCAAGATTTAAATGTTTTAGTTCCAACTGTTATTTATATTATCTTGTCGTTGATCGCTTATATTTTATTAATCCGGTTTCATTCGTATATTCAAACGTTGACGACTGTGTACGAAGAACTTCGGCAAAAAGAAAAGTTAGCTGTAGTTGGTCAAATGGCAGCTGCTATTGGTCATGAGATTCGTAATCCCTTATCTTCATTGCGGGGGTTTACACAATTGCAGCAAGAACGATACCCAAACACCAACGAGTATTATCCGATTATGATTCAGGAAATTGACCGGATTAATACAATTGTTAATGATCTGATGTATATTGGTAAACCAAGAGTCATTAAATTCGAGAAAGCTAGTATTGAAGAGGTAGTTGCCTATACGTTATCGATTACGCAACAACAAGCGGAGAGACAGGGAGTCACTGTAGAGACAATAATGGCAGGGCCATTACCACCTATCGAATGTGATGAAAAGCAACTAAAGCAAGTGTTTATCAATTTGATAAAAAATGCAATCGAAGCCATGCCTGAGGGTGGTAGGATAGAAATCCGTGTTCAAGTAATAGAAAAACAGAAAATGGTTGTTTCTATTCAAGATGAGGGTAGTGGAATTAAAGATGAGAACATCTTAAATCTTGGTGAACCATTTTTTACGACGAAAGCAGATGGAACTGGTTTAGGTTTAATGGTTACGAATCAAATCATTAAGGATCACAATGGTGAACTGAATATAGATAGTAAGATCAATAAAGGGACTCGAGTAATTGTATCTTTGCCGATACTACAAATAGTCAAATAGTTCTACAATTATACAAAATTCCTCAAAATAACATGTTACAAGGGTATTATGAATGATATATAATGTAGAGGAATACAG
>NZ_JBALSN010000745.1:0-1249 GCF_036966985.1 Neobacillus drentensis | reverse complement strand
AAAACTACTATGATATTTAAAAATTCAAACAGTTATACTGAACTCAGAAAAGCCAATACAAACAAACTAAGGAGGTAAAACACATGACAATTTTTGAAGGTTTTCATAATAGCTGGGTCTTAGCAAATGGTGTTCGTACACATTATTCATGGGCAGGCACAGAAGGCCCGGCAGTCATCTTATTACCTGGTGCAGGTCCAGGTGCTGGTGGAGCAGCTGGTTGGCGCTATATGTTACCCGCTTTAGCAGAAGCAGGATATCGTGCATTTGCACCTGACCAATTATCAATGGGCTTTACTGATATACGCCCGCATGCTTGGCCAGTTAATGGGCACCAAAGTTTAGTGGATCATATACATGATTTTATTGAAGCATTATGCCTAGAGCAAGTGTACTTAGTCGGTAATTCACAAGGTGCTTATGTAGCAGCTAAATATGCGATTGACCATCCAGAAAAAGTGGAAAAAGTTGTTTATATCGGTAGTAACACGATATATCAAGCAATGCAGGAAATACCAGAAAGAAAATTAAGATCATTTTTAGAAGTTATCGGCTACGATTTCACAGAAAAATCGCTTCGAAAATTCATGAATCGAAATTCAGTTGGAGATACAGTAGTGCCAGAAGAATTAATTCAATTACGTCATCATGCTGCAAATCGACCAGGTGTAAGAGAAGCAAACAAAGCATTCGATGATTATTTAGCAAAAATGAATACGAACACAAAATTATGGGATCGATTCTGTATTAAAGATTCCCTACCAAAATTAAAAGTCCCTGGCAAATTTATTTGGGGAAAAAATGATGCTGTGGCGCCAATTGAAACCGCTTATAAACTGGAAAAATTACTACCAAACATTGAATTTGAGTACATTGACAACTGCGGGCATCAATGTCAAACAGATCAGCCTGAACTGGTTAATCAGCTTGTCATTGACTTTTTAGCACTTAAGAATGAAGAAGCTGTAACCGTAAAATAATCATTTAAATCCATGTTGGAAGGACTGATTGTATGGCATTACTTGTTGAAAATAAATTGCTTTTTGAAGAAATGATTGAAAAGGCGAAAAAAATTGGTGAAGCCGCAGAGCTTGAAGCTTTACAAGCCGACCAAAATGCCACAATATCTGAAAATATTGCAAACATTATTCGAAACGAAAATATTCATCGTTTAATTCTTCCGAAAGAATATGGTTACCCTCAACTTGATTGGCGTACATTTGTCGATATGGTCAGCACAGTTGGCTAT
>NZ_JBALSN010000744.1:0-1045 GCF_036966985.1 Neobacillus drentensis | reverse complement strand
TTTTTATAAAATAAAAAATTGATTGCATTATAGAGAGAGAGAAGGTTGCTGGGCATTGAAAAACATGGGGAAAGTCATTGTGTTATCCACTGGGTTATTAATCGCTGGTTTAAGCAGCGGGGGGACCATCCCGTTCACACCAATCGGTATCGAGCATGCCGATGCTGCCAGTCTTGTTCGAATTAGTAAAACATCGTTTCAAACAACAGCCAATTTAAGATTACGATCAGGGGCCAGCACAAAATACAAATCCATTCTGACAATTCCTAAAGGAAAAGTCGTGTATGCCACCGAGAAAAACGGGAGTTATTACAAAGTTTCCTATACATACAAATCCCAAGGTAAAAATAGGACGAAAGTTGGTTGGATTAGCGGCAGTTATGTAAAGGAATACAATCTATATACAAAAACAAGCGGGACCTATTATTATACAAACAAAACAGCCAAGCTTTATTCTAGTCCAAATACGAAGAAAAAAGTGATTGCCAGCCTTGCTAGTGCAAACCGAGTATACTCAACACAAAAGGTAATCAACAGTATCGGTCAAACTTGGTATCGGGTAACCTATAAAGGAAAATCGGTGTACATATATAGCGGGGATGTCAGTAAATCTTCACCTGTAACAAGTACTAAAGAACCTTCCGTAACTACAACGGCAGAAACAACTTATCTTATTACAGGGGATGTGAACTTTCGGCAGGCAGGTGAAGGCACGAAAGTTTTAGCTGTGATTCCAAAAGGAACGACGGTTATCTTGAAGGGAAAACAAAATGATGACTGGTATCAAGTTACCTACCAAGGAAAAGCTGGGTATGTTTCAAAAAGCTATGTAAAGGCATATGTAAAATCAAATGATTATAGGTTTATTGATTTACGTACCAAGTCAACGGTAACAGCGAAAAAAATTAATGATTATATCGCCGCCAATGTTGAAAAGATGAATAAACCTAGTGTGCTGCTTAATAAGGGACAAGCATTTATTGATGCAGGTAACAAGTACGGCGTCAATGCCCTTTACCTGGCTGCTCATGCCATTCACGAAAGT
>NZ_JBALSN010000743.1:0-3326 GCF_036966985.1 Neobacillus drentensis | reverse complement strand
AGAATTATTTTTGTTTGTCGGTAAGGAATAAAAGGCGTAACTGCTTTTTGTCTGGAAGATTTGAACAAGGGTAGTAATTTTATTGTGTGCACAGCACACAGCAGGAGGATACAACAAATGGAACAAGGTAAAGTTAAATGGTTTAATGCAGAAAAAGGTTTTGGATTCATCGAGCGCGAAGCTGGAGACGACGTATTCGTACACTTCTCTGCTATCCAAGGCGAAGGTTTCAAATCTTTAGACGAAGGTCAATCAGTTACGTTTGAAGTAGAACAAGGCCAACGTGGACCACAAGCTACTAACGTACGTAAAGCTTAATCTAAACCACATAAATGTACGGAAAAGGCTCTCTTTTAGGGCCTTTTTTTATTTTCTTTAAAATAATGGGGAGAAGGAGTGAACAGCCCTTTTCCCTTTTTTATTGTAATACTTTAAAATATAATGAAGCTAAGTACATAACGGAAGGAAGTGGCAGGATGATCATCCAGCGGCCTCAATTGGAGCAATCTGAATTAACAAAGTATATTCTACCAAAAGGTGATTATGAAACGTTTCGTGACAACGACCATTATAAGGAGAAATTGAAGGAATGGGGATTATCCTCAGCGCGCGAAGCGAAAAAAGAGTTCTGGTACAAGGATCGAAATTATCAGCGCATGGTGACTATTAAGGGTTACGAAACTTATGGAAATGCGATGGACATTAACACCCTAGTGATTGAGTTCCAAGACGGAAATCTTACCTGTATCCACCCAGCTTATTTAAAAGAAATGCAGCAATCAAGCTTTGGAAAAGAAAGTTTATTAACTTTTGATGAAAAAGAAACGCCTGACAAAGATGGTTCTCCAGCTGAAGCAAATATACTATCAGAGGTCATGACAGAAGATACACCTGCAATGACCGAAGAACAGGTTAAAAAGGAGGCAGTATCGAAGCCTGCAAAAGCGAAGGAACCAAAACCGAAGAAAACAAAGGCTCCTAAACTGGACCTCCCGGTTGATAAGGTGCATTTTACGGCTAGCGTCAAACAGTTCGCGCTCGTTTACAATCCATTTAATGAAGAAAATGATGAAGTGGTGGTCCTCGAAAATGTACAGATCGTCTCAGAGGAAAATCCTCTTGAAATCGGACTAGCTTGGTGCAGCCATAGCAAGACACTTAAAAAGTTTGAACTGGCTATTGGTGACTCCCTTGAATTTGATGGGAAAGTGGCTGCTAAGAAACTAGGAAAAGGAAAAGATGTAGAAGAAGAGTTCTTAGTGGATGTTCCTGTTTTGTATAAAGTCAATAATCCATCGAAAATCGTAAAAAAATAGGACTCTCTTCCTAGAGGTCCTATTTTTATTTTCCTTCTTTTTTGAAGTTGGGACGAAATCAAAAGGAAAATGGCGAACTGGGTAGGAAGAGATGAATGATAGCGATTACATCAAATTTCACAAATTGTTCACATTCCTATATACTATGTTCTGTTGACAACGGACCCGACTTTCATGAGAGTTGAAAGTCATTTAATCAAGTATGTGAAAATGGTTGTGTTAGTACAGTAGAAATAAATATAGATAAACAAAGGGAGAGGTGCAAAGTTTGAATCTTAGTAAAATTAAATAACCATGGTTTGGAAATACCAAAGGCGATCTATTAGCAGGTATTGTTGTCGCTCTTGCGCTGGTTCCAGAAGCGATTTCATTTTCAATCATTGCTGGTGTTGACCCCATGGTTGGGTTGTACGCCTCAATTTGTATTGCAATAACCATCGCGTTTGTCGGCGGAAGACCAGGGATGATTTCAGCTGCAACGGGTGCCACCACCTTATTAATGGTGAATCTTGTGAAAGATCACGGGCTGCAATATTTATTGGCTGCAACGATTCTAACGGGTGTCATCCAAATCATCATGGGGACTTTAAAGCTGGGGCGGTTAATGAAATTTGTCCCGCGATCCGTCATGACTGGCTTTGTTAATGCTCTAGCAATTCTTATTTTTGCGGCACAATTACCTCACTTCGTCGGGGAATCATGGCAAATGTATGCCATGGTTGCAGGTTCGCTTGCAATTATATATATTTTACCACGTTTTACGAAGGCCGTTCCGTCACCATTGGTTGCGATCATTGTGATTACTGTGATTGCTGTATTTTCGGGCAGTGATGTCCGTACAGTCGGTGACATGGGAAAATTAACATCCCAACTACCAGTATTTTTGATTCCTGATATTCCGTTTAACTTTGAAACATTACAGATTATTTTTCCCTATTCATTTTCAATCGCCATTGTTGGACTAGTGGAATCACTACTTACGGCCACGATTGTCGACGATCTGACAGATACAGAGAGTGACAAGAATAAAGAAGCAGTTGGACAAGGGATTGCCAATATTGTTTCCGCATTTTTTGGCGGTATGGCCGGCTGTGCGATGATCGGACAGTCTGGCATAAATGTCAGGTCAGGCGGCAGGGGGAGATTATCCACTTTTGTTGCAGGTGCTTTTTTATTAATCTTGATTGTTTCATTAAGAGAATTCCTTATCCAAATACCGATGGCCGCACTAGTGGGTGTCATGATCATGGTATCGATTGGTACGTTTGATTGGTCCTGCTTAAAGTCATTCAAAAAGGTGCCCATTACTGATACCATTGTTATGATTGTGACGGTTCTAATTGTAATAGAGACCCATGACTTGTCCAAAGGGGTTTTAGCAGGAATTATCTTAAGCGCAATATTCTTTGCTTCCAAGATTTCACAAATGAAAGTGACAAGTCTTTCAACAAAGGGCTCGTCTAAAAAAACATATCAGGTGTCAGGTCAACTGTTCTTTGCTTCCGTAACTGACTTTGTTAACAGTTTTGATTATAAAGAGAACGTTAGCGAAATTGATCTCGACTTTTCAAATGCTCATCTTTGGGATGACTCTGCTGTAGGTGCAATTGATAAGGTTGTCTTCAAGTACCATCAAAATGGAGTAAATGTAAATTTAATAGGCTTAAATTCTGAAAGCCATAAACTAATTGACAAACTCGCCGTTCACAACAAGCCAGGTGGACTTGGGAAAGTGGTTAGTCATTAAATATATAAACGTGACTTCATTTCATGATTTAGGGGCTTGAGTGTAAAAAAGGGAATTGCTACGGCATTCCCTTTTTTTCGCTAAAAGGATATGTTTCTTTTAATCGCGCATTGCTCCAGCCTCTCGGGATGTCATTGCACCTTGTCCTTCGCTTACATCTTTTTGGATTTCTTGTTTTACTTTTTGTACATCAGTTCCTGCAAATTCGGGCTGCATAATAGAACCCAAATTCTCTTTCGCCAGTTGATCCTGTTGCATACAAG
>NZ_JBALSN010000742.1:0-1044 GCF_036966985.1 Neobacillus drentensis | reverse complement strand
GTCTCAGATTTTTATAAAAAAAAGGGCGACTTTGAGCGAGCCGCCTTTTTTATCATGAGAGGCTGACATCCGCCTGCTCATTATCGAATGGTATTAATGAGTCCTAGCATCTGATCGCCCATCGTAATGGTTCTTGAGTTCATCTGATACGAACGCTGTGTTGTCATGAGGTCTGTTAATTCTTTAGACATGTCCACATTCGACGTTTCAAGTGCACCTTGCTGAAGTTGAATGGCCTGACGGTTTGCCCCATTCAGTGCCGTTAAAGCGCCTTGATAGTTGCCGTCGACTGAGAACAAATTTTCTCCTTCAGAGATGAGTGCTGAAGAATTATTCACTTGAACAACCCCAAGATTCACCTGCTGATTCGGTTGATTGCCTCGAGAAATAGCTGTAAGCCGGCCATTTTTATCGATAGAAATATCACGGAAATTCGCATTTAAGACAATCTCCTTCCCGTTTTCGTCAAGAATCGGATGGCCTTCGCTTGTCACCAGCTGGACTTGATTCCGATTATTTCCTGGCTGTAAATAAAGAGAGCCATCTCTTGTATACCGGATGTTACCGCCAGCATTGACCTGCAAATACTGAGATGGCGCACCAAATGCAACATCAAGGTCACGGCCTGTTTCTTTAATAGACCCTTGCAATGAGTTAATGGATGCATTAACCATCGTACCAGTTCCAAGCCTTAAACCAGCAGGTGTCAGACGACTGTTTGCCACCTGCTCATTTTTTTCCTCTACCTGATTAAACTGTTGTCTGACCAGCTCTGAAAAACGGGTGTTTTTCGCACGATACCCTGTTGTTTCACTGTTTGCGATGTTATTACTAATGATATCAAGCTGCTTTTGCACCTCGTTCATCGACACAGCTGCATTGATCATCGTTCTAAGCATGAGAATCCTCCTCTCTCTTTCATTTCTTCATTAATACACTCTTCCGATTTCATTCACTGCTTTTTCTAAACTTTTATCATATGCCTGAACCACTTTTTGGTTTGTTTCAAATGCGCGGTAGGCTGTTGTCATTTCTGTATATGAT
>NZ_JBALSN010000741.1:646-2219 GCF_036966985.1 Neobacillus drentensis | reverse complement strand
TTTCTTGTTGTGCTAACGAGCAGGTTAGGCGAAGAACATGAAGAATTTGAGTTTTTTGTTAAACGTTCTTGGTGCATTAAATATTAAAAGAAAAAGAACTCATTATTGAGTTCCTTCCTCTAGATATTTCACCCGTTAGCCACACATGCAGCAGTTCTTCAAAATCTGGGGTTAACGGAAAATTACATTTCCTTGTTAAATTTATTGAAATCCTTATGAAAAATAGCTACATATTTATAAGTTAATATTATTGCTCAGATCACGATTATTGGAAGCTGTATTGTTATCTGCTTCAGACGACTCCACCATCTGATTACCAATAACACCGCCTGAAACACCACCTATAACAGTACCAATTAGTCCAAATGGAGCACCTATCATAGCACCCGCAACGGCATCAGTAAAAGTTCCTGTTGCTTCACCAAAGTCGCTGGTACCTTGATTAGCATTACTACCAACTTGGTTGTCGCCACTTTCTTCTACATTTTTGCCAAAGTTATTGCGTTTGTTACTGTAATTCATCTATTCACTTCCTCATTTATTAATAGGGAATACACTAAATATGAATGCACAGCATCCTAAACATATACTACCCAGCTGAAGTAGTTTTACTCACTATATGTTTAGGAAGCACGCTTAACATCAGTAATGCAGCTATTAAGGTATACACCAAGGGCATTGCTTTAAAAAGGGGTGCTTTTTTGTTTTTTCAACAAACGGGGAAGGTTATATGAAAAATGGATTCATTCAAAAGATACGTTGAATTAATAACCAATCATATTTTAGGCTGAGGTGTAAATGGTATGGAAAGAACCGATATGTAGGCAGCTGCACTGAATCAAATTTTATTAAAATCGATTGGTCGTTTAGTAAAGAAAATCTTGTTGAATTGTTACATGGTGTGGTAAATAAAACAAATCAAAACATTTACCAACTAATATGTAATTGGGGTGATGTGCATTATTTGAATGAGAATGAACTAGTTGATGAAAAGCTATACTGCATATTAGAAGATATTTCTGCACAGTGGGGTTTATATTTGCTAATACATTCTCGCTTAAAGAACTACAACCTACAACAGCTGGACTTTTCTAGAGTAAAACTGCCCATTGAATGGTTCGAGGGATGGTTATGGGATTTAACTTAACAACATTTTTGGTTAGAAGTTTGTGAAGTATTGTTCTAAATGTCGTTGAAAGTGAGGAAAGGTGAAATATAAGCCCAACAAGTCTTATTCAGCTAACGGGTGCTTTACTTGAAGAAACTGAATTTCCAGACCTAGATGTGGTCTTTTTTTGTGCTGTTCTCTATTTTCTAAAGATTGTATTTTTTCAAACTTTAAGGTTAAAGTAATCATTCCATACCAATTTTTCATTTCGCTCTTTTTTTCATTACCTTTTGATTGCTTGCTTTTGCATTTTTTTAGGGATCCTTAACCCAAATTGTTTTACCGGTATGATTTACTTAATTTTGCGTCATCATCTTAGATTTAGGCTATATTAAATCCTGATGTTGATCTTTACGATAAGAAAACCGCCTCGTTGAAGAGGCGGCTTATTGTGCTATCGTATCC
>NZ_JBALSN010000741.1:0-625 GCF_036966985.1 Neobacillus drentensis | reverse complement strand
TTAGGAGAAAAGGTCATCTAACCGTCTGGTAAACGAGGGCTATGGCTCCAGAATCAAATGTCTTGTTTTCGATCAGTTTAAGATTGATTTTCTCCTTGAGACCTTGGAATAACGGCAACCCGCTGCCGATCAGGACGGGAGAAACCGTAATTTTATACTCATCGATTAAATCAAGCTGCATAAGGTAGTGTGCTAACCTAGGACTGCCGAGGATGACCATATCCTTGCCTGGCTGCTGTTTGAGGTTCTTGATTTCTTCCTCGACATCTTCTTTCACCAGTCTGGAATTGTTCCATTCGACTTTCTCCAACGTCGTGGAAAAAACGATTTTGGGTGTCTTTTCGATCCACTCGGCATGATTCCGTTCATGCTGCGAAGCTGAGGGGTCAGAAGGCACAGATGTCCAGTAACTGTGCATCATCTGATAAGTCTCACGTCCCCATATGACAGTGTCGGCAGTACTCAGAATTTCTTTCGCGTGTTTCTCCAAGTCAGCATCGTATGAAACCCAGCCAATGTCCATTTCACCGTTCGGACCTTCTACAAAACCGTCAAGCGATGCGTGCAGAAATAGAACGAGTTTTCTCATTTTTAGTCTCCTTTGTTCATGAGGGATATTTTTTTC
>NZ_JBALSN010000740.1:0-3526 GCF_036966985.1 Neobacillus drentensis | reverse complement strand
CTCAATATCAATAAAATAATTACAACAATACTTTACAAAAGGTTAACATCCAATCAACTATTTCTTAGTATTTACTGGATAAAATGTAACTATAGCAATCCTAATCAACGGTTCATTTTAATAAGTAATTTTCAAATTGGGAGGTAGTTGTATGAATAATTTTCTAAATATTCTGTTTTTAATCTATATCTCAGTAGCCTTTATTCGGATTTTTTATTACTCTTTTTTTAAATCAAAATCTAATAGACATTGAAAGGTTATTTTGCGATCGATGTATCTGTTCATTTAGTGACCTTTACCTAAATTTCCGCAACTTTGCCATATCCATACCTTACACCCACTGACTAATAAACAAAAAAAGAAACCCTTTTGGGCCTCTTTGGTTGAAAACTTACTAGGTTGTTCTAAACTAAACTAATAAGAACATGTCCTCAAATACTTTGTTCCAATTTTTTGATTTAGCAAGTTTCTTTCGCCTGTTAATAAGAATTTCATCATTTATAGTGCCTTCTAATTGTTCGCATATCTTAATAAATTGGTTCGTATTATTGGTATCTAAATGAGCATAAATAGATTCCTCAGCATATTTTTTCGTAGACGGCAAATGCATGCCAAGTACCGACTTCCCCGCTGCCAAAAACTCAAATAACTTTAATGGAAAGACAGCTTGATTATATTGAGATGATTTGTATGGCATGATTCCAATATCAATTAAGTTCATATATTTTGGGACATCGCAAGGTGCGACACTCCCAGTCCATAAAACATTCCCCTCAGTTAATAATTCTTTAAATTTTGGATGATCATTCGTACCATCTGGACCTACAAATAGAAAAAGCCACTCCCGTTTTTTTTGTGCTACTTCCTTAATTAAATCAAAATCTAACTTAGGTTTAATTCCTCCAATAAATCCTAAAACCGTTCCGTCAAAATGATCAGGTAGAATATTCGTCATTTGTGTTAGATTTTTAGCAAACAAATCAAATTCTACCCCATTTTCAAAGGTGAACACCTTTTCCTTCGAACCTAACTTTTCTACTACTCTCATACTTAGATATTCAGAGGTACATGTGATCTTATCTGCCCTTTGAATAATTCGATTTTCTGCTCTGGATATGATGTTCTTTCTAAAATTTGCTAGGATTGAGTTTTTCCCATTGATCGGAGAAGTCCATAAATCACTGCAATCATAAATAACTGTATTCCAAGAAAAGCTTTCTGAAAGTAATGGGAATCCAGGAAAAGTATACCATAAATTAACAGCATACTTTTCCTGAGCTTCTTTTAAATATTGAAATAATGGCTGCAGCTTAGTTTTATGAAATAGACCAATATAGCGCCCAAACCGAAACACTTTATGTGGTAATACATCTTGAATCGTCCATTGTTTTATTCCATTTGACAATCTAGTGTACGGTTCCTTTTTTTGTGTCGGTGTCGGACATAACCAGATGACCTCTTTTGTTTCAGGATGATTCTGAAGGAATTCAGCAAGCCGATGTCTTCGGTACCGTAACTGGTCCTGTGCCCACTCCCCTGTTGCCACCATGATATGGATACTCTTCATTTGTCCCATCCCTTTTTATATTCTTTTTAGTACAGCATGAAAGGCATAATGTGAAAAACACCAAAAAGCTCTGACTACATTTAACTTTTCAACTTTGCGATACACAAACCAATTCATTTTTGCTGCCTTCCACTTGTTTCTCGAAATGGAAGGATTACCGGTCCGATATTCGGCTAAATTTTCATTTAATCCGTATGCATTTATCCCTTTTTTTAAAATGGCTAACCAAGTGGCTAAATCCTGCCGTGTTCGTATGTTAGTCATCTGAATGTTGCCTACCAGCTGCCGATCAATCATGACTGTTAAGCATCCAATAATGGTATTCTTTAACATATCATTGTAGGAAATTTGCGCGGGGGCAGATACCTGTTTGTTCAAAAGGACTCCCTCATTAGTTACTACTTCGTAACCGGTAAATGTAAATGCATAGTTGTTGGTTTGCATGAATGAAACCTGTTTTTGTAACTTTTCTGGTTTCCAGCAATCATCACTATCAAGAAATGCTACATATCTGCCCTTTGCATGCTGTAAAGCTGTGTTTCGGGCAACAGCAGCCCCGCCATTTTGATTTAAAAAAATAACTTGTATTCTTTCATCTTCTTTTTCAATTTGCTCTAATATTTCTGGTGTATTATCAGTAGAACAATCATCGACAATAATCATTTCCCAGTTTTGATAGGTTTGCTTTCTTACAGAATTGATTGTCTGCTCGATAAACAAACTAGCATTGTATGAAGGCGTTATAATTGAGATCAGTGGCTGCTGTGGACTCATAAAATTACCTCCTATTCGAATGACTGTTCCTTGAAAATGACGGGAAAAACGATCCATAAAAAGCTTAATGTTACACCCAATAATATCCCTAATACTGCTCTTTCCTTTGAGTTGAAGGCTCTATTTTCAGTATTAATTGCATTTATATCAGCGGGTTTTAATAATTTGGCTGGTTTCATGTCATTTAGGGCTGTCTTAAGTTCAAATATGAAGCGTTGCTGGTCTACTATTGCCTCAGGTCCTACTTTTTCTTTTGATATGGCCTCAATATAATCTTGAATGAATTTCTGTTTTTCATTGAATTTATCTTGATCGTAGGCCATAAAGGCACTTGTAATTTCATTAAGTACTTGGGCTGTGCTTTCCTCTGAATTATCTGTATACGAAAGGTTAATTATCTTATCTGGGCCTGCAGTTACATGTAAATTCGTACCAATTACCTCAAACTTTTCTTCCCATAGATCTTTCAAATGTTCTTCATAAAACGGGGCGTATGTTAGCAAAATGATGACACTTTTATGATCAGTTAATTCTGGATTATTATAGTTTCCTAATGTTATCGATGTTTCTAATGTATAACTTGATTGGGCTTTTCCTACTGGAATAAGCCATCCGATTACACCTAACAAAATCGTCGTTCCTAATAATAGTAGAAAATATTTGTTCACTCGTTCTTTTAAAATTTGAATCTTATGTCCCATTTAAACCTTACTCCTTAGTAGGATTTTTCTTGTTGATGTTGATTTTTCGTGTCTTTAAGCACAGAAACCGTCGAAATAACTAATCCTAGAAATACCCAATGAAAAAATAAATTACTAATAGAGCTCGGACTGATACTCGAAACAAGAAATCCAATTAGCCCCATCATACACGCTTCAAGTAATCCTTTTTGGTTTCTATTTCTTCCAACTCTATAAAATTTATAAAGACGAATGAAAAGATAGGCATACATAGTTATGTAACCAAGTAAAATACCAATTCCGAAATTACCCATAATTTCCGCAAGCCAATTATGAACTTCTACAACATGATTAGTTGGATAGATGGATTCGTTTTTTAAATAGAATGAGATATTGCCTGCTCCCACCCCGAATCCGAAGCTATCTAATATGTAGTGAAGGGTATTCTTCAGTAAATTTAATCTTGCTATATTAGATGGAAGCCTTCCATTACTAAGATTAAAGG
>NZ_JBALSN010000739.1:0-1292 GCF_036966985.1 Neobacillus drentensis | reverse complement strand
TAAGCAAAATAAATTATGAATAAAGAATTATTTGTTTTGATCATCTCATGGACTGTATCTATAGGAATGTTGTGGTGGAAAATACCAAGGAATAAGCTTAGGGAATTACACTTTGTTTTCTTGTTTGCCCAAGCGATAGGATGGTTGTACGTATTTATTCAAACTAAATTAGGGAATATAATCTTTCCATATCGTGAGTTTCCTTACGCATCTGATATGTTAATTTCTTTACATTACATTATCTATCCAACTTTTAATGTCTTTTATATTATGTGGTATCCAATGAATAAGGGGAAATTTGTACGAATCTTCTATACTTTGATATTCATTGGTATACATCAACTGTACGAATACTTATTAGCTCGCTATACAGATTTAATTGAAAATAAGAACTGGCATTGGTCATACGGCTTGCTGTCAAAACTCATAGTTTATTTCATCATTTTAAGCTTTTTCAAATGGTATAAAAAAGGATTAAAGACACCCAATTAAAAGGTTATCAAATAGTAATTTCAAAAAAAGATAATTGTAATTAACAGTCTTTTTCCAAAATGAGAGATTGTTGTTAGGAATTTTACTTAAACGAAAGTGTGCNNTAACGAAGCAGGTTAGTGAAAGAAGAAATGAAGTAGAATGTTGTAGGATTAAGGATTAAAATCAAGAATTGGTAAAATCAATGGATATTTATTTTTTCAGTTGCAGAGGAACAAAATATTAGATACTCAAATTTTTCTGGCATAAGAAAGGAAGGTGTTTTGATTAAGTTTGTTCAGAACACCTTTTCCCGTAGAAGGACTAATGACTTTTCTTTTTAACGATATTTAGCTAAAGAAAAGGGTTATGTCCTTTTTATGCATCTGGGATAATCGTAAAAGCGATTGTTCGAACTGGAGCATCTTTCCCATTGTTCTCACTCGGAGCATGATAATATTTAGTCATTAATTCAGTTAATTCGTTCTCAAATTGTTTAAACCTCTCATCACTCATCTTTAATTCCACTAGAGAAAAAGTGGCACCATCCTCTGGACTGTTTTGATTTTCTAATTTTTCAAGGTAACTCTGATATTGAGACATAACTAATAATTGGTAATAAGAAACATAATCAAGCTTCTCCTGATGAGATGCTTTTTTCCATTCCTTTACATTAAGTCTAGCCTCATTTTCATTTAATGTGTAGTATTTTTCAGACACAGATTTTACTTTTCTTTCTTTCATAACTCGTATAATACCTGCATCCAGCAAAATTTGTATATGTCGATAGAGTGTTGCTTTGGGTACTCCTTTAATAATCT
>NZ_JBALSN010000738.1:0-1619 GCF_036966985.1 Neobacillus drentensis | reverse complement strand
AAACAGCTAGTAATTTCCCACTCCTTGATTCGGGACCTCCACGATCAACCTTGATTGTTTTACCCACAAATAAATTCATCATCTCTTTTTCCATAAAAGAATTATCCTCCTTTAAAATTAAATAAACATTTACACTGCATCTATATGTATCACGGTATGATGTTGTACTAATAAAGTAGCCTTTTTTTCCTGTTTTGGGTAAAAATAGGCAAAAAAAAGTATATGATTTTCATTCATATACTTTTTACTTTTATAAAGGATGTTAATTCTTCTTTAAGATAAGCATTTCTATTTTTAATAAAATTAAAATAAACCTTTTTCTCTTGCTCAAGGGTTTCAGCTGTATAGTCTAAATACGGATCTAGACTAATATATGGTTTTAAGTTTTCGAATAGGTCGTTAATTAGAGGTTTTTGGACGTCCAGAGTAAAGTCGTTTTCCAAAATATTTGAAAGGATTTCATTATATAGGTGTCTATAATGAGAAAAGTGGAAAAGTCTTGCAGATAGTGTGTTGTATCCAGTTAATGGTACATAATCATGATCCAACTTTCTGCCATGCAGGTTTCTTCCCCAGGTCCCATCATAATCCCACGGAGAAATTTCATAAAGACCGGTTTCATCATTTTTATACAATGCATAATTATGAATAAATCCATCATAATTCTGAACACATACCGCGCCAGCTACCCATCTTAAATACTTTTCTACATCCAATACTTTTGGGATTTCCTTCTCAAAATCATCATTACTTAAGGCATTAATCATCGCAATAAAGTTTTGTAATTCAACCATAGTATCTTTTTTACCATATTTAAGTGTGTAACCTTGATCCAACCGTTTTTTTATTTCTTTTTTCTTGGTTAGTAATGAAAAATTTGCTCGATTATTGGTTGCATAAATAATAGCTCCGTCCGGCATTTTTCTTTTTTCAAGAAGATATTGATCAAAGGATTCAATCTCTAAATATATGCCTTTATTATATCCATTGATATATAGCATCACATGCTTTGAGTGAGGTGATATGACCCCAATACGGTCAAAGAAATCAAGCGATAATTTATTCCTACTTAATGAAACATCTGAAAATTCTGCATTGAGGTGAATCTCATGAGCTCCATTAACCTTGTACGGTTTTTGAAAAACAATGCGATAGGATTTTTTTTTCTTCTCTCTAATCACGTTCCCTCGGTAGGCTAATTTAATACTAATACGATCTTCACCCATCTTTAAAACAGCCGGTACTAATTCATCATTCCAAATGTCGTTATCCAATTTTCTTAACCACTTCGGATTTATTAAAATTTCGTATTTTAACACTTGAATTCTCCTAAATAATATTTTTTTTAGATATATGCATTCACTTGGGTTGTTGTGTGTAAAAACTCTAAAATATATGGATTAAAATATGATGATTGTCTATGTCAAATAGATAAAATCATCATAAATTGAAATAGAAAAGAATAATTTGTTAAGAAAGTGGTGGGAAAATGGTACTAAAGCTTGATATTGAGCATTTACTTTCACAAGCTAAAGAAAATGGAGTAGTTGGCTTTTTAGATAATAATCCTGTTGGGAAAAAAGGACCTAAAGAAGCGCCAAGTTCAGATAGTACTGGAA
>NZ_JBALSN010000737.1:0-1522 GCF_036966985.1 Neobacillus drentensis | reverse complement strand
AAAAAATATTACCTTGATGGCTCAGGCGTGATGAAAACAGGTTGGGCTTTAGTAAATGGAAAATGGTATTATCTTGACAGCACTGGTGTGATGAAAACCGGTTGGTTAGATTTATCAGGGAAAAAGTACTACCTCAATACCGACGGGTCAAGGGTAACAGGCTGGAAGCAAATCAGTGTCAAATGGTATTATTTCAATAAAGATGGGATCATGGCAGCCAATACCACAGTGGATGGCTATAAATTAGGTGCAGATGGAGCGCGAATTCAAGTTCAATATGTTGCTTTAGGTGATTCCTTAGCGGCCGGTATGACTCCTTATGGAGTAGATCGAATTCCGGTAGACGGAGTAGATTTAGATTGGGGATACCCAAATTATATTTCAGAGAAGTTTACAAAGTCCTATCAGTTACTAGATTTTGATAACTTTGGCGTTTCTGGATATAAAACGGATGATGTCATAGCTGATTTCAGTAAAGCAGACGTCCAAAAAGAAATAAAAGAAGCTACGCATGTAACGATTGATATTGGTGCGAATGATCTGCTTGCAGTCCTTCCTGCCATTCAAGCAAATCCAACTCTGGCGCCAACAGAAATTGGAAAAATTTCTGCCAAGTTGAACACCATTTTAAGCACAATCGATCAATTGAATCCAAATGTGAAGGTATATGTAATGGGTTATTATAACCCATACCCATATGTAACTGACGCGCAGCAAAAAGCACAGTTAGAACAATTATTACTAGCATTTAATGGACAGATTCAATCCCAAGCTGTACAGAATGGTGATACATTTGTACCAACTGCACAGGCTATTAATGTAGCAAATTTTGCAGATTACCTTCCAAATCCATTTAACATTCATTTGAGTCTCGCAGGTTATCAAGTAGTGTCTGAGGAATTTTGGAAAGTGATTAATTAATCTTTGTCAGTTCAATAATTAATTAAAGACTTAATAGAAAAACAATTTATTATATCTAGAGATATGTAGAAAAGTAATATACTATCCTCCTTTTACAAATGGATTAAATTAAGAAAGCTAACATTATGTTGGCTTTCTTTTTATTTGATAAGTATAGAAAGGTAGAGAGCATTTGCTCTCTGCCTCACTGTCATCTTTGGCTAGTGGGATCAGACCCCCACTCAACTAAAGCTTGATGGTGGTGCCTGTCACTCCCCGAAGTTTGTCGAAGATTGATTGGGTATTAAGTTGTGAGAAAGTGATAGAATGAAGTTGCAACTGAATATTGTGAGGGTGGCCGGTTGTTGATCTTCTTTTCCTTTTATTCGGAAGGGAGGTGATATTCCTGGAAACTTTTCTTGAAATTCTACGAGAAATTCTAAAAGGAATCTTGCGTGAATTAAGCGCTTATTTCTTTCGGAAAAATATTCTAGAAAACGAGAAAACCACCCCGCGCCGTAGCAAGCAAAAGGGTGGTTTACACAAAAAATAAACTTTAACAACCATCACCCTGACGGTAGAGGTTGCAGGGAGAAGTGTTACTAGCACTTCTCTTTTTTAT
>NZ_JBALSN010000736.1:0-1267 GCF_036966985.1 Neobacillus drentensis | reverse complement strand
CGTTCAATTTGTTATTACCCATTTCAGCGCACATACAAGATCAACAAAAAGTGGAAGCTGCCATCGAACAAATGCAGCCACAGCAGCTAGCATTCAGCACATGGATCACTCAAAGCCTGCTCCACCCAGATTGGTCGAATATCATGCAGAAATATGGGCTTCAAGAAGTGGAACGCAATACCATCATGATGCTTGAACATACAAACGACATCGATCAAAGGACCTCTCAATCGCTTACGATCAAGGAAGTGACTGACGATCAAACTTTTCTCGATTATCAACATTTATTTATCGAACTTTTCGAAGGATCACCTGAGGAAATCGCTTTAAACAGCTATTTCCAGCGCTTTTCGATTGAACGATTACACCCGAGTACCCGCATGTTCGTTGGATATGAACTCAACAAACCGGTCACAACGGGCTTATTGATTGAAACAGCAGACAGCTACGGTATTTATGATGTCATCACAAAGGCAGAACACCGCGGAAGAGGACTTGGCAGTGACATGTTTCATTACCTTCTGACCCAGACAGATAACAAACAAAAGTGTGTGATGTTACAAGCCTCAAATGACGGCAAACATATCTATCAGCGTGCCGGATTTCATCCAATTGGAGAAATGGTTGTTTTTGAATAGAAGATGACATTTTTCCTGACTTATCAAGGGCAAAGAAAGGTAGCCTGTCTCTTCTTTGCCTCCAACATCTCACCATAAAAATGAATGTACATTCATTCACTCCTTTGGTACATTTAAAAAAAGGAGCTGAAAAACAGATGGTTCAACCAGGCGATCAATTTCAAACAAGCAAAACCTATACGCATGAAGATGTGATCCAATTTGGCGAGATGACAGGTGATCTTGGCAAACATCATATCGAGCTAGATGATCAAGGCAGGCTCATGGTACACGGCTTTCTCACAGCAAGTCTAGCCACGAAGCTTGGCGGGCAGTTTCATTTTATCGGTCAAGAGATGACATGTACCTTCATACGCCCTGTTTATACAGGTGACACCATTACCTGTCAGATGGCCGTCACCAAGGTAGAACCCCTTGAAAAATACCATCGTGTCCACCTTTTTTCCCGGTATATCAATCAGCATGGAGAAGAAGTCATTACTGGTAAAAGTGAAGGTGTGGTTTTCAAAAAATAAAAAGCTGCCTATGATGAGGCAGCTAAACGATCTAATTCTCTTCTATTCAGCATGATGCTGACGATCCATATAAAGCGGCGGTCTCTTTAATGAAATCACTGCACAGCTAAAGGC
>NZ_JBALSN010000735.1:0-1776 GCF_036966985.1 Neobacillus drentensis | reverse complement strand
TACTTCATGGTGAGAAGCCTCAATTGTGAAGCCCATTGCTTTTAAGGCACGGTAAATTTCTAAACGAACGCGCTCACCAAGGTCATGTGGAGATGGCTCGAAATAGCCGGCTTTATCACCAAGTTCTTGTGTTGCATAACCATTTTCATCTGTTTTAAATAGGAAAAATTCTAACTCTGGACCCACTGAAATCGTGTACCCATGTTCAGCGGCACGATCCACCGTTTTCTTTAGAACATTTCTTGTGTCTCCTTCAAACAAGGATCCGTCTGGGTTCTTTACAGAACATAGGAATCTAGCTTCCGAATATCCGTTTTCAACTGTCCAAGGAAGAACAGCAAAGGTAGCTAAATCTGGTTGTAAATAAAGATCTGATTTATTAATAGGTGAGAAACCTTTAATCGAAGAACCATCAAACATCATTTTACCTTCTACGACATCTTCCAATTGTTCAATTGTTACTGTAACGTGCTTTAGGATCCCTTCGATATCGACAAATTGCAAGTGTAAAAGTTCAACACTTTTTTCGTTGATTATTTCTTTAATTTGTTCAAGAGTAGTGGCAGCTCCTGGAGCGTTTGAAATTAATGTTTTTGTCATGTCACTTTACCTCGCAATTTCATGTTATATTTTATTACATCAATTAATATAAAATGATTATAATAAAAAAAGAATAGTTTGACAATCCTTTTTAGTAAATTTTTTGAATATTTATTCTGATATTTTAGTAAGCGTTTTCATAATATACCTGATTAAACCTAATATTCTCAAACTATCTGGCTAACCTCGTATTAATTTTTATGCAAAAATATGTATATTTTTTATTTAATAACCAATACAGGTCATCTCTTTTTAGCCAAAAGAAAAAACAGCTGTTAGAGTGATCCCTAATAACTGTTTCGAATTCAACCAACCTATTAATCTACTGTTTATATTCATGGTGCCTGACACCGATCCCCTTTTTTAATCCAATATCTATCTCTTAAAGATAATATAGTCTAAAATAACAGGCTCGGAACCATTTGCCCTTAAAAGTTGATTGATCTGACCTCGGTGATATTGACCATGTAGTGCAACATGGGTCAATATGTCCCTAACCGAATTATTAAACTCAATGCCTTTACTATTTCTGTACGTCACGATTTGTTCGAGAGCAGGGTCAGTTAAACTCGATAGGAATTTTTTAAAATATTGATTATTACGATTAGCCATTTCAGCACAAGCCTTTAAACTAACCTCTGCCCAGATTGGCAAATTTGAACTGTCTGATCCTTTTAACCTAGTCAACCACACCTGTTCAGCTAGAAGGATATGTGAGAATAGCCTGTTTATTTGTTCATTCTCGCTTTCCGTATTTTGCAAGGTTTCAAGAATTCTTTGATTAGACCAATGTAAATGTTCAAACATATTTCGGATTGTTTCCATGTGTACACCTCCATGTATAAAATCAATATTCAACTAAAGTTTTTTTATGCAAATAGATAAACTCTCATCCTTCTCTCAATAAAAAGATAGAACTAGTCTTCATAAACTTTATGTGCATGATATTTAAATCCTAGATACTCATAGTTTTGTTTCCTGTACATTTCCCTTGGAGTGTCTTCACCATCCGCTACTAAGATGATGGTCTTATCTAAAAATTTCTCCATAACAAATTTTTGCAGCCTGCTGCCAATCCCTTTTTTCTGAAAGTTTTCATCTACCACTAAACCATCAATTTCGGCTGCATCTTCCGCAATTATTACTTCTACTGAACCAGCGGGAACACCTTTATAA
>NZ_JBALSN010000734.1:0-2412 GCF_036966985.1 Neobacillus drentensis | reverse complement strand
AACTTATCGAATGATATTTTACATGTTAACTTCTTGAATGAAAGGGTTTTCATATATAAAAGGAGTGGTTAGGTATGAAGAGTTATTACAAAGTTCTAAGTTCATCCATGTTTAGTTTAATGCTATTGTCATCAGGTATTTCAGGCGTACAAGCAGCGGAACAGACACAATCGCAGGTTAATGGGACTGCTGTTACTACGGACAATAGTGGTTTACAAGAGCAAACACCGATGTTAGTGGACCAATCTTCCATTCCGGATGTTATTCAGGCGATGACGCTAGACGAAA
Source organism: Neobacillus drentensis (assembly GCF_036966985.1). Classification (GTDB taxonomy): domain Bacteria; phylum Bacillota; class Bacilli; order Bacillales; family Cytobacillaceae; genus Neobacillus; species Neobacillus drentensis_E. The sequence goes on along the minus strand of NZ_JBALSN010000734.1, from coordinate 2,124 downwards.
AGGTCGATTTGATTGGAGGAGCTGGAGCGGCAGTAACAGGTGCAGCTGGCGGAACGTTTGCTATCCCAAGGCTTGGTATTCCAAAGCTTACTTTTGCTGATGGTCCAGCCGGACTCAGGTTTGGATCCACAGCTAATAAGTCGACAACCGGTTTCCCCATTCCCTCGGCGTTATCTGCAAGTTTTAATAAGGATTTAATGTACCAGGTTTCTAGTGCGATGGGAAAAGAAACTCTTGATTATGGCGTGGATGTCATTTTAGGACCCGCACTAAATATTCATCGAGATCCTAGAGGCGGAAGAAACTTCGAATACTATTCAGAAGATCCACTCTTAAGCGGTGAAATGGCAGCCGAGTTTACAAAAGGAGTTCAGGACCAAGGTGTTGGTGTAAGTATGAAGCACTATGCAGCAAATAATCAGGAGACCAATAGACAATCAGTCAATGAGGTTATTTCTGAACGCGCCTTAAGAGAAATTTATTTAGCTGGATTCGAGCGGGTAGTAAAAGAGGCGAACCCATGGACAGTGATGAGTTCCTATAATTCTATTAATGGACCATTCTCTGCTCATAACTCTTGGCTGTTAAATGATGTTTTAAGAAGTGATTGGGGCTTTAATGGAATGGTCATGACAGACTGGGGCGGATCTAAACAGAATGGAGTAGCGATGTTAAACGGCGGAAATGACTTGTCCATGCCTAGTTTAAATGCCGTTGGTAAGGCTGCAGTAAAAGCGGCCATCTTAGACGGTTCACTTCACGAGGAGAAACTTGATACGGCCATCGAGAATATTCTTAATTTAGTCGTTAAGTCACCTACATTCAAAAAATTAAGTACCGTTGATGATGCGAAACAAAGTGTAAGCGCTGACCTTGCAGCAGCTAATGCAAAACTTTCACGAGAGGCAGCACCGGAAGGCATGGTTTTATTAAAGAATGGGAATAAAGCACTCCCTTTCGATAAAAAAGTGAAAAAAGTCGGTTTAGTCGGCAACTCCTATACCATGCCAAGCTGTGGATTTGGTACTCCTGCTTCTGCATGTACTACAGAAAATGCTGCTTCAAAAATGTTCTTGATGGGAACCGGAAGCGCCTATGTAACACCAACACATTCCGTACAACTTCCAGAAGGATTGAAAAATGGTGGATATATACCTGTTAACACAAATGCCAGCGGCGCTGAAATTAATGAAAATCTTACCGCTGAAGATGCTGCATATATGGCACAGAATTCAGATATTGGTGTGATTGTGATTGCTAGAGGGTCTGGAGAAGGGGCAGATGGAAATGAAACAACCTTTGAACCTTCAGAAAAAGAATCAGAACTAATCAAAAAAGTTTCTGATGCCTATCACGCTGTTAATAAAAAGGTTGTCGTGGTCTTGAATGTTGGAGCTCCATTTAACACCGTTAGCTGGAGAGATAAAGTTGACTCCATCTTATTATCTTGGCAGCCAGGAATGGAAGCCGGGAATGCCCTTACAGATGTTCTCTCTGGCAAAGCGAATCCATCAGGTAAACTTCCAGCAACCTTCCCAGTTAAATTAGAGGATTCGCCAAGTTATGCGAACTTCCCAAGCTCGGACGGTAATCCAAACTTAGTAAATTATAAGGAAGATATTTACGTTGGTTACCGCTACTATTCTACCTTTAATGTGAAACCAGCGTACGAGTTTGGTTATGGTCTCTCTTATACAACGTTTGATTATAGCGACTTTAAATTAAATAAAGATTCGTTATCCAATAAAATTAAAGTCCAGTTTAAAGTCACAAACTCCGGTTCACTGGCTGGAAAAGAAGCACCTCAACTTTATGTAAGTGCACCTGACGGAAAGTTAGAAAAACCAGCGATAGAGTTGAAAGCGTTCGGAAAAACCCGTGAACTGAAGCCAGGTCAAAAAGAGACGTTCAACTTCTTTATTGATCCAAAGGATATTGCTTCATTTGATGAATCAACTTCCTCTTGGATTGTTGAAAAAGGAACCTATCAATTCAAGATTGGAGCATCATCTTCCGACATCAGAGGGACGCTGAATTTTAAAGTGGACAAAGATATTATTGCTGAAGTTGTTAATGCCAATGGACCTGATGTGCAATTAGAAACACTATCAAAATACAATCAGT
>NZ_JBALSN010000733.1:0-3091 GCF_036966985.1 Neobacillus drentensis | reverse complement strand
TTCTTTGTACTAGCAATAAAACTCTTCTGATTTTTGGTGTTTTTTATTTGATAGATTCCGGCTTCCACTGGAGTTTCTTTATATAATTGTTTTAATTCTTTTTTACGATCCATTTCAACAACCAACTTTCTATCTTACTTTTTAAACCAATATTGACTGCCGTCTGCCTTACGGTCTAAGAATCCGTATTCTATTAAATACCTTCTGACGAGTGCATAATCATCATAGTAGTCCAGCAACACTTGATTTAATTCTTTTTCATCATAAATTCTTTCGCTCTCTAATTGTTTGACAATCTCTCGTAAGACCACTAGCCTTTGCTTTTCTCGCAATGGAAACTTCTTTAAACGTCCTCCCATTTCACTAGGAAAATACTTCTTCACAATTTCCGCCTGTTCTTCTTCAGTAATATTATAGCGATCGTCTAGCATCCTCGCGCTTTTAGGCACTGTTACAAAAGTTGGCGCATGTTTATCTTTTTCTTTCAATAATTCCATTATCGTCAAAAATATTCGTGCTTGCCGCTCTTTCTCTTTCAAGGCAAAGCGATGATGCCTTATGGTAGAGGTACTTCCAATCCCCATTTCTTCTTGGACTTCGATATCGTTTTTTCCTTGAAAAAATAAACGAAGAAGCTGATTCTGATGATCTGTAAGCCCGGTAAATTTCTTATCTAGTTCGATTAGAGCTTCAAAAACCGAATGGTGGGATTCTTTAATATGTATCCGCATAAACCTTTCTGCTTCATAAAGAATATCACCATGGGGGTAAACAATCCCCTTTTCTACTTTCTTCCCACATAAGAGGCAGATATAGGAATCAAGAACCTTTGTATATCCACACTTCAGATCTTCGATTGAGACATTCCAAAACAGTTCTGAAAGTTCCAAAGGTAAAACACATCCTGACAATCAAATTTTATAAACATTAATTAGTTTTGTTTGTTTATTTATAAACATATTAGAATAAAGTTTATTTATTGTCAATGAACTTATCCCCATATACATACCATCCAAGAAAACTATACGTGTTTCTCCCAGATAACGAAAGGCAGCGGCCCCATATAGGGATCGCTGCCATTTTTATAAATCACACTATTAACTTGCCCGTGTCTCCGGTGAAAGACTGCGAACCTTCCCATGATTCCTTTTTTTCTTCGTTTTCGAACTTCCAACATTCGGTGCCTTAATGGTCAAGGCGATGAGTAATGAGACAATGCTCAGTACGGCAATAAGCTTAAAGGTAGGAATGAAACCACCTAAGGCAGAAGCAATAAATGATCCGGAAATTGCTCCAATTCCGAAACCCTGATATATGATCCCGTAGTTTTTGCTTTGATTTTTCAAACCAAAGAAATCAGCTACAATGGCAGGAAAAATCGTAATATTACCGCCAAAACAGAAGGCAATCCCGGCAACACAGGCGAAGAACAACGCATAATTAAGTTGGACAAAGCTTAATACGGTCACAGCTGCTGCAGTAACAAGAAGTGCAAATGATACCACTTTTAAACGGCCGACTTTATCTGATAAGGCTCCGAGAATGATGCGTCCGCTTGTATTAAAGATGGCAACCAATGCCACAGCATTACTGGCTGACTCAACATCAAGTCCTGCCATTCTCACTCCAATATCCTTCACAATTCCAATTAAGAATAATCCACTCATGCACGCAGTGAAGAAAATGACAAATAATAAATATGCTTGCTTGGTTTTAAGCATTTCTTTAACAGTAAAATCTTTTTGGACACTGGCACTAAGTGTTTGGGTTTTTTCTTGACTCATTTTTGCTTCCCGTACAAGGAATGAACCACCCACAACCATAATGAGGACAATTAATCCCCAGTAAAAGAAGGCTTGAGTCACTCCCACAGATTGGATCAATGAACCATTAATGAATTTGAATAACAAACTTCCTGTACCGTACGCACCAACAGAAATTCCAGAAATAAGTCCTTTTCTCTCCGGAAACCACTTAATTAAATTAGATAATGAAGTTATATAAGCAGTACCGTCTGCTGCCCCAACGACAACACCTACCAAAATATAAAGCATCCATAAAGATGATACCTGGGAACTAAGGATTAATCCTGCTCCCAGTACAAGGCCAGCAACACCAATTAAACGGCGAAGCCCCCATTTATCCTGCAGCTTCCCAGCAAACAACGTAGAAAATGCCAGGGCGAAGCTGGTAATGGAAAACGTAATAGCAACCGAATTTAACTTCCAATGAAAGAGTTCTACTAACGGCTGGTTAAAAAGACTCCACGTATAGATGGTACCTAATCCCATCTGTACAATAATCGTTCCTAACACGATCAGCCATCGACGATCTGTCCTTGAATTCATTGCGATCTCCTCTTTTCTTCCATGTAAAAATGATAATGTTCAACATATAATCTTTAATTGATTTTGTTTACATTACAATCATAGCATCGAAAAATAGATAGAAATCGGTTTCAGAATGAGATGCCTATTATTCGGAATGAATGGCGGTTACAGATGCATAATTTGTCGAAACGCTTTCACCTTGCTTCTACTCACCGGAATCTCCTCAGAAAGATCCTTTAAACGAAGCATGTAGGTTTGATTAAACCAAGGAACAATTTCACGGATTTTGGTCAGGTTAACCGTATAAGAACGATGACATCGAAAGAAAAGGTTCTCTGGTAAAAGTGCGTCAAATTCCGTTATGCTTAGCGGCATAGTGTACTCCTCCTCTTGCGTATACACCAAAGTAACTTTTTCTCTCGCAATTGCATAATAGATATCATTTGCATCTGTAACGATAATTTTATCGTTCTTTTTCAAATTGATTCGATTAGAAGCCTGCGATGGGAGTTCCCTTAGCTGTAGTAACTGCGGATTATTCAGATGTGATTCGAGTTTTCTATCCGGGAGCGTTGTTTCTGTATGATCCCGTTTAAAGGCAGATTCTAATCTGCTTAACATTGCGGCAATCCGCTTCTCGTCGTAGGGCTTTAAAATATAGTCAAAGGCTTCTAGTTCAAAGGCTTGTGCTGCATGCTCTTTGTAAGCTGTGGTAAAGACAATATATGGCCTTTTTGAAAATTTACTTATGGTACTCGCTA
>NZ_JBALSN010000732.1:684-1121 GCF_036966985.1 Neobacillus drentensis | reverse complement strand
GTTCTACTTTTTCCAAATGTGTGAGCATCGCCCGCTCTGCTTCTTCTGGCTGTTTGTCCATGATAGCTTGATAAATACGTTCATGGTCTTTGTAAAGCTGACGTATGGACGCTTTTCTTGAAAATAACACGATTTTTCTTGTTTCTCGCATCGTTTCCATTAACAAGGTTGAGACCTGATTCATTAACGCCGCTAGTAAATGATTCTTTGAGGCTTTAGCGATGGCAAGATGAAATGTGAGGTCTGCCTCTTCACCAATTTCTTTATGCGCTTCTGCACGCTTCATTTGTTCTAGTGCCTCCTGCAGTCGATGGAGGTCATCGTCTGTCCGCAGCAATGCTGCCTTTTTGACAGCACCTGATTCAATGATTGATCTCACTTCAAGAAGCTGCACGATATCCTGCTGCTTCATCAAAAAAGCAGGAGATAAACAAAAT
>NZ_JBALSN010000732.1:323-618 GCF_036966985.1 Neobacillus drentensis | reverse complement strand
GAACCGAGTCTAATTTTTCGCCCGGAAGAAGCTCCCCCGTTCGAATGGATTCGACTAATGCGTCCGCAATTTCTTCATATATTTTTTTCGTTTTGATTTGTTTATATTTCAATTGGTCTCACCTCATCACTGTTGTCTACCCTATCGGCTCATGCCCTATCTTATACTTTACCCCAAAATTCAGATCACACGTCTTCCCTTTTTTCAATTCTCAAGAAATCTTCTATCACTCTTCCACTCATCAAAAAAGAAGCACATGCCATTGTTTCTGGCATGTGCTTCTTTTTAATCATAT
>NZ_JBALSN010000732.1:0-247 GCF_036966985.1 Neobacillus drentensis | reverse complement strand
TTGCTGATCCGAATACGGTTTTTTCTTATTTTCTGATTGAATCAGCTCCGCAATGTGGGTCTTCACTGTGTAGCTGGATGCTTCTTCGAGCGAATGCCCTTCTAGTTTCGCTTGGAAAAACTGTTTCATTTCCATTAATCCGTAAGGGGTCTGCACCATTTTCCCTTTGACTGTTCGACTCACTGTCGACTCATGCACTTGTAATATATCTGCAATCCGCTTCATCGTAAGCGGTTTCATTTTATGC
>NZ_JBALSN010000731.1:1269-1559 GCF_036966985.1 Neobacillus drentensis | reverse complement strand
ATTCAAACAACTGAAAAATCTATTTTATATTGAATTGTCACAAAACTGTCAAAAACTCTCAAAAACTATCATATGTTTTTTGTGAGAGCTCCTTCAAAAATTGCGATTAACTTCTTGGTTCTTTTAGATATTGATACAAGACATCGCCGCCCCTTTGACCGATCCCGCGGAAATGTTTAAAATCTTTTCTTTTCACCAATATCTGACGAAATTCCATAAACTGATCGTTGGTGACATAATACTCAGAAAGTTCCCCTGTCATAAGGCGATCCAAGATATCTGTAATCATT
>NZ_JBALSN010000731.1:0-1216 GCF_036966985.1 Neobacillus drentensis | reverse complement strand
TTCTTCCGTCATTCAAAACACCACCTTTACCTGGTTTTATTTTAACGTAACTGTATTTCCATAATCCAACATTGTAGTTTCTTTTCACTATTATTGAAAGCGTTTCCGATTCTTTTGTTGCCTTTTTTCTCATATAATTATATTGTTAATAAAGAATTAACATAATTGTCAAATAAAAGGCTTTACGAAAAGAAAAAAGTAGTGCAAACTGTTATTTAACTGGATTTTATTTATAGTTTTTGAGGTAAAGGAGAGAGACATTATGAGAAAAGCAGAAGTTGGAAATATCATCGAATTCCGTGGTGGCTTGAAAGGGATTGTTGAAAAGGTAAATGAAAATTCTGTCATTGTCGACCTAACTGTTATGGATAATTATCGTGATTTAGAATTGGATCAGCGAACTGTTGTCAATCACAAAAACTATAAAGTTATAAAAGAAAGCGCTTATTAAAATAATAGAATCGTAGAAAAGGCAGGCCTCACTATGGCTGCCTTTTCTTTTTTGACTCAGCCTGAATTGTTATTGGCCCTTACCAGCTTCATTTGATAACTGTTTTAATGATTTTACTTTTCCATGTGGATTTTGATCCTGCTTCCGGACAGTCCATTCTCGTTCTTGTTCACTTTTTGATTTGCTCATTTCTTTCACTCCCTTCCTTTTTTATTTTTTTCTATTCTTTATGTTCTAACCTAACGAAACAGTAAAATTAGAGATGTAATGATTTCCATTTGAAAAACTTATTTGATAAAATAAATTTTATGTTTTCTAAAAAGGAGATCGCGTAATGAAGAAATTCTTCCAAGACCCGCGCATACTGATTGGTTTAATTATTGCACATATACTTTTATTTTTTTCATTTCATGATAAAGCGATCTTTTGGTATATTTTTACTGGTTCGATTCTAATCTTAATCGCTTATGCTATGTTTCAAGAAGAGGTTGATGATGAAGTATCCTTTATTCAGTATATTTTTCTTGGGGCACTAACAGGTTTATTATTATATAGTATCTTTTGGCTTGGGGTCCGTGGATTAAAGATTTTGCATTTGCCCTATGGTACAGGTCTTAGGAACTTATATAAATGGTTTGCGCCAACAATATTTTGGCAATATCTTGCCCTTGTATTAGTTGCAGCCCCAGGAGAAGAACTTTTCTGGAGGGGGTTTATCCAAAAAAGATTGAGCAAACGGTTTAAGCCAGGGGTCAGTATTTTGGC
>NZ_JBALSN010000730.1:0-1266 GCF_036966985.1 Neobacillus drentensis | reverse complement strand
CATTATGTCAATATTTACTCCTAATTGAATAGCGGCTTCTTTTTGGGTTAAAAGATCATTTTTCTGGATTTTGAATTTTTTCACAAAAGAAATTACCTCTTCAACCTCAAATTGCTGGATTAAATTTTTCCCACGTTGATATTGTTTGGGCTCCAAATTACGGCAAATAAAATCCACTTCATTACGTGTTAAATTAAATTCCTTTTTAATTTCTTTTTTTGATATAAATCTTTCTTTTATTTTTTTAGCTGCGTCTAAATCAAAACATGAAATATTTTTGGGTACATTCCCCTTTAAAATTTGCATATTCTGATATTCTTGATAAGCTTCTTTGATGAATGTAGATGTTCCAAGTGTCTTTTCAAATTCTTTTTTTCTTCGTCTTCTTTTTTTAAATGGAAGATTGAAAAACTCATCTAAAATCTGAAAAAAATTAAAAGGGAAGTTAGTATACATCCAATAAATATTAGCTAAAGCTTCTCCAAAGTTTTCACTCCAATAATATTTTTGTGGGTGAGTTATTAAATGAATTTTTTTGTAAGTTACCCTTGAGGTTAGATCCTCTATGATGTGTAAATTCCCGTTTATAAAATTAAAAATGTCTTTAGCGCAAATATCTTTTAATACTTTACCAACTTGACCTTCTATGATCGATTGGAATTCAAGTTGGGCTTGATATAATAAGGAATTTGAATCAACTGGGCACTTGTCAGCTTTAACATATGCAAAGTTACAATTTTTACAAAATCCTTCTAAAAAGTTTTCTAGCGATATGGTTTGTCCGCATCCTTGACAATTCTGAACTAGTAAAGATTGATGTTCTAGACAAACGGTAAACAGGTTTAAAAACCAAGAATTCTTGAAATAAATATTTTCTTGAATACAACAAGGACAATATTTTACGTATTCCTTTAATAAGACCATTTTATCTACATCATCTTTAAAGTTTTCTTCATAGTAGACATTAGAAGTCCTAAAAAGTTCTTTTGGATTTACATCAGAAATCTTTGCGATTTTGATGCAATTTGGATAGTCAAAATGATTGACCCTATATTTGAACAATTCAATTTTGAGTTGCTTTAATATAGGAGAGGGTCCAGTTAGGTAATTAGCTTTACTAAGTCGATAAAGGTAACTCGACAAACATTCATCCTTTAATATTAGAGGGCGATTAATAAGTTTTTTCATTGCAGTTCACCTTAAGATATAAAGTAATCTTTAATCATAAAATCCCTGTTTGAATTTAAACTTGGACTATATAAACAT
>NZ_JBALSN010000729.1:0-1539 GCF_036966985.1 Neobacillus drentensis | reverse complement strand
GAGCGGGTAAAACCACATTACTAAATTCCATTGCCGGACTCGTGCCAATCCAAAACGGGGAACTACTGATCGATAGCCAACCGATATCATCCTATAAAAAAGGCAGGATTTTTGCTAAAAAAGTTGGCGTTATCCGCCAACAATTTGATTTAATTGGGTCGATAGCTGTTATTCATAATGTCTTGGCAGGACGTTTAGCTGATTGGGGTGTTTTCAAATCCCTCTTCTCGTTACTTGTACCCCAAGAAAAAGAAATTGCTCTGAAAGCACTGGAAAGAGTTGGCCTTTCTGATAAGATATTTGAAATCACGTCCACTTTATCTGGAGGCGAACAACAGCGTGTCGCAATGGCAAGATTAATGGTGCAAAAACCGGAAGTGATCCTAGCCGATGAGCCCGTAGCCTCCCTTGACCCGGCACGGGCAGAAGANNTAGCCATGCTGATCAAAATCGTTTCAGAGCAAAAACAAACATTAATTGCGAGTTTACATTCCGTCGAATATGCTCGTAAATATTTTACGAGAATCATCGCCCTTAAAAATGGAGAAATCCTTTTTGATTTACCGACTGATAAAGTAACAGATGATTTGTTAACAGATCTTTATCGGTTAAAGGAGCAAGGGTAAGATGTTGGGACAAAAATCAGTTTTCGGTATGTATAATCGCCTCCTTCTCACGTTACTTTTGGCAGCTGTATTCGTATGGAGCTTGTTTTCAATTCAATGGAATTCCGATCTATTCCATGCTGGTGGAATACCGACGTTGTTGCAAATATTTGAAGGACTTATTCAACCTGACCTGTCTGCTGAAGTACTTATTAAGGGACTTGAATCTGCTTGGATAACGCTAGCATATGCTGTTGCCGGAATGTCACTTGCCATTATTTATGCTCTAATAGTCGGTGTTCTGGCCTCTGGAACGTTAACCTCAAGCAGAGTTGCCCGGTTAACATCTAAACTACTTTTTAGGGGAATATTAGGGTTCACCCGTTCAATTCATGAGTTAATATGGGCTTGGCTTTTTGTTGCTGCCGTAGGTCTGTCCCCTTATGCAGCGATATTAGCCCTCGCGATTCCATACGGAGGTATCCTTGGACGAATTTTTGCGGACATGTTAAATGATGTTCCTGAGCAGCCAATTACAGCATTGAAATCAGCGGGAGCATCTAAACTGCAAATACTCTTTTATGGCTATTTTCCCTTGGTTTGGGCCGACATGATCAGTTATACGATGTACCGCTTTGAATGTGCCATTCGGTCTTCTGCCATTATGAGTTTTGTTGGACTTGGCGGTCTAGGCTACCAAATTCAATTATCACTGGCTGATTTGAAATATGATCAAGTCTGGTCATATGTTTTTTTTCTGATTGCACTTGTCATATTCGTAGATATTTGGAGTAATTTCGTTCGTAAAGGATTAATAGAGCGGAAACGGCGAAAGGGATTCAGTCCTGGTTGGCTATCTCTTCTCTTCACCTTGCTTTTAGTGGTTTGTTCATGGGGATTTATCACGGTCGCTGAGAATGCTCAATTATTTGAA
>NZ_JBALSN010000728.1:0-4043 GCF_036966985.1 Neobacillus drentensis | reverse complement strand
ATGGAAAGAGGTCTTGTAATGAAAGACAAGTTAATACATATGAGGGACAAGCTCAATGACATTAGTCGGCGGAATCGTTCGATTCGATTATTGAAGCTTTATAATAAGTGGAGCTTTGATTTAACTGATCTGGATAACCTCTCTAGGTTATCTAAAGAAAAGGCAAGTACCGCTATAGTAGAACAAATCACTCATCAAACCAAGAATGATGTCATCTTACTTAAGCCAACTATAAATAATGAACTTTCAATGAGTCTTTCGAGAAAACTCACTGATTTATATCGAAATATTAAAGGAATTGAAGATGAAACAGGTATTCATGATTTTTACCTGGGTTTTCCGTTTTTGTCAGGCACATTGTCCGATGGGACGTTTTTTCAAGCTCCATTATTTTTATATCCGATCAGGCTTGAAAAGAGCAATGTGAATGCTCAAAAATGGGTGATTAAAATAGATGAAGATGGTCCTCAAATCAATCGGACGTTGTTCTTAGCATTTAAAAAGCTAAACAACCAAACATTTACCGAAGATTTCTTTGATCAAGCTGCGGAACTAGCAACGAAGTATAACGATGAAGAGTGGCTCCAATTTTTAAAAAATCATGAAATGAATGTATCATTTACACCTAAGGGTATTAGCAAACTGAAGGAATATAGAAAAGAAGAGGTTCCGGAAAAAGCAGGTTTAACTATGTTGGAGAATGCGGTCATCGGGAATTTCCCACAAGGCGGGTCTTCGCTTGTTAAAGATTATGAAGAACTCATTGTCCGATCAGAAGAAAGTAATTTATCTTTAGCTGGGGAACTAATCGAACCGCAGGATAAGGATTTTGAGACTGATGGGGAACCGAGCGTAGCAGAAAAATCGAATAATAATAATCCTGACATTTTAAACCTATTACAAGCAGACGGGTCACAAGAAGAGATTATTCAAGTAGCTCGTTATAAAAAAGGGATTGTTGTCCATGGACCGCCTGGAACAGGAAAATCTCAAGTCATTGTTAATCTCATTACAGATGCGCTTCAACAGGAGAAGAAAGTACTCGTGGTTTGTCAAAAGCGTGCCGCTTTGGATGTCGTTTACCAACGTCTGGATGGATTGGGCTTAAGTAATCATGTTGCACTTGTCCACGACGAAAAGAATGATCGGAAAAAGCTTTATGCAAAAGTGGGAGCGGTTCTAGAGCAAAATCAGGTGTCTTTTGAGAATGCGATGAATCAGTTATCTTCTACTTCCAAAAGATTATCCTCACAAGAAGAGTTACTGAACAGTATTGCTTCTGCCTTGTACAGTTACCAGGACTTTGGGCTACGATTATATGATTTGTATGGATTAGCGAAGCCAATCGTGGAAACCACACAAATTGTTGATCTACATGAGGTGCTGCCGTCTATAAATAAAGATTTTTTAGTGGATATCTCTGAAAAAGTGTACACCTATGCGGAATGGTATGATCGCTTTGGCGATGAGGATTTCCCGCTTAAAGAGCGTAAAACATTTGCTAATTTTAATATGAAAGAAAAATTGGAAGCAATCGAGCTATTGAATGATATGGTCGATAAAGCCAAACAAGCGGTAGAATACCTCGACTCCCTTGATCATGAAAAAATTACACCAGCGTACACTTGGCTCATCAAAAATAAGTTAGAGAAGATTTATCCCGATTTAGAGGATGGCACGAAAAGAACCTTACAAGGTTTAAGACTATGGTGGTGGACATCTGTTTCGGGTAAAAACATCATTGAAGAATTGCTTGATGGGGAAAAATTTAAAGGAACAAGTTCGTCAGAATGGCTTAAGATCAAGAAATCTTTAATTATTATGCATCAGTTGGGTAAAGTGACAAAAGCAATGGCAGAAGAAGTAGACAAGCTAAAAAAATATCTTCAGGATTACAAAAGTAAACAGTTTAAAAACGAGAATATCAGAAGGGGATATTCCGTTAACTGAATTTGATAAAATGGTCGAATACATCCATCGTGATTTTGAAGAACTGCAGTTAATGGATGTATACTGGAATCAATGTTCTGAGGTCGAGAAGAAAGTGCTTCTTCTCCTTCAACAGAAAACATCGAAGAACGAATTAACGCTATCTGATTACTGGGTGGATTTATTAAAAAACTCCGCCTACGTCCAATGGATTGATCAAACGGAAAGGAAACATCCACAGGTCCAGAAAATTTCAACGAATGAATTTTCAAGAATTAGAGAATCTTTTGCGGGGCTTATTGAGGATAAAAGGAAGGTAGGGANNNAATTCATAACCTTACCAAAAAAGTGGATAGCGTTCAAACCACTCATTCAAGGAATATAAGAGAACTGAAACATCAGGTCGGTAAGAAACGGCAAGTTTGGCCGCTTCGACGATTAGTTAATGAATTTGCTGGCAATGGTCTCGTTGATATTATGCCTGTTTGGCTCGCTTCACCGGAGATTGTTTCGTCTATTTTTCCATTACAAAAAGGATTATTTGATTTAGTTATTTTCGATGAAGCTTCCCAGTGTACGGTGGAAAGTGGGATTCCAGCAGTTTACCGGGCTAAACAAGTAATTATTGCTGGTGATGAGAAACAATTGCCACCATCTAATCTGTTTCAATCCACTTTTGTTAATGACGATGATGAGGAGGAAGAATACGATACGGATGATTCCATTAGTTTGCTAAATTTAGCGAAAAGAAGGTTTTCTGAGAGGCTGCTTCAGTGGCACTATCGCTCTAAATATGAAGAGTTAATCAATTATTCCAATCATGCATTTTACAAGGGGCATGTACAAATAGCACCCAATGTGATTCCATTTAAAAATCCACCAGCGATTAAATGGAAAAAAGTCGAAGGAAGATGGGTTAACCAGTCCAATGAAGTGGAAGCGATTGAAGTCGTCAATATTCTTAAAGATATACTTATCAATCAGCCTGGAAAAACCGTAGGGATTATCACGTTTAACTCCAAGCAGCAATCGAAAATTCAGGATCAGATTGATAACCTAGTGAGTGAAGATGAGGAATTTAGCTCCGTTTACAATCAAATGTTAACCAGGGATCTCGATGAACGCGTCTTCGTAAAAAATATTGAAAACGTGCAAGGGGATGAAAGGGATATTATCCTTTTCTCGATCGCTTATGCGAAAAACGAGGAAGGAAAGTTGTATAACCGTTTTGGAATGTTGAATCAAAAGGGTGGAGAAAACCGTCTGAACGTTGCGGTCACACGGGCTAAAGAGGGAATCACCGTGGTATCAAGTATTGAGCCAGAAGAACTAAACGTGGCAAACACTTCGCAAATAGGTCCGAAATTACTAAGGGCCTATCTAAAATATGTACGGGCTGTTTCAAACTCACAAGTGGAGCAGATCAATGCTGTTGTCCAAGAAGTCAATGAAAATGTAAATACTCATGTACAGGAAAAAGAATTACATTTCGACTCACCGTTTGAAGAGCAAGTGTATCATCAACTACGAAACCTCGGCTATGAGGTTACCACTCAGGTGGGGATGTCAGGTTACCGAATTGACATGGCCATTGTTCACCCGCACGATTCTTCACGATATATATTGGGAATCGAGTGCGATGGAGCCATGTATCACAGCTCCGCTAATGCGAAGGAAAGAGACGTTTACCGTCAACGGTTCCCTAGAAAGCAGAGGCTGGACCATCGAACGGATTTGGAGTCGAAACTGGTGGAAGAACTCATTAGCAGAGGTTGAGCGAATTGATCAGAAGGTGAAGGAATTGTTGAAGAAGGAGATTGTTAAGCAGAAAGTTAGCAATTAAATATTAGATTATTTACGGAGTGAAGGTAAGTGCCATTAATGTTGGAATACCTAGCACTCTCTTTTTTTGATGGGAAACTTTGGGGCCAATCCCCTATTTTTTGATAATAAAGCTAATTGAGGCTGGCAGATAAGTGCTAAGGGTTATTGGTCGTTCTACATTGTGTATTGGAGCAGAATCGATTTTTTGCGATGAACCTTTTGCAAAACAAACACCTACAAATTATAGGTTTTTGTAGGCGTTTAGCATTGTATTAACTATTTTCAGGAAT
>NZ_JBALSN010000727.1:0-3742 GCF_036966985.1 Neobacillus drentensis | reverse complement strand
TTTATGTTATATTATATAATAAATCGATATAAGGGTATTATAAAGCTAGAACTAGGGTGAACTAAAATGATGAAAGAGAAGCGTATCAAAAAAATTCAGGAATATGTTATTGAGCATCAATCAGCGTCATTAGACGAACTGGTTACAGTTTTTGATGTATCTAAAAATACTATTAGACGAGATATCCAAGAATTAGTTGACCGTGGAGAACTGAAGAAAGTTTATGGCGGGGTTACTACCGTTCGTAAAAAACTTGAATCTTTCCAAGATAGAAAGATACGTAACAAAGGGCAAAAAGAATCAATTGTGATAAGAGCCTCAAGTTATGTGGAAGATGGCGATATTATTTTCATTGATTCAGGGACCACTACAATTGGATTGTTTGATTATTTAAAGGAAAGACACCTGACCATTTTTACGAATAGTATTGATTTTATTCTTCGTGCCATTCCATTTGAACATTTAAATGTCATCTCAATCGGCGGGATGCTTGATCCTAAAACCAATTCGTTTAGTAACCCACGAAGTTTGGACTTACTAAAAGATTACAATATTAAGAAAGCGTTTATGGCATCTACAGGTATCTCACTATCAAACGGTGTAACGAATGCATCCCCTCTAGAAAGTGAATTGAAAAAGACAATTGTTGACAGAAGTTCTGAGGTTTATTTATTGGTAGACCATGACAAGTTTGATAAATATGGATTAATGACATATTGCAGTTTAGCTGAGATCGATTATCTAGTTACCGATAAGCTCCCAAATAATTCCTATCAAGAATACGCTAAGAATAATGGCATACAACTTATCATAGCCAATTAGAACCCAATGAATGACTTCACATTTTTTAAAAATATAACCAAGGTTTTGGTTAGTTGTTGGTAATATATATGTTATAATTGTAAACGATAACAATTTATGATGCAGAAAACTAGGGTGAAACGGATATGATTAAAGAAAAACGCTTAAAAAAAATTCAAGAATATGTTAATGAGCATCAATCAGCATCATTAGACGAATTAGTTACAGTTTTTGACGTATCTAAAAATACGATAAGACGCGATGTCCAAGAATTGGTGGATCGTGGGGAACTTAAAAAAGTTTATGGCGGGGTATCCGTCGTTCAAAGTAAGCTCGAATCTTTCCAAGTAAGACAAGTGCGTAACCAAGAAAAGAAAGAATTAATAGCAAAAAAAGCAGCAAGTTATGTGGAAGATGGGGATTTTATTTTTATTGATTCAGGCACGACTACAATTGAAATGCTTGAATATTTAAAGGACAAACAATTGACCGTTTTTACAAATAACATTGATTTTATTGTTGATTCACTTCCATATGAAAAAATAAATGTTATCACAATCGGTGGTATGCTTGAACGTAAAACCAAATCATTTGTAAACCCACGAAATATGGATTTGCTAAAAGATTATAATATTAAGAAAGCATTTATGGCCTCCACTGGTATTTCCTTAACAAACGGTGTAACCAATGCATCACCACTAGAAAGTGAATTGAAAAAGATCGTTGTGAATAGAAGTGCAGAGGTCTATTTATTGGTAGACCACAATAAATTTGATAAATATGGTTTAATGACCTATTGCGGTTTTGATGAAATTGACTATATTGTTACCGATGCGCTTCCGAATGAAACTTATCAAGAATATGCTAAGAAAAATGGCATACAACTTGTTATTGCTGATTAGCGGAATCTTTCAAAATCCTCTTCTATTGTGGCTAACGCCACGAAAGAAGGGGATTTTTTGTACCCTTAAGAGGGAATGTTTATGGTTCTCGCATATTCTCATAAAAAAATAATAAAAAAATATTGATTGTAGCTACTTTTAGTATTAATATGTACTTATAGATAACCAAAAGTTACCCAACATATTATAAAAATATTGAGTATATGAAGCTTATCAATAATGAAAGCGCTTTGGGTTATGGAATTTGTATTCTGCTAAAAATATTGTGAAATGGGTAGAGAATTACATTACATAAGTAGAAGCAATAAGGAGTATTTACTTTTAAAAGTAATATAAAACATAATTTACATGTTTTTTGCCTACAAAAGAAAGGGGAAAATGAGAATGCGTTTAGCTTACGATCCGTCACATTATCGTGACAATACTAATTTAAAAGATACTATCGATGCAGTTGCCAGATTAGGGTATGAATGGGTGGAGTTATCTCCGCGTAAAGATTTTATTTGGTTTAATCAATATCCAAAGGTTGATAAGCAGCTGATAAAAGATTTGAAAAAATATTGTTCAGATGCCGGCGTTCAAATCTCTTCCGTGCTTCCTGTTCAACAATGGTCTTCGCCAAATGAAGAAGTACGCCAGGCTGCAGTTAGAAATTGGAAACGTTGTATTGAAATCACTTCTGAATTAGGAGTTGATTTAATGAACAGCGAATTTGCCGGCGACAAAAGCCGTCCAGTTGAAAGTGAAGCAGCTTTTGTAAAATCAATGGATGAGCTAATGCCGATCTTTGAAAAAGAAGGTATTAAACTAAACTTACAATCTCATCCTCATGATTTTATTGAGTTGAACACGGAAGCAATTCAAATGATTCGTGCACTTGATAAAGATTGGATTAAGTTGGTATATTCGGTAGCGCATGCTTTCTTTTATGATGATGGTATTGGTGATGTAGCCAAACACTTAGATGAAGCAGGAGATTTACTCGCACATGTACTAATTGCTGATACGCTTAATCATAAAGCGGCATTTGGATTACGTTATATCATTAATCCGCCTGATGCAAACGTTACCATCCATCAACATTTGAATCCTGGTCAAGGGGAAGTAAATTTTGATGCATTATATCGGAAATTAAGAGAAATGAAATTTGATGGAATTGTAACAAATTCAGTATTCGCGTTTCCTGATAAACCAGAGTGGTCAAATGAAGTAACGTTGAAATCCATTAGAGAGGGATTATATATTTAATCGTGCGAAATTAGCGTTTTAGAATATAATAGAAACCCTATTCTGGGTCGAAAAATCTCATAAATTAAAAGCCTTTCCTCAGTGTTTGATGAGGAAAGGCTTTTTTAGATTCTAACTCTAACTCTTTTAGCAAATTCCTAAAGCTAGTCAATGCATTCCGATGGTTCCAAAAACTTTTCTTCCAAAAGGCAGAATAAGTATTGACGGCAGCCCTAATAAACACTATGATATAATCATAATATAACCAACATATACTCAATACTTAATAGTGAGTTGATGTATTGGTTGAAATCCTACTTTTAATAGGGGGAGAGAAATATGCCGTTAATTCGCTTTGATTTAATACAGGGCCGAGATGATAAAGCTTTAAAACAATTATTGGATGCTTCCCACCGAGCGGTTGTTAAGGCTTTTGGTGTACCTGAAAGAGATCGTTACCAAATAATAAATCAACATCCTGTCAATGAATTAATCATTGAAGATACTGGTTTAGGATTCGAGAGGAGCCGGGATTTAGTCATTGTGAGTGTAACAAGTACCCAAAGAAGTGACCAGCAAAAGAAAACTTTTTATAAACTCTTGGTACAAGAGCTTGGTGAAAGCTGTGGAATTGCCCCAAATGATATTATGGTTTCTATTGTTACCAACGGGGCGTCTGACTGGAGCTTTGGATTTGGAGAAGCACAGTTTTTAACGGGTAAATTGTAATGTACCTAGGGCCGAAATTATGTTAATTCGATATTTAAAAAATATTAAAAAATCGTTGACTGAAAGCGTTTATAGTATTAATA
>NZ_JBALSN010000726.1:0-4222 GCF_036966985.1 Neobacillus drentensis | reverse complement strand
TCGATCAATTATTCCGCCAAACTAATCCGGGATTCCGCCGAATCTTTGATTGATTCCGCCAAACCTGATTGAATCGCTTTAAAACTTAGATTTGGCACGCTAGACCGATTGAGATTTTGCCGATTTTCTGGATCATTCCGCATAAACTAGTCCGGGATTCCGCCAACCACCCATTTCAAGCACACAAAAAAAGAGCAACCGATACGTCGCTCTTTTTTCCAACTTTTATGCCGTTGTCGAAAACATGTATTTTTTATAATGATAACGAATTGAAAAGATTAAACCGAGCCCGAACATGTTCCCCATCAAGGCACTACCACCATAGCTGATAAACGGTAATGGAATACCTGTAATCGGCAGCACGCCAATCGTCATTCCGATATTTTGGAAGACGTGGAAGGTAATCATACTGATGACCCCGACACAAATATACGTATAAAAATTATTCTTTGTTTCCATTCCGACCTTGGTTATATGATAAACCAATAAGAAGAACAAACTGATTAATACACTTGCCCCAATGAAGCCATATTCTTCGCCGACCACACTGAAAATAAAGTCGGTCTGGCTTTCTGGTAAATAGACTTCCCGGTTGCCAAAACCTTTACCACCCGTCTGCCCTGAGCCGATTGCAAGCAGGGATTTGGTCAACTGATAGGCGTCCGACCCTTGGTAGCTATAGGGATCAAGCCATGAGTAAATCCGGCGGAGCTGGTATTCGCCTACGCCAAGGTACTTTTCAAGTAAATCAGGTTTCCATAATACAAAATAAAAAATCGTCCCAACAAGTGCAATCCCAGCGGTAAATAGCGGAGTCAAAAGCTTCCACGAGATCCCTGAAATAAAAATCATTCCGAGCATAATAGCAAGAAACACTAGCGCTGTCCCTAAGTCCTGCTTGATGATAAGTCCTAATGGGATCATTGTGACAATCCCGATCTTCACTAACAGCCAGAAATCAGTTTGCATCGTCTTAATCTGGTTCTTTTGATGATGATCTTCAATTACGCGTGCAAGAGCAAGTATAATGAAGATTTTAACAAACTCGGATGGCTGAATAGTTCCCACACCAGGAATTTTAAACCAGTTTTTCGCCCCATTAATGACAGGCGCAATACTCTCCGGCGCTACAATTAAAAATCCAAGCATCAGCAGTCCAAACCCATATGCATACCAGGTTAGCTTCCGTAATTGGTCCGAATCAAGGGTCATAACACCAGTAATAATCCCACTGCCAACCGCATACCAAAAAATCTGCTTAATTAAGAAGTTCTCCTTGTATTGGCCGCTCGCCTGGGCACTGTAAATCGCTAAACAGCTGGCTAGAAACAGTAATATTAAAATAAAAACAAGATTATAATCTAGTTTTGAAGTTTTGTTCGCATTTGAAGTCATATAGGTTCCACCTTACTAAGAAATACTACATTCCTTCATTATATTTTTAATATCACCAAATCACAACTTCTAAACCGAGAATGGATTAAATTACATAAGAAAGTCCTATTCTTTAAAATAAATCCGCTGCAGCTCTCCTGCCATCCATTCAAGATTACTTGGCACCTGTGGAATTCCGTAGCCAATATATAACGGAGTGGTCACAAATCGTGACACCACCTTGGCATAGATTTTATTTTCGATATGATGAAAAAACAGATTGTAGCTCGTTGCTTTAAATGGAAAGTTGTTCAGGATATAATGAACAGCCGTTTGTAGATAATCGGAGAACCGTTCCTGGTAACCGGAATCATCCATTTCAACATTGAACTCATAAAAGCCCACGCGCGGCTTAGTCGACAAGGTAAACCGGACCCCCTCCTCCTCGGCAATCACAATCCCTTCAAACATTTCATGCGTTACCTTTTCTTTATAATCAATATCATCCAGGCCGATAATTTGCATATGCGGATGGGAGAGCGTGCCTCCGGACAATGGCCCGTGATTTTTGAAAAAAATCACCGATTGATAGCAGCCGGTTGCCTCCATATCTAACCAATGTTTGATTCCAAACCTCATCAATTTATGTAAATGCTCTTTTGAGTAAATGGATAATTCACCATGACAATCATCCGTTTCAATTAATACCGTTTGAAAGGTATGTTCTAAAACAGGATATTTATTTTTCAAAAGAATAATCGGTTCGTCTACAGCGATGAGGTTGGTCAGTTGATCTCTTTCGCAAAATGGACAGGCTTGGTCTTTGTTTCGTATATTCTCAGGCTTTTGAACACCGATCGACGTATTAAAATGTAGATGTGAATTTTCCAAATGCGTTTCTCCTCTCGAACCAGTATACTTCTATTTTATGGGAGAACGCCTTCCAATTGCACTAATTTTGTTTATTCCACTGATATTTTCATTGACCTAGTTGGTAATTAAATCCTAAAATAGAGGAGAATTTCATGAAATAGCTAATTTTAGCATATCTATTAAAGGTACAGGCTTATCATTTCTTTAGATTGTGAGGGTAATTATGTTAACAAAATTAGAAGCATTCATTCTTGGGATTATTCAAGGGTTAACGGAATTCTTACCGATTAGCAGTACAGGCCATCTTTATTTAGGAAGAAATTTATTCGGACTTCAGGAAGCCGGGCTTATGCTGGACACCATGCTTCATGTCGGAACATTGCTGGCTGTTTTTGTTTTTTACAAGGATGAATTTATTAAAATCATTAAAAATCCGTTTAGCAAGTTAACCTTTTTGTTGATCGTTGGGACGATCCCAGCTGTAATCTTTGGACTTGCGTTTAAAGATTACATTGATGAAATTTCGAAAACCGGGGTGACGATTGGCTGGGAGTTTTTAATTACGGGTATTTTCTTGTGGATTGCTGATTCCGTAAAAAATGGATATAAAAAAATGGATGATATTAGTTATAAGGATGCCCTCATTATTGGTACTTTCCAGGCCGTCGCAATTATGCCAGCGATTTCTCGTTCAGGGATGACGATCGTTGCGGCACTTTGGCGAAAATTAGACCGTGAAACGGCTGCTTATTTTTCCTTCTTATTATCTACTCCCGCGATTGTAGGTGCGATTGTCTTGCAAACGAAGGATTTACTTGAAGGTCAAGGGGAAGAAATATCCCTATCGGCATTGCTCGTCGGGATTGCCGCCTCTGCCGTGTTTGGATATGTTGCGGTTAAGTGGATGATTGGGTACTTAAAGAATCACTCATTAAAACCATTTGCCATTTATGTATGGGCATTAGGGGTACTCGTACTATTTTTCCAATTTACAGGTAAATTTTAAGAGTTGTTCAGGCATGAAAAGTTAATACGCAAATAAAAAAGGGATTTTAGCAAATAGAAGTATAATTTTTCAAAAATGGCAGCGAAAAAGCGGCTCGATCCCACTCGAGCCGCTTTTTTTTATAATGAAACAGGAAATTTTGCCATTTCTCTGGCCGCTGCTGCTGCTTGTTCTTTCGCTTTTGCCATAATTTCAGGAATTTGTTTTGGAAAATGATCCATTCCTTCCGCATAAATGGTTTCCATTAAATCAAAGCCAAGGAATTCAAGTGCTTTGCTTAAATAACGATCGCCCATTTCAAAATCGACCATTTTTCCAATGGAATATATGCCTCCGCGCGTTTGAATGTGAATCGCCTTTCTGCCAGTAAGGAGACCCTCTGCCCCATGTTCAGAGTAAGTAAATGTTTTCCCGGNNCCATGAAGGATTTCAATATGGCTGGTGCACCAAGGTTCCAGATTGGGGTGACGAATACATAGAAATCTGCATCTATAAACCGGTCTGCAAGTGCATGCATTTTTTCAAGTTTGGTCCGCTCATCTTCGGAAAGTTGCTCTTTTGTATAGCCCATAAATGATAATTTGGCACGTGCGTATAATAAATCCATGTCTATCTCAGGGATATCCATGCTATATAAGTGCATATGTTCAATTTCCACATCTGGCTGTTCCTTTTTGAACTCCTCTAAAAATACTTCCCCGATTTGCATCCCTTTTGAAAGTTTTATATCATTCTTTGGATTTGCCGTAATATATAGAAGCTTTGACATATAGATCCCCTTTCCTTACTCTGCAATATTTTCTTCTATTCCTATAGTACAATAAACTTCCTTGCTCACGAATGAACAATCCGTGAAATTTATGAATTTAATGTGAAAACTGCCTGCTTAATTGAACAAATCATGACAATTCCAAACAAAACTTAACGAAACTTAACAATACTTAACAAAAGCCACTGTTAGTATGCTAT
>NZ_JBALSN010000725.1:0-1430 GCF_036966985.1 Neobacillus drentensis | reverse complement strand
ATAATGCTTATATGCCGTCATTGACCCTTGGCTGCGGAACTTATGGCGGAAATTCTGTCTCAACAAACGTTGGTACCATTCATTTAATGAATATTAAAAAAGTAGCGAAAAGGAATATAAATATGCAGTGGTTTAAAGTACCGTCTAAAATTTATTTCGAAAAAAACTCTACACAGTACTTAGCTAAAATGCCGAAAATTTCAAAAGCCTTTATTGTCACAGACCCTGGAATGGTGAAATTAGGTTATGTTGATAAAGTCCTTTATTATTTAAGAAAACGTCCCGATTATGTGCATTGTGAAATCTTTTCGGAAGTGGAACCGGATCCGTCCATTGAAACGGTGATGAAGGGTGCAGAAATGATGGCTAACTTCCGGCCTGATGTGATTATTGCACTTGGCGGTGGTTCCGCAATGGATGCTGCCAAGGGAATGTGGTTGTTCTATGAACATCCAGATACCGAATTCTTTGGCTTAAAACAAAAATTCTTAGATATTCGAAAACGGATTGTAAAATATCCTAATCTTGGCCAAAGAGCACAATTTGTGGCCATTCCTACCACTTCTGGAACAGGCTCGGAGGTAACGTCATTCTCGGTAATTACTGATAAAGAAGCAAATATTAAATATCCGCTTGCTGATTATGAATTAACACCTGACGTAGCCATTATCGATCCGCAGTTTGTGATGACGGTGCCAAAACACATTACGGCCGATACCGGATTGGACGTCTTGACACACGCCATTGAAGCATATGTGTCCTGTATGGCAAATGATTTTACTGATGGCCTCGCAATTAAAGCCATCCAACTCGTATTTGAGTACCTGCCAAGAGCCTACAAAAACGGCCAGGATGAAGAAGCTCGTGAAAAGGTTCATAATGCATCAACCATTGCCGGTATGGCGTTCGCTAACGCATTTTTAGGTATTAACCATAGCCTTGCCCATAAGCTTGGAGCCGAGTTCCATATTGCACACGGTCGTGCAAATGCTGTACTTATGCCACATGTTATACGCTATAATGCTACAAAGCCAAAGAAATTCACTGCTTTTCCGAAGTACAATCATTTCAAAGCTGACCAACGTTATGCTGAAATCGCTAGAATTCTGGGATTACCTGCAAGTACCACCGAGGAAGGTGTTGAGAGCCTCGTTCAGGCCATTATTGAACTGACTCAAGAGCTGGAAGTGCCAATGAGCCTTGAAGCAAATCATATTAATAAAGCTGAATTTGAAAGCAAAATTGACTATCTAGCAGATCGGGCTTTCGAAGACCAATGCACCACAGCCAATCCTAAGCTTCCATTAGTAACTGAATTAGCAGAAATTTACCGCCAAGCCTATAAAGGGGTATAACAATCGATGCCAATGCGAAAAATCAAACTAGATGATTTTTCGTATTGGCTTTTTACTTTTTAGAATGAGGTGGAA
>NZ_JBALSN010000724.1:0-1426 GCF_036966985.1 Neobacillus drentensis | reverse complement strand
CAAGTTTAACACAGCAATACTTTAAAAACTCCTTTTCAAGCAAAGAATAGTTTTAAAATTATACAACAATATAATATAGTATAATTATCAGATAAAAGATAAGGAGTAATTATGAAAAGGCATGCCATACCTTCAGTTATAATTATTTTTGTTTGTATTGCTTTAGCATCATTCCTTTTTATTCAACAATGGCACAATACTAATGATGACGACCAAAAGGTTTTTCCAACGAAAAATCTTCAAACCCGTTATTCATTGATGATCAACCGAGAGATGACAGAAGAAATAACCATTGGAGCCATCGGAGATATCCTTATTCACGATAATGTTTATCAAGATGCCTTTAATGGTGCTACATATGAATTTGACCCGATGTTTGAGAACGTAAAAACTTTATTAGAAAAACCAGACGTGTTAACTGCCAATCAAGAAAGTACGATAGGTGGAAAAACATTAGGTCTTGCCGGTTATCCACGGTTTAATAGTCCATACGAGGTGGCGGATGCTCTTGTCCACACAGGAGTAGATATAGTATCCACTGCCAATAATCATACCTTGGATAAAGGCGAAAAAGGGATTAAATCAGAAGCTGGCTATTTAGAAAGTATTGGTTTACTTCACGTTGGAAGCTTCCTTGATGAAAAGGACCGCCAAAAATTGAGGATTTTAAATAAAAATGGGATAAAGATTGCTTTTCTCTCCTATACATACGGAACAAACGGAATCCCGGTTCCAGACGGAAAGGATTTCTTAGTTAATCTGATCAACCGTGAAACGATGCGTGATGAGATCCATCGAGCTAAAAAGGACGCTGATGTCGTTGTTATGAGTATCCATTGGGGAGATGAGTACCACCGGGTGCCTAACAAAGAACAGAAGGATCTGGCTAGATTTCTGACAAATGAAGGTGTCGATATCATTTTTGGCTCCCATCCGCATGTTCTACAACCCATGGAATGGATCAAAACAGAGGATGGAAGAAAAGCATTTGTTGTCTATTCATTAGGAAATTTTATCTCATCACAACGTAATGATTATAAAGATATTGGTGGATTAGCTACGATTGGCATTACAAAACATATATCAGGTAATGGAAACTCGATTGAATTGTCGAACCCGAAGTTTTATCCAACCTATGTCGCTAGTAAAAAAAATCATAATTTCCGCGTAATCCCTTTAGAAAATGCTCGATCATTTGGACTTCGCAATGCTAAAGGAAAGTACACGGAAATCCAAGATCACATGATGCAGTGGCTCCGTTAAAACGGGGCCTTTTTATTCTTAGATTGATGACAGGAGAAGATCGGATGGAACGGATAAAGCAAAGAGGGCTCTGGCTTTCTGGGTATTTTTTACTTATGATGTTTCTATTTACGAGAGGATTTTACAACCCTTTTTTTGTGCTATTAATTGGTTTATTATTAAT
>NZ_JBALSN010000723.1:634-3593 GCF_036966985.1 Neobacillus drentensis | reverse complement strand
AGGCTTCTGGTTAATCCATATTCTAAAAGATGTTAAGTTATATAAAGAAAGTGTAATAGAATTATTGAATTATATTGGTGAAGGAAAATTAAAATTAATAATAGGCAACACATTCCCCTTAGATGATGCGAAATTAGCTCATGAACTAATAGAAGGGCGTCAGACAATCGGAAAAATAGTATTAAATCCATAAATAAATTCATTAAGAGCATTTTGTTAAGGTGGGAGGAGAATGGGGATTTTGGAGAAAAGCGAGAAATTAATCGGTAAACCTACTAAAATAAGCTATCGGACCTGTCCACTGTGTGAAGCGACCTGTGGGTTAGAAATTCATACCCAGGAAGAAAAGGTTGTCCATATAAAGGGTGATAAACAGGATCCTTTTAGTAAAGGTTATTTATGTCCAAAGGGATATAGTGTAAAAGAACTCCACTCAGACCCAGATCGGGTTCGAAAACCGATGGTTCGTAATGGGGCAGAATGGCAAGAAGTTTCCTGGGAAGAAGCCTTCTCTGAAGTAAAAAAAGGTCTTCGTTCCGTTATCGAGGAGTATGGTAAGAATGCCGTCGCTGTTTATTTAGGAAACCCAAGCGTTCACAATTTAGGCAGTATGTTATATGTTCCAAACTTTTTACGTGCATTAGGAAGCAGGAGCATCTTTTCGGCTAGTACTTTAGATCAGATTCCAAAACAACTTTCATCTGAAATCATGTTTGGAAGTGATGCCAATCTACCCATTCCAGATATCGATCATACAAACTATCTATTGATGATTGGTGCCAATCCCCTTGCATCTAATGGCAGTTTAATGACTGCACCTAATATGAGAGAACGATTGAAGGCTCTAAAGGATCGTGGAGGAAAGTTAGTGGTCATTGACCCCGTTCGTACGGTTACAGCAAAACAAGCCGATGAACATTATTTTATACGTCCTGGGACAGACGCTCTGTTCCTATTCGGACTTATTTATACACTTTTCGAGGAAGGTTTAGTTAACCCTGGAAAGTTGGTTGATTATATTAACGGGCTTGATGAAATCAAGACCCTATCTGAGAATTTTACACCTGGAGTAGTTTCAGCTAAATGCGGAATTCCAGAAAACGACATTCGTCGGATAGCACGTGAACTTGCCAGCGCACCTCAAGCGATTGTTTACGGAAGAATGGGCACATGTACACAGCCTTTTGGCACCATGAATAGCTGGCTAGTAGATGTAGTAAATGTTCTAACAGGTAATTTGGACCGTTCGGGCGGTGTCATGTTTCCTAACCCAGCAACGAGGCGTGCATCTTCCAATAGAGTTCGATCGATACGGTATAACCGTTTTAAAAGTAGAGTAAGAAATATTCCTGAAGTCTTGGGTGAAATTCCTGTATCCTGCCTTGCAGAAGAGATTGAAACCCCTGGTCCTGGACAAATTAAAGCATTTGTTTCCATAGCTGGAAACCCTGCGCTTTCAGCACCGAATAGTCAACAATTACAATCTGCTCTTGAAAAAGTGGATTTTATGGTAAGTCTTGATTGTTATTTAAATGAAACATCTCGCAATGCAAATGTCCTGCTTCCTGTTCCTTCACCATTAGAGCGCTCACATTATGATATAACCTTTTACAATCTTGCTATCCGGAATATTGCCCACTATTCAAAACCTGTTTTTGACCTTCCAGCAGAACAACTAGATGAATGGCAGATTCTTCTCCATTTAGCTGCAGCCGTTGGTGAGGAAAAAATTGAAGGGGACATCATTAGTAAATTGGATGAACTTGCAATTAAGGAACTGATCAAACATGAAATAAAAAACCCGAATTCTCCTATTTACGAGCGGGACACAATAGAAATTACCGAATTGTTAAAGAATAGAAAAGGGCCGGAGCGTTTGCTTGATTTTTACCTTCGTGTGGGACCTTATGGAGAACACTTTGGAAGAAATCCTGAAGGACTAAGCTTATCTGTCTTAGAGGATCATCCACATGGAATGGACTTTGGAGCCCTTCAACCGAGAATTGACGATATATTGCAAACACCTTCAGGGAAAATTGAATTGTCATCACCAATTTTAACGAAGGATGTTGAGCGTCTTCGACAAACGCTTAATTCGAAAGCCGATTCCATACTATTGGTAGGGAGAAGAGACCTTCGGAGCAACAACTCCTGGCTGCACAATCTCCCGGTCCTAGTAAAAGGTGAAGACAGATGTACACTAATGATTCATACCAGTGATGCAGAAAGCTTAGGACTTTTGCAGGGAGATATGGCGATAGTGAATTCTCAAACAGGAACAATTGAAGTGCCGGTAATAATTACGGATGATATTATGCCGGGGACAGTAAGTCTGCCCCATGGATGGGGACATAACCTTTCAGGGACTCGTCTTGGGGTAGCAAGCCGACATGCGGGTGTTAACGTCAACCTGTTGACGGATGAGCAAATGATTGATCCGATATCGGGAAACGCAGTGCTTAATGGAATACCTATAATAATCGAAAAGGTAAAATGAGTAAGGTAAATGAACATGTCAAATAAAAGGGCTCGCCATTTTAGCGAGCCTGATTTATGCCTTTTTTAGTTTAATTTTCGTTCGAATTCCTGCCCACACTGCAATTAAAAGCCCACCAATCGTATCAGCAATTAAATCTGTCATTGTATCCTTATTTCCTCCGCCCTGTAAGGTCATATCGAAAAATTGGTCGGAGCTAAATTCATAAATTTCCCATAATACACCTCCGAGTGCGGCAAAGGATAGCGTAAATAAAAACACAAACCATGGCGATATCTTATCTCCCGCATTTCGATGAATCAAACGTTCATATAAAGCAATCCCAGAAAAAGCCAGAATGGCTCCACTGACCAAATGCATAAAAGTATCCCACCAACCAAGACCATACCAGCCTAGGATTGAACCTAGATATTGTGAACCAACTAAGAAAATTAAATATGAAATAACAATTGGTAAATTAAA
>NZ_JBALSN010000723.1:0-589 GCF_036966985.1 Neobacillus drentensis | reverse complement strand
AACAGCCATGAAAAGGACATAGATGGCACTCAAAGTGATGACAAGTTTTCGATTCAACAATATTCACCTCTTTAAACTTTTTGTTTTCGAAAATATGCGTAAATGGCAATTAAGAGTCCGCCAGAAAACCCACATAGTAAGTCATACATGGTATCTTTATTTCCCCCAAGCTGCATGATATACGTGAAGGTTTGATCCCCTGCAAACTCATAAATCTCCCAAAGTACACTTGCTAGGACAGCGAGTGAAAGAACGAAAATAGAAATAATCCAACTTGAGGTATCCTTTCTTACTTGTTCAGGAATCATTAATTTATATAATGTTATACCAACACAAGCGACATATACACCTTTATAAAAATGAATGGACGAATCCCACCATTTATATTTAAGATAAAAATCACCTATAGACCCTAAATACGTGGTACAAAAGATAAACAGATAATAACCAACGATGCTTGGCAGGTTAAATGGTATTTTGTTCTTAAAGATTAGCAAAACAGGCAACGCGCACACGAGTATCCCTCCGAGGGCTACTTGCCATTTTGAAGATTGCCCTTTAACAAGGAAAAAAATAAATAAGACAATCA
>NZ_JBALSN010000722.1:0-1020 GCF_036966985.1 Neobacillus drentensis | reverse complement strand
ATTCGGCTGGTTGAAAATAATCCGCTGTTACATGCAGATGCCGCTGATGTTAGGACAACAAAATTGATAATACCTGCAGCAATTGGAATACCTACTAAGCTAAACGTCTTAACAAATGGACTATTGGCAGCATTCAATTCTGTCCAAGGATTGATACATAAAAGAATGAATAGGGCTCCTACATAGAAAAATAAGATTCGCAGCGGGATTTTATTAATGGCAGATGGAATATTTTTTTTTGGATTAGATGTTTCCGCTGCAGAGACACCGACTAATTCAACACCAACAAATGCAAAGACAACCATTTGAAAAGACAGAAAGAAACCTGATATTCCATTTGGAAAAAGACCACCGTGTCCCCAGAGATTTTTGACTGTAACTGTGCCTGAATCGGTTTGAAATCCAATAAACAATAAAATGATCCCTATTACGATTAAAGCAAGAATGGTAATGACTTTGATGATTGCAAACCAAAACTCTAATTCTCCAAATAGCTTTACGGTTAGTAAATTCAATCCCAATAATAGAAATAAACAGACTAAAGCAGGGATCCATTGAGGGATATCGAACCAATATTGCACATATACCCCGACAGCAATAATATCAGCCATGGCAGTCATGATCCAACAAAACCAATACGTCCATCCTGTCACATAACCTGCCCATGGTCCAATATACTCCTCCGCAAAATCAGTAAATGATTGATAGCCCGCATTCGATAATAGCAGCTCCCCAAGTGCCCTCATCACAAAAAAGCATGCAATACCCACGATTAAATAAGCAAATATGATAGATGGTCCTGCTAACTGGATCGCTCTTCCTGAACCAAGAAATAAACCTGTCCCAATCGTACCGCCAATCGCGATCAGTTGTACGTGTCGATCTTTTAAATCTCGTTTTAATTCTTGTTTTGCCATTTTCATTTCCTCCTTATTTTTGTAAATTTCGAGTTGTGAAGAGATGAACAAAAGGTTAAAAACCATAAAAAAAGAGACTGGATCAGCTCCAATCTCACGGTCA
>NZ_JBALSN010000721.1:0-1429 GCF_036966985.1 Neobacillus drentensis | reverse complement strand
ATCTTATACCACTTCTTAATCTTGCGGAAAAGTACTATGAGGATAATCCAGCATTTAGACCCAAGAGCCTTTCAGATAAAAAAAAGTCTGATCAAGAACTATTACAAATTACAAAAATGCACCAAGCTATAGCAATGATTCAGTTTAAGCTTGAAATGCCAATCATAAAGAGACGCCCATATTTTAATATGTCAGAAAGACTTTTACTTGAGAAAATTGATTATGACAAAAACGAAATAAAAACGAATGGTAAAACTTACCAACTAGAAAACACTTGCTTTACAACCATTAATCCGGAACAACCTGGTGAATTATTGGAGGAAGAAGAGCAAGTTATGAACAAACTATTGTTTTATGTCCAGCATTCGGAAAAGTTGGCCAGACATATGAATTTTCTTATGAAGAAAGGCAGTCTTTATTTGAAATATAATGGGAACTTATTAATACATGGCTGCATTCCAATTGATGAAAACGGAAACATGGAAAAAATGGTTATTGAAAATAATACCTATTCAGGTCGTGAATTACTTGATATTTTTGAACATTATTTACGACATTCTTTTGCACATCCTGAAGAGATAGATGATCTCGCAACAGATATGGTCTGGTATTTATGGACAGGAGAATATTCATCATTATTTGGGAAAAGAGCCATGACGACCTTTGAAAGGTATTTCATTAAGGACAAAGAAACCCATGAGGAGATTAAGAACCCATACTTCCATTTACGTGAAAAAGAGGAAAACTGCCGTAAAATTTTAGCAGAATTTAATCTTAATCCTGATGAAGGTCATATCATAAATGGCCACACACCCGTTAGAGAAATTAAAGGAGAGAATCCAATTAAAGCAAACGGAAAGATGATAGTCATTGATGGAGGATTTTCCAAGGCTTATCAATCGAAAACTGGAATTGCTGGATACACTTTATTATATAATTCCTGCGGTATACAACTTGTAGCCCATGAAAAATTTAATTCAAAAAAAGATGTTCTACTAAAAGGGTCAGATGTTTTATCAGTAAAGAGATTGGTGGAAAAAGAACTCGAGAGCAAAAAGGTTCTAGAAACTAATGTGGGAGAGCGATTATTACAGGAAATATCTGTTTTAAAAAGTCTGTTGGAATATCGCTATATAAGTTTAGACCAATCATTACAAACGAATGGTTAAAGACTCTATTTAAACATAAATGCTTAATGCCATGACAATTTTCAAATTAGAGTGTTGATGGGAATTTAGTCTTGGTAAGCCTCTTGGGTTTATAGTAATTTTTGAAGGTAGAAACAAATCTAACTCGTTGTTTTTACCTTCTATTTTTTGCACAATTTTTTAAGGATCCCTTCGTTTGTGTAGTGGGCTAATTAGCTTACTTTAATAGATAAAAAATTTTTATCTCCTTTCAAAAAAGTAAAGAAACAAATACCTTTAGG
>NZ_JBALSN010000720.1:181-1702 GCF_036966985.1 Neobacillus drentensis | reverse complement strand
TGAGTTCAAAAACTATCACTATTAGCAATCCAGACCCTTCATTATATAATGAAGATCTTGCGCCTATTCCAGATGAAAAGAGAACATGGGGCTGGGGTTCCTATTCCATGATCTGGATGGGAATGATTCATAATATTGTCTCCTACGAGCTTGCTGGAAGCCTAATAGCGATGGGTATGAGTGTATGGCAGGCATTGGGAGCTGTTATCCTTTCAAATATTGCATTGATCATTGCCATTTGGCTGAATAGTGCTGGTGGTGCGAAGTATGGATTACCTTTCCCCGTTTTGATTAGAGCTTCATTTGGCTATAAAGGAGCACATGTCCCGGTTCTAATTCGAGCATTTGTGGCTATTTTTTGGTTTGCCGTTCAGGCCTATGCGGGTAGTAAAGCTGTAGGAGCTGTAATAACGGTCATATATCCTAAATGGGTTTCACTTGGTGCACACACTTTCTTGGGAATGGGTCTAAATGATTGGATCTCTTTTGGGACGTTCTGGTTGCTTCATGCATGGGTCATTTCTCACGGAATGGAGCGTGTAAGACGGTTTGAAATGTGGGCCGGACCATTGGTTATTGTGTTGGGATTGGGGTTAGTTTATTGGGCAGTTAATGTGGCCGATGGCTTCGCTCCTCTTTTTTCAATAGAGTCTAAGTTGTCTGGCGGGGAGTTTTGGAAAAGCTTTTTCCTCTCTGTTACAGGAATGATAGGTGTATTGGCTACCTTAGTGTTAAACATCCCTGACCTAACCCGTTTTTCAAAAAGCCAAAAAGATCAAGTCATAGGCCAGGCAGTAGGTCTACCGATTATGATGACATTTTTTGCCTTTATGAGCATTATGATAACTGCCGGAACAATTATCGCTTTCGGCAAGCCAATAACTGATCCAGTTGAACTATTACTTCAATTCAAGGACCAGCCTATTGTAGTACTAATAGGTGCATTTGCCTTATTAATTGCTACACTGTCTGTTAACGTTGTAGCGAACGTTGTGTCACCGGCATATGATCTTATAAATTTGCTTCCTAGTAAACTTAATTTCGTGAAAGCAGGTATCATTTCCATCGTAATTGGTGTATTTTTTGCTCCATGGCTTTGGTTTAACAATGCTGCAACGATATTTAATATTGTGGGGGCAATCGGGGGAACATTAGGACCGGTGTCAGGAATCATGATAGTTGATTACTTCTTAATTCGGCGCAGTCAATATGATCTTAATAGTTTCTTCGTCAAGGAAGGACAATATACTTACCGAAACGGCTGGAACCTAAGAGCATTTGTTGCAATGGGAATAGGCGTAATTGTTGCCTTAATAGGCTTGGTAGTTCCTAGTCTCCAAACTCTTTATACCTATAACTGGTTTTTAGGGATAGCAGTAGGGGGAATTTCTTATCTAATCTTAATGAATTCAAAACAGAAACAGAATGTGTTGCGGCTTGTGGAGAAAAAGGTTTCAATTAAATAGATTTCTCTGACTTATAAAAATAAAAGTCTTCGCAAAAAAAGGTGCTGGCTCCAAA
>NZ_JBALSN010000720.1:0-147 GCF_036966985.1 Neobacillus drentensis | reverse complement strand
CCAAAAAACCGCCGTTCAAAGCAACGGCGGTTTCTTCTTGACCCTACTTTTGACCCACAAATTTTAGTCAGTATAAGCGAATTTATATATGGCCATAAAGTAGCCCTTCACGGGGAATATGAACATTTTTTATTTTGAAATAATTTT
>NZ_JBALSN010000719.1:0-3203 GCF_036966985.1 Neobacillus drentensis | reverse complement strand
CAACGATACCCCATGCCATCTTGATTTACCAATGAAAAATTGTACGTTATATCTAGACGGTAAATTAATTGTAAAAGATGGAGACATTGTGATCGATGAAATGAAAGCTGCTAAACCACAGCTGGCTTGATTGACTAAACTAATTATTCCCTTGTGGTAAAAGGATGATTTTGTATCACTGAATATGGAAAAAACTGAATAAAGATGGAATCACTCTACTGCGATTTAATACGACTTCTTTGCGAGAGATGGTACTTTTTAAAGAAATTATGACCATTAAACGGAGGTATGTATTTGAGCAACCAAACGGTTAAGATGAAAGAACATTCTTCAATTGAAATACGCGGTGTCGATATGATTCCGGAGAATGAGCGGAATTCAAAGGCATCCAATGTGTTCTACGTCCTATGTGGTTCGCAGTTTGCTTTTGGCATTATGGCAATCGGTTCATTACCAATTGTGTTCGGACTTGGCTGGTGGGCAGCATTCTGGGCAATGACGGTGGGGCTTGTGATTGGCTCCATTGCAATCGGACCAATTTCCATTTTGTCACAGAGAACAGGTACGAATGGAGCACTAGCAAGTGGAGCACATTTTGGGGTAAAGGGCCGTATTATTGGTTCGTTTCTTAATATTGTAATAGCGATTGGTTTCTATGCTCTTATGGTTTGGACAGGGGCTCAAGCCTTCGTCGCGGGAGGTCACCGGTTGTTTGGCTGGTCAGAAGGAACCGGTACATTATTGATAGGGTGTATCATCGTCAGTGTCATAACCGCAATAGTAGCAATAATGGGTCATAAAGTAGTAGTTTTGTTTGAAAAAATAGGAACCTACCTGGTAGGAAGTATTGTCATTATGTCTGTGTTTATATTTGCTACAAAGTTCAACGTTAGTTACGAAGGTGGTCATTATGTATTAGGTGGTTTTTGGCCGACTTGGGCACTCGCCATGCTGGTAATCGCTTCGGTTCCTATTTCGTATGCACCATTTGTTGGGGATTATAGCCGATATATTCCCAATAGTCATAGTTCGACGAAATTGGCAGGGGCCACATCCCTTGGAATGTTTGTCGGGTGTTGGTTAGCAATGGTACCTGCATCATTTATGATGTCAACGGTGAAGGATTTATCTACCCCATTCGTAACAGGAATTATTGGGGGGGCTCCATCATGGTGGATCGCTCCAATTACAATTGCAGGGATATTTGGTGCTCTGCCGAACGGTGGGTTGTGTTTATACAGTGCCGGACTTTCTCTCGAATCCCTCGGTTGGACGCTTAAACGGGTAACAACCACCGTAATTATGGCAATTGTCGGTTTTCTCTTGGTATTTATCGGAGTTCAAGATGTGTCCAATATGATACACCTAATCGACGGGTTTGTTATTATCATTATCGTGGGTGTGTCACCTTGGTTAGCGATCAATCTTGTCGGACATTACTTGGTAAAAGGGCGGTATAAACCATTAGATTTACACAATAGTTCTACGTCAAGCAGCTATTGGTACTCTAGCGGATTTAACATACCTGCTATTATTTCATGGACGATTGGATTGATCGTGGGATTGTTGTTTACAAGTACCAGCATTTTCACCGGTCCATTCGTATCTGTCGTCGGCGGTATTGATTTAAGTTTTACTTCATCTGCGCTTGTTGGGGCGATTGTATACTACGCTTTAACGAATTTGTTTCCATATCGTTCAAGAGAAGTATCTAGTGAAGTTGCTGAGAATATAGTTCCTTAAATTATTTCGAGAAGTCATTAATTTTATGATGGTAGACGAACTTCTTTTTAAAAGGAGTTCGTTTTTATTAGGGATGATTCTGTTTTTTATTGGAATATTTTCAAGGGGGTAAAGCGAATGGGAAAAACATTACATTTGGGGCTGCAAAAAATTTCAAAAGTCCCTGCACCAGTCCAATTCCATAGGTGGCCAATCTGGCGCTGCTGCGGGGAATACTCAAACCTATTTTAATGGGTTTTTTTGTTATTCAATTTTCTAGGAATGAGACAGTTTGTACACAAGGTCCATTTTTTCATTTATGTAAAGTTATTGTATTTATTCATGTAATCGATTACAATAAATGTAAACGAACACTGAAGGGGAAAGCAATATATGGTCAAAATTGCGGAAGTTGCAAAAATGGCAAATGTTTCAACGGCCACAGTATCCCGAGTCATTAGTAATGCAGGGACTGTAAAAAAAGAAACAGCTGAAAAAGTTTTAGAAGCCATAAAAAAATTAAATTACCAGCCTAATATGCTGGCAAGACAATTAAGAAGATCTGAAACCAAAACAATTCTTGTAGTAGTTCCTGATATAACCAATACTTTCTTTTCTGCGGTGCTGCGCGGAATTGAATCCATTGCCATCGAAAACGGATATCAAGTACTTCTAGGAGATGCGCGAAACGATGTCGAAAGCGAAACTAGTTTTTTAACGATATTAGGTCAAAAAAAAGCAGATGGATTGATATTATTAACGGCAAGGACCGATCAAAAAATATTAGAAGATTTATCTCAGGATTACCCTGTAGTATTGGCGTGTGAATACTATGAGGGTTCCAAGCTGCCTACGGTCTCCATTGATAATGTTAGCAGTGCAAGAAAGGCAACTGAATATTTAATTAGCTTAAACCACAAGAGAATTGGACATATTTCCGGACCCTTGAATATTGTAGTTGGACGAGATCGATGCAGGGGGTTTCATCAAGCAATGGCGCAACATGGCCTGTCTGTGGATCCAAGTTTGGTACAGGAAGGTGAATTTTCTTTTGAAAGTGGATTTAATTTAATGATGAAATTTTTGTCACTAGAGAATCCTCCTACAGCCCTTTTTGCCGGTAATGATGAAATGGCTATGGGCGCCATTAAAGCCGCTAAATCTAAAGGTTTAAGAGTGCCAGAGGATTTATCTGTTATTGGCTTTGATGATATTCAATTTGCATCGATTTTTGAACCTGCTCTAACAACCGTGGCACAACCAACGTTTGATATGGGTCAAAAAGCGATGCGTCTACTGTTAAAATTAATTAAAGATGAAGAAATAGAGAAAGATCAATTTATTCTTCCTGATAAACTCATTGTCCGTGAATCATGCAAAGAACTTACCGTAGAAGAGTAGTTTAGCCTATTCCTGTTAGAATTAAAATAATGAAAAACAAAAGGGGAGTGAACTTAATAATGGTTCACTCCCCTTTTGTT
>NZ_JBALSN010000718.1:0-1919 GCF_036966985.1 Neobacillus drentensis | reverse complement strand
CCCCAATAAGTAGACCCGTGTTTAAGGTATTCATCGTAGGTCCATTTTATAGGCTCCCAATCAGGCTCGAAGATTAAGTAACTATTTGTGAAGATTTCAACACGAAGGCCGCTACCTGGATCTTTAACATAAATGTACATCGCTTGTGAAATACCATGTTTACCAGGTCCAACAAAGCCAACCTCATTTTCACATAATATGTCAGCTGCACGTAAAAGGTCTTGAGAGTTATCTAACCAGTAGGCGATGTGGTGCATTTCATTGGGTCCAATTGAATTTTTCGTCGTCATCATCGCAACATCGTGTACTAAGTTTGTAACACTCATCCAGCTAGCTACTTGTTCATCATCTGGATTAACGAAGTATTCGCGAAGCTTGAAGCCTAATGTTTCTGTTAAGTAGCTTACTATTAGTTTATTATCCATTGATGTTTGCAAATTGACATGATCGATGCGTCGTGGTGAAACACCTTTTGCCCAAGATTTATATACTTGATTTTTTAGCACTGATTTACGACCTTCCTCAGCTTCTGGTTTTTCCATATCGTAATAAATTTCAAAGCGGTGCCCACTTGGTAATTCAAAACGAATCGCTTCTCCTTGACCTACTTCTTCACCATCTTTAATCCAACGTNNACGTACATCTGTGCCAGCATCTTCTAAAAGAAGTGCAAAGGTTCCAACATCCTCACGCCGTTTTGCTTTCCATCCGATATGGTCGATGTAAGACTTTTCTCCAGCTTTGATAGAAAGGGAATGGTGCTCAAAATCACCCCAGGCACGCAAATAGTGCGTACCATTAACTTCACGTGTTTCCTCTAAACCGATTACTTCTTTAAAGAACCATAATGATTTTTCTAAGTCCTCTGTTACTAGTGCAACGTGACCTAATTTTGCAATTTCTGGAGCATAAATGAATTTTTCCATAATTTTCTCCTCAATTTATAAATTATGAACCAATAGGAAGTAATACTGGCAACCTATTATCCTTGGATACCTGTTTTGAAACCAAATAAATGTCTGCCATAACCGTGAATACCATCTTCGTATAAAGATGTAATATGAGTAGCGATCGCAATTAAGTCACGTGCAAACAATTCAACCGGATGACCTTTCAATAAGGCATGTCCGCCAAGTGTTAATAAACTTTTAACACCAATATTGACGCACTTATCGATAATCGTAGCTCGAATTGCTTTATATCTTGCCCCTTCATAAGAACCACCTTTATCTTGTTCCATCATGACAATGTATTGGTTTAATAAAGCTTTAGCTGATTCCATTTCTATACTTAATTCTGCAAGAACGCGTTGACTTGTAGGCGATTCTTTTTCAACGACACCTGAGAAGCGAATTCGACCTGCTGTATGTTTTTCAAACTCATTTAATACACGTTCAGCGCCGCCTACCGCCATTGCAGCAAATCCAACATAGAAGCCAGGGTAGAATGGTGTGTTGTAATATAAATAATCTTGATCGAAATCCTTTTCTGGCGGTTGACTGCACTCGATAATTTTATTAAAACGAAGGATCGCTTCAGGTTTTACAAAAACTTTATCAACAACCAGTGTATTACTACCTGAGCCACGTAATCCAAGAGAATCCCAGTTTTTCACAACTTCTAAATCAGACACTTTTAAGCAAATACCTACTCGTTCAGGCTTATCAGAATCGTCAAATTTCATCATAGCTCCAACGCCAACCCAATCACAATAATTGATACCGCTTACAAAGTTGTATTTACCAGAAACATAGTAGCCACCTTCACACTCTTCTACTTGCCCTATAGGTGCAAAAACATCGGCTACAAAGCCGCCTTGATTAACGATTTCGTCACGTAACGGCTTTGGTAAATATGACACCCATGCATTGTGCACTGAAAAGAAGTATGTAAGCCACGCTGCCGATAAATTGTAATAG
>NZ_JBALSN010000717.1:0-1848 GCF_036966985.1 Neobacillus drentensis | reverse complement strand
TTTAGTAGTCCCATTTTATTCACCTCATCTTTTCTTCTTAGTATGGAGAAAAAATGGTATAATTATGCTTGTATTAGTTTATTGCCTATAGGGAATTCAGTGGAATAGTGTTTCCATTTATCAAACTAATTTACTTTTCTATAATAATTTTATGTGAATTCATGTAATTTAGTGCAGGATCAAAATGAAAAAAGTGGAAAGCGTAATAGCTTTCCACCTTATTTATATAATCTTATTTTCCCGTTATGTTTAATTTTTTCATCCGATACTGCAGGCTTTGTCGGCTCAATCCGAGAAGATTAGCGGTTCGGGATATATTAAAATCATTTTTAGATAATACATGATCAATATAAGATTTTTCAAATAACTCCATCTGATGTTTCAGTGGTACTGCTGTATCAGAATGTTCCTTTATAAAGGTGTCCACCGTAGAAAGGGGGATCATTCTCTCTCTCATCTGCATTTTGCTTCGATATTGGTAGGGTAAATGAGAGTAGGAAATCCATTCCTCGTCCATCATTATGTTCATCGCAGCTTCAATTATATGCTCCAGTTCACGGACATTCCCAAGCCAGTCATACTCGAAAAATGACTGCTTAACCTCCTCTGACAAACCTTTTACATTCATCTGAAACAGTTCGTTGTATTTTTGAATAAAACTCTCGACTAATAATGGAATATCCTCTTTACGATCTTTTAACGCAGGGATAAAAATGGTGACAACTCCCAGACGATAATACAAGTCTTTGCGCATTCGATTATTAGCAATCGCATCAATCGGATCTTCATTCATATTGGCAATGACCCGAACATCTACAGGAGTATCCTTCGTATCCCCAATTCGCCTAATCGTTTTTTCCTGTAAAACACGGAGTAATTTTGCCTGCAGATTGAGATTTAATGAGTTAATCTCATCGAGAAGCAGGGTTCCTCCGTTGGCTTGTTCGAATAAGCCGGGGGTATCGACTGCTCCCGTAAAGGCACCCCGCTTTGTTCCAAACAGAAGACTTTCGATTAGATTATCAGGCAAGGCAGCACAGTTTTGTGAAATAAACGGAGCAGATAGCCGAGTGCTTCCATTGTGGATGCTTTGAGCAAAAAGCTCCTTCCCGGTTCCTGTATCTCCAACGATTAAAACATAGGAAGAGGTGCGGGTTGCCCGCTTAGCAGATTCAATGACTTCTTTAATGGCTGGGCTGTTTCCAATGATTTTATCAAAAGTGTATCGGGTCTGCCCCTTATTCATATTGCCTTTGATGAGTCGTACCAGCTTTGTTACATCATTGGCGATCTCGACAGCACCCTGAAGTTTTTCGTTGTTAAAAATAGGGATGGTATTGTTAATGGTCGTAATTTCGCGTCCTTTATTATTAAAATAAGTTTGTTTGACGTTACTTGTTTCTTTTCCCTCCTGGAGTGCTTTTACTAGTGTGCTAGATTGATCGTCTTTAAACATGAATACATCAAGCAGGTTTTTATCAATAACATCTTGAAGGTCCATGGACTCCATTTGCATCATTTTTTTATTGTAAATAATCGTTTTTCCAGTTTCATCTACTGCATGTACACCCACATCCACTTCGTCTAAGATCCGTTTATACATTCGATTTAGATACTGTAAATAATTGACTGTATGATTAGTTTTCTCCATTTAGATTCATTCCCTTTGATTAATCCTTTATGCAACTATTTAATCAAATAAAACTTAATAATGCAAAATAGTTTTGCAGTTTTATTAGAAAAATGTTAAATTTGCAAAGTATGTTTGCATTGGTGAGGGAATTCCTTTATTTAGTGACTTTTTGAAGATAAACGTTCTATCCTTTTTGTGGAAAAATTATTTTTGCG
>NZ_JBALSN010000716.1:1381-1590 GCF_036966985.1 Neobacillus drentensis | reverse complement strand
TAATAGGACCTTATTGGTCCTTTTTTAGTAATAAAATGGAGATTTTATGCTAAACTCGTTTTAAATCGTTGGACCTTATAGGATAATCATTGCAACGAAACTAAACGATATTAGACAAAAATCGCCTATATTTAGGCGAAATTGAGAAGATATTAACTATAAAACGTCAATATGTAGGTGTGAATTGGGGTTAAAAAATAAAAAAGCCA
>NZ_JBALSN010000716.1:889-1300 GCF_036966985.1 Neobacillus drentensis | reverse complement strand
CAGCTTCCTCCTCGCACAATTTTCCGTATTCGTAGCATGGAACTTCCCCATTTTCTTCTTCGGCCATTTTAAAGTATTTGTCACGTTCAGGTCTTTGAAGTTCAATATCTTCAGCTTGAGCTAGAACTTGCCTAGCAAAGTAGTAAATTCCGTATGTAGAAAGTCCAATCACAGCTACTGCTGCAATAATAATTATCTTTCTCATTTATCTGTACCCCCAAAAATAGACAATCATTCCAAATACTATTTTATTGGATGCATAAGGATAATACCATATCAACTTATAAATAATATATTCTTCTCGCTTATACTACAAATTTCGATTTTATTTCACAATTTTTCCATTTCTTTAATTAAAATTGTTTCATAATAGAAGGAAAAAGGAGTTGATTGAATGAGTAGACTTGTTTT
>NZ_JBALSN010000716.1:0-878 GCF_036966985.1 Neobacillus drentensis | reverse complement strand
TTGGTGGGCAGATTCATCTCCATTATGAAGAAAATTTACCTATCAAAACAGATTCACCTTTTATTGTCGTTGGAACTACTTCTAGAATGAGTAAAGATGCAGCAATTGAATTTATGCGTGGCTGTGAACAGTTTAAAGCTTATCACAAACACCTCCTTGGTATTGTAGTAAAATCATTTGTCACCGATGATAAGAAGTTTAAAAAGGTCAAAAATTGGTGGAATCACTTTCATCCAAATGGAATTTATAGATAAGAAAGCATAAAAGGACTTAAATGGTCCTTTTTGTTTTTNNGGTGCTTTAGTTGAAGAAGAGTATTAGGACAAAAACGGTCCTTTTTTGTTTTTCTATAATAAAATGAGAATTTTATTATCTTTGCCGCAAAAGTTTGTGAAGAAATACACTTAAATTAACGGAGCAGATTAGTGGAATAAGAAAAAATAAAAAAGCGTAGTAATCTGGAGTTGATATGCCATACTCCATAAGCTTTCCGTATAAATCGATCCAACCATTTTGTATATCGAGTTTAACTCGATTGTGTAAAGGGAATCTAATTTACCCCTGATTATAACTTTAGTTCAGAATCCTAAGTTTGACATCTGGAGTACAACGGGAGGGGGTCCGAA
Source organism: Neobacillus drentensis (assembly GCF_036966985.1). Taxonomy (GTDB): domain Bacteria; phylum Bacillota; class Bacilli; order Bacillales; family Cytobacillaceae; genus Neobacillus; species Neobacillus drentensis_E. Next base: position 252 of record NZ_JBALSN010000716.1, on the reverse strand, counting down.
CCACCCGTCTTTAATAAAATCCACAGAAAAAAAGCAAGAGATATGTACTCTTGCTTGTTATGATATTTAATGGCTTGTGTCGAGGCTCTCCGCCATCTTCAAGTCGTTTTTGAAGGCATCCATTGCCAGTTCATACCTTACCTTTTTGCTCGCTTCCAAGAAATCCGCTTCTTTCACAAGACCTGATAATGAATACCTGTGACCCCTGAAATCCACGTTCAGTTCGGTGATTTGGTTGAATTTGAAACTCTC
>NZ_JBALSN010000715.1:0-1279 GCF_036966985.1 Neobacillus drentensis | reverse complement strand
GGCACATATTTTTCTTGTGAACACTCGTGTTCCAAGATCTTGGGAAAATGATGTGAATGCAGTCATTGAGCGTGTGGCCAATCAACATCACAATGTGAGCTTAGTCGATTGGCATTCCGCCGCTACCGGACAGCCGTCCTATTTTCAGCCAGATGGTGTTCATCTTTCCACAAAAGGCTCTGCCACATTGCCTGAGCTCATTAAAGCTAGTATCAAGAAAAAAGGAGATGTGTCCTCGTCATAATAAGAACACTAGCATCCTGTGAAGAGAGATTCAAAAAAGACATGCTTTCCTATGATTGGAGGCATGTCTTTTTTGTGATGGATGAGCACGGAGCTGCATTATGTTTTACTTTTAAAAGACCAAACGATGACAGGGATGAGAATTAACGATAAAATTCCTCCGCTTAAAGATAATGTAGCATAACTCGTATTCGCCACGACCATTCCTGAAAGGGCACCGCCAGAAGCACCTGCTAACGCAACAAAAACATCGAGTGTTCCTTGGGTTTTTGCCCGGGTTGATGGTTCTGTAGCATCCACTATTTGAGCAGTACCACTAATTAAACCAAAGTTCCATCCCAATCCAAGTAAAGATAAAGCAATGATTAATAGAATCATTGAATCACTTGGTGCGAATGCTGCTAATAAACCAGCAAGTAACAGTGTGATGCCCGACGCTATGCTCATAGCTGTTCGTCCTAGTTTATCTACAAGTACACCCGTGATAGGTGAAGGAAGATACATGGCCCCTATATGAAAACCAATCACAATGCCCACTTCGGCTAATCCATGACCATGATGCTGCATATGCACCGGTGTCATGGTCATGAGTGCCACCATGACAATTTGAGTTAAGATCATCACTGTGGCCCCTACTGTAAGCCCTTTTTTATCTATTTTTTTATCAGCAGCATCTCGTTTATTTCCATGCCCATGTTCTGCTTTGTAAGTTGCTATTCTTCGGGCAATGTCTAATGGATCAGGACGCAGCAGAATAAAAAGCACAAGACCAGCTACAATAAATGCTGCTGCTGATAAAATAAAAGGACCAGCAAGTGCTGGAACACCAATGGACACTGCAAATTTACCCATCACTTCAACTAAATTCGGACCTGCTACTGCTCGAAATGTTGTCATAACCATTGTTGTACTAATGGCAGTTGCACGCTGTTTAGAATTCGCTAAGTCCGTCCCCGCATAACGCGCTTGTAAGTTCGTGGATGTTCCTGCTCCGTAAATGAAGAGCGATGCAAATAATAAAATGACACTATTCATC
>NZ_JBALSN010000714.1:1381-1572 GCF_036966985.1 Neobacillus drentensis | reverse complement strand
CCCTTATGATACAGAAGTTCCAAAACGGCAAATTCGGTAGGGTTTAACCCGTTAGCCTGGATTACTTTATTTACATGTTCGTTAATAGCTTTATATGCTCTTGAAAGGACGATAAAAAGCTTCAATGAATTAGCAGTTGAATTATTTTCCATAAAAAACTCATCCTTTTATTTTAAATAAATTTCATTATT
>NZ_JBALSN010000714.1:0-1313 GCF_036966985.1 Neobacillus drentensis | reverse complement strand
TTCATTCGATAGTAAGATAAAGTTAGCAAATATTTACTAACTATTTTAATAAAGAAGGGATGTTTATGAGTCAACCAGCAGTTTTACCATCACAGAAACCCAATACTTCTGAAGCAACCATGTACAAAATTTTATTTATTATTGGATTGTGCCATTTATTAAATGATGCCATTCAGGCTGTCGTCCCTGCGATGTTCCCTATTCTTGAAAAATCAATGGGACTGAGTTTTACCCAACTTGGGATAATTGCTTTTTCCTTAAATATGGTTTCGTCCGTTATGCAGCCTATTGTCGGGTTTATTACTGACAAAAAACCAATGCCCTACGCACTGCCGGTTGGGCTCACTTTCACTTTAGTCGGTATTCTTGGATTAGGATTTGCTTCAAGCTTCGGTTTGATCGTACTGTCCGTTCTGTTCATTGGTCTTGGGTCAGCGGTATTTCATCCAGAGGGTTCTAGGGTTGCCTATATGGCAGCGGGAAATCGCCGTGGATTGGCTCAATCAATATATCAAGTCGGCGGTAACACAGGGCAGGCATTAGCCCCTTTAATTACAGCATTAATATTAGTTCCTCTTGGGCAAATCGGAGCTTCATGGTTTACGGTTGTGGCTGCACTTGCGGTAATCTTATTGGTCTATATCGCTAATTGGTACCATCAGAGATTAATAGTTTCTCCAAATGTATTAAAGAAAAAGAAATCTAGTGCTGGAACGAATAAAGGGTTAACGAAAGAGGTAAAAACTACATTAGTCTTGATTCTGTTATTAATTTTTGCAAGAACTTGGTATACTTCTGGGATTACAAATTTTTATACTTTTTATGCAATCAAGGAATATTCCTTGACGATTAAACAGTCTCAGCTCTTCCTCTTCGCTTTTTTAGTTTCGGGCGCAGTCGGTACTTTTTTTGGAGGGCCTCTATCAGATCGTTTTGGAAAGAAAACCATTATTTCTATCTCAATGTTAACGACCGTTCCTTTTTCTATTTTGATTCCGTATGCACCGCCGACTCTGGCGTTTATATTCCTGATTATCACTGGATTTATCTTAATGACTAGTTTCTCAGTTACGGTAGTATACGCTCAGGAATTAGTCCCAGGTAAAATTGGGACGATGTCAGGATTAACAGTTGGCCTTGCATTTGGAATGGGGGCAATTGGTTCTGTGGGCCTTGGTTATATTGCAGACTGGATTGGGATGCAAACAATGATAAGATGGCTCGGAGTACTGCCATTACTAGGTATAATAGCTTTCTTTCTTCCGACCGATAAAAAGATTACGGAATGGAATAAGCAGGAAATATAAAAGGAT
>NZ_JBALSN010000713.1:0-1662 GCF_036966985.1 Neobacillus drentensis | reverse complement strand
CTACAGAGGTTAAGGACATTAATGAAATTACTGCAGATAAAATTCGAAGTTATATTAATTACTTACAAACGGAACGAATTCCATACGCTGAGGATGACCATCGTAAGCAAAATCGAAAAGGATTATCGGTTCACACGATTAACATCCGAATCAGGGCTTTAAGTAGATTTCACGCCATAGACGTCCTTCATCAGGCACATGGCGATAAAACATAACCCTCTATATTGTGATCCAGTGGATACATTAAGTGACTGATCCATTTTATATACCTTCCTCTTTCGAGTATTCGTTTCACAATAAATATAACCGTTTTGTCTAAGTATAAAAAAATGACCGTCAGTTAGACGATCATCGATTATTAAAGTAATGCTGCCCGTTACAATTGTAAGCTGCTGGTTCTTCAATATAAATACCCACTTTATGAGAAGTTAGGGTTAATCAGTTTTATAATCGGGACACTTCTTTTATATCTATGGTATGATTACAGCCATCCCTAAAACTAAAATTCGAACAACCATAAAACTCGCCTCTTCGTCCACTCTTTCTGACCATATAACCACCACAAGAAGTGCATTTCATTGGGTTCTCCAAGACAGATACATCTTTTATAGTGTGATTACACATTGGGAAATTGCTGCATCCTAGAAATCGTTCCTTGGTACTGTTATTTGCCCGCAGCATTAAATATCCTTCCAAACATCGAGGGCATCTAGGGTTATTCGATATGATGGTATTGCCTTCTATAATATTATAATCAATCCCAAAATCATCTTTTAGCTCTTTCACGAAAGACGACATATTCATATCCGGAACTAAAATGTAGGTATCATTTTTTGTCCTAGTCAAGGCCACATAGAACAAGCGGCGTTCTTCCGCAAATAAATATTCATCCGGAACTGTTAAAACCAATGATAGGATTGGGTCATCCGACATTCGATTTGGAAATCCGCTATTACTGTTTGAAGCGTTAATAATAATCACATTCTCCGCTTCCAAGCCTTTGGATTTATGGGCTGTTAGAAAGAACATATTTAACTTAGGGTATACCTTATATTTAATATTCACTCCACCCTTGTTTTCAACAATAATAAAGTCAGGATCCTGCCCTATGATCTTAATGTCAAAGTTATTTCGCCCTAATAACATTATCTCGGTTTGTTTCCCATACTTATTAACTATTTTCTCAATAATGTGTTTTAAGGTCCCGTACATTTCTTGGCCAACATAACCGTATAGCTTTATTGGGTCTTCATTCCTCTTACTAGACTTCAGATTCTTTTTGATTTGTTTATTATTCTTCATTATGAAGTTTCCTGCATAATCAATTAGCTCCTGAGAATTTCGATAGGTATTTTCAATCTTCAACATTTCACTATGCTCAAAATACCTCTGGAAGTTGGTAAACAAGTTGATATCGGAGCCGGCAAAACGGAAGATGGATTGCCAGTCATCACCTACCGCCAATATTTTAGCACCTGTGATATCTCTGATTTCTTTTATGAGATTAAAGCGGCTGACCGAAACGTCCTGGTATTCATCTATTATAATGTACTTATATGGAAACGTGACTTTACCGTTTCTGATCACATCGGTGGCCCCGTTTATCATATCATTGAAATCAATTTTATTTCTCTTTGAAAGTTGTTCTTGATAAAACAGGTA
>NZ_JBALSN010000712.1:0-7609 GCF_036966985.1 Neobacillus drentensis | reverse complement strand
GTTTGATTTTTCCTTTTATGAACGGCATCCCGAATGGCAAACGAAAGATGAATGGAATCGAATTCAGAATCTCTATACATTCCTAAAGTCCAGTCAGGAACGGGAGGTCGTGTCAGTCGAAGAAAGAAGCCTGGAGCTTTTTTGTCATGAAAAATTCTTACTCGACAGTAATAGCTTTCCTGATGGAAAAGGATTTTTAGCTAGAATTGGCATTGGAGAAGACCAGCTTAAAATGGTGAACTACGGCGAGCCTTTTGTCTTTTGGATGAAACAAGGGAAAGAAATGAAAGATATTCAGAGAGTTCTAATCGTCGAGAATCTATCTTTCTTTCATACATCCATTAAGTTATTGGAAGCAAATCAACTCGACTATGAACCTGAACTGATTATTTATGGTGAAGGAACGAAAATTGAACGGAGCTTTTCCTTTTTCTTCAGAATGTTTCCACCTAAATCCTATCTTTTCTATTATGCAGGTGATCTTGATGCTGCAGGTTACGGAATCCTCATTCGGCTTATCGAAAAATATCCAGATTGCTGTATTCAGCCTGCTTTAAAGATTTACCGAAAGATGCTCGAATGTTTAGAACAAAGGAATGACCAAAAACAAGGCCAAACACAAAACCTCAAATACCGTGATTTATTCTTTCAATGGTTTACGGAAGAAGAGCAAGTGCAATTACAGCATTTATGGCAGGAAAATAAGCGGATAGCTCAAGAAGTGTTAACAATCGAAACATGGAGGCGATGGATGTGAACGAATCATGGGAAGGTTTCGCCCAGCGGATGAAACGATTAAATCCATTGTTTGAACTTGGCAGAGGAATGGAAGTAGGTGAGCTAAAACCCCATATCCAAACCATTCTTATGCAAGTGCTTCTCACCATCTTTTATCGAGAATTAAATGATGACGATCATCGAAGTAAATCCGATATCAAATATATGGTGGAAGATTCGATTAAGCAAATGAAGCTTTTAGCAGACGATAAGCAAATTGAACGAATTACAAGTGGGCTTTTATATCAGGGGAAGGAAGAATATAGTAAACCGTTTGAAGCCCTATATTACGATGAAATCAGACAATCATGGGAAACGCAGACCTACCGATATGTCACCATGGATGAATTATATACAAACTTAGAAATAGGCGGATCCATTGTTTATAAACTCACAGATGTCTCTCAGGAAATGATTTTTATGAGCAGGGAAATGGCAGAGGAATTCTCGATTACGATAGAACAGCTCTATAGTATGCAGTTGATTAAAAACGGTAATTTTCGAAAAGCTACGCGAAACCTCGATCACCTCATTTCACGAGTAAACCGCTTAATGGCAAATGAATTCACCTTTCAAAAAGAAATGATCAACAATCCCAAAATCTTATTGATGGAAGAGGAATGGCAAAGGGCAGACAATCGGGTTGAAATTGAAAAGCAATTTGAAGAAGAAAAAAATCACTTCCGTACCATTACTAGTATGATAGAAAAGACCAAACGCAGGAATGAAGAAGATGATTTTATGCAGAAAGAATTGATTCTTCTACAAGAAAAAATTGGCCATACAAGACAATTACATGATCGATTTGCTAAGTTAGTCATTCAAAATATTTCCTATGAGATGAAATTAAAGGCGGAAAACCCTTCATTGTTTTGGGAAAACAGTCTCGTTTCATTTCGAGAGCATTTTTATGAAAACTGGTTCATGAAGGAAGGGGTCAAAGATTTCGAGACGATAGAAGGTGTCCTTTCTCCGTTATTTTCACCGAAAAATGAATTTATTCTCCCGCTCGATTGGATTTGGGGAGAACAAGAATTTGATGAAAAACAACTTACAGATGCCATAATCGAAGAAGAGGCTGAAGAGAGTATTACTCGTTTGCGAGTGACGAACTGGGATTCAGTGATTAAGGCATGGAGTTATGTTTTTCAATTTTTACAAACAAAAGGAGAGTTCTCGTTAGCTGATTTAGCCGAGATGCCACTGGAAGTACAGGATTTATGGTTTGAAGAATCTGAAACGATTGATTTGTGGATGATGTTCGATAAAAAACCTCTGAAGGTTCAAGTGCTGCATAGAAAGGAAGAAACCTTAACAGATGAGAGGGAAATTCTTCTTTATAAATTAATGAAGGAATATCCGCAATTTCAAGTCCTCGAAGGCTTAAAGATTTATACCATGTTTGACCATCGGGCGAAGCCATTCCTATGGTATCAAATGAAAATTACCCCTTTTAAAATATGTGTTCAGGAGGAGAAATGATGAATGCAGAAACCATCAAAAGAGCATCATCTGTCTATTTTACTCTATTAAAAGATAAAGTCATCGACGAAAATAGCGAACACTTTCAGACGTATTTTGATCCGGAAGTGAGACAGACCGTTCTTTTATTAGCAGACGAATCAGGTACATATATCATTGAATCGCCTAAACGGATCCACTTAGTTGTTCAGCCAACCGGCTCTGTCTTTGCTACGAATTTTACTCATATGAAAGAAAAGCATCGGCAAGTTGAAACGAAAAAACACTTTCATCTAATTAGCGTTGTCATTATGTCTTTTTTAGCAGCCATAGACCGCAACAAGGCTGCAAAAATCCGCACAAAGCGGGAAGGGATTAGTTACTATGCATTAGAACGGCAAGTCAATGACTTAATGATGAAATGGGAGAGCCATCTTAAAGTTGAACCGACTTTCGGTGAAGAAGAACGGATTGATATGAAGGAAGTTGTGACCACATGGAAATACATGGAGGTTGACACAGATGATTATGGGAGTAAAAAAGGTAATCGACGGACCCGAATCGGTTTAATTGCCAGCGCTATGCGCTTATTAGAGACGGAAGGGCTAATTGTCATTCTTGATCGGGACGATATAGCTAAGGTTATTCCAAAACAAGAGCTTTTTGAGCGGATCGAATACTTATATCACGATTACGATCGTTATGAAGTTTTTAAAAAATTAATGACTACAGAGGAGGATCAGCATGCCGAAAATCCATCGAATTAGAATTGTTGGCCTCAAGTATGATGGCATGCAAAAACAGTATAAAGATACCACTTTTAATTTTCATAATGATGAGACATCAACAAATGGGCTCATTGCAATGATGAATGGGGGTGGGAAAGGTGTGTTCCTCCAGACCATATTCCAAATACTCAAACCTGGAACTTCGTGGGGAAAACAAAACAATCGTTATTATCAGCAGTTTTTCTTTAACAATAAAGAACAATTTATTCCCTATACCTTTCATGTTCTTATTCAGTGGGAATTAGATGGGGCGGACAGCCGGCATCTAGTAACTGGCGGAATGTTCTCAGCAGAGCAGCGGATCTCGATGAATGAAGAAGGTGGTCATGAAGGTAAACCTTTGGAACAGGAAGCAAAAATTCTTCCTATTTTTACCTTTTATACGAGAGAATTTGAACGAAAAGAAGAAGCATCGCTTGAGCATATTCCACTCTATGAAAATGGTGAGGTTGCTGAAACGGAAAGCTTGAAGGATTATCTAAAATGGAATGGATATGACGTTTACCGAGATCCGAAGAAGCACTATCGTATCCTTGATACATACGGAATTAATCGTAAAGACTGGGATATTATGAAGGACATTAACAAGGATGAAGGTGGCGTTGGAAAATATTTTGAGGGTGCTGAGGATGATCATTCACTCTTCCAAAAACGAATTATTCCTACCGTAAGTCAAGTGTTGCATAGAACCGAACATCAAAAGAACGACCTTGTGGAGATTTTCAAGAGCCAGGCTAGTATTGCGAAGGACCTGCCCGTTCTCTTGAAAAGGGAACAAGCCCATAAAGAGTTTTTAGAAGATATTGTTCCATTTGAAGAGCACTTAGCAAAAGGAGTAGAACATAAAGAAATTGTACATGCAAGTATACAGACAGGAAGACAACTGCTTGGTGCCTTAGAACACTTGAAGCTTTCGGAAGAGGCAACGCTCCAAGAGTTAGAGAAAGACCTAGAAAAATTAGCTATTAGACAGGCAGATTTACGTTATCAAAAAGAAAATTTAGAGTTTGCGAAAGCTCACAGAGAGGTTATGCAATGGGATAAGAAATTAGTGGAAGAAAGGGAGAAACATACTTCCTTACAAGCAATCGTTAAAGAGAAACAGGAACGAAAAGCACAACTGGACTTCAGCTGTTATTAAAAGAGTGGAGTGAAAACGAACAAACTATTCGCTCTCTTTCGCAGCAGATCGCGACATTGGAACAAAACAGCGGCTTAGAGCAAGTGAATCAAAGAATGGAAGAAATCAAGCAAGAAGCTAGAAAGCAATGGGAGCAATCCTATCTATTGATTCAAGATGGTGTTAAACAGTATGTGGGTTATCAAAAGTTCTTACATAAAAAAGCGTCAGGGCTGTTGCAGCAGGATAAACAAAAGACAAAAGAAATGGCTCAACTTAGTACGGAGATTGATTTCCTTTATACGCAAATGCATACGTTTGAGTCGAAGGAAGCAGCACTAATCCAAGAATTTGGCGATCGCTTAACCTATGACTTAAAGGGCTTGATCGAGAGTCTTTTGAAACAAATTGAAGATAAAAAGGCTGGATTAGTTGAGTTGCAAGCAAAAGATCAAGAATCTAGCGAAAAGCAAAATCAACTTGCCACTTCGCATGGTACGCTTGTCCAATCGATTCAGTTTTCAGAGGAAAAATGTGAAGACTTAAGCTTAGCAAATGAAGAGCAAAAGAAAAAAGAGGCAAAACTATTAGATAAGCTTCTTGGTTTAATTGATGATGTCACGGCACCTTTTACTCAATCTCTCTTATCGAAGTATGCGATACAATTAGAAGAAATACTAGGCAATAACCGCCACCAAGCTGAACAAATCAAAAAGGAACTTTGGGAAACACAACTCGACCACTCCTTAAACGATGAGCCCTTCTGGATCGCAAATAAAGATGTGAAGGAATTAAAGGAATGGATCGATGAGAAGACTGGGATTGATGTATTTTATGGAACCCAATTTCTCCAATCATTAAGTGCATCGGAAATGGCTCATTCACTTATGAAGTATCCGCTCCTCCCATACGGGTTGGTCGTAAGCGGGCAGCAATGGCAAAAAATTAATCAGCAGGTTCTTACAGGAAGGATGTATAAAAGTCCTGTACCGATTTTCATGCGTGAGGAAATGAACAGTGAAAATCACCAGCCAACCTTTGTAATTATTAACGGAACCGAGAAAGAACTTTTAAGTGATAAAAATCAATTCACTAGCTGGAAAATAACGATTGCTAAACAAATAGACGAAAAGAAAGATACTTTACATGAAATTGAAAAAACAGAAATCTCCTTGCGTCGTATTTTAAAAGAAATTGATCGTTTTTTATCAAGCGAGCTTTCTAGTGATATCGAAAAAGCTCTCAATCAGGAACAAAACGCTCTACTTTCTAAAAAGACGCAATTGCAGGAAATTAAAACACAAGAAGAAAAAGAAAAAGAATTACAGCTTGGGTTAAAAGAACAACTGGAAAAGACAAAAGGTAAGATTGAGAAACTTACAAGAAATGTAGAAAGATTAGAGGAGTTTGATCAAGAAAAAACTCTAAACCATGAAAATAAACGGGTAAAACTAGAGAAAGAAAAGCTAAAGGAAGCTTTAGGAGTTCAGCAGCAAGAAATAGGAAAAGACCACCAGAATACAGTTGAATTACAAAACCAGTGGAATCAAACGTATGTGGAATGGAAGCTTACAACGGAGCAAAATATAAAGGAAATCCGGTTCTTTATAGAGGAAGCAGCTTTTCCTGCGGATGAAAAAGCAGACCAATGTGAAGAGGTCCCACATCTTTCAACGCATTTACTACAAGAGATAAACGGCAGTATGAAAGAGTTAAAACAGCTTCAAAAATCTAAAGAAGAACAGGCTAGAGAATTACTCGTTCTTCAAGCCAAAAGAGAAACCGAACAAAAACAGCAAAAGAAATTAGAGAAAAAACTAACAGTCCATGATCAGGATTGGAATAAAGCAGCAGAACCTGATGAACCTCTAAGTATATTAGAAAATATGTTGCAAACTGCTCAGAAGGAGACGAAGACTGCAGAAAAAGAAGAACGGGAACAAGGAACGGCTGTAACGGTGGCGGAAACGTCTTTAAAGCATGCGGCTGAACAGCGTGATAAGTCAGGAAAGAAAGTCGAGAAACATGAAAAACAGCCTGAACAGTGGGAAGACGTGGACTTAGAAATCAAGGAAGTTGAAATTAAGGACCAGACGAAATTAGCGAAAGAAGAAGTAAAGCAGGCAGAGAAACGCCAAAAAGAAACGGTAACCAAAATTACGGGTTATGAAGGCGATTTGTTAACTTTATCCGTTATCTTAAAAGAGGAAGCTGCAGTATTTACAAATGATGATCTCGAAAAAATTAATAGTCAAGGAAAAGCATGTATCTTATCCTGGTGTGAAGAACATCAATTGATTCAGGAAGAAGGCCAAGAGAAACATGCGAAAATCGATCAATCATTAAGGAATTTAAAGCTTACGATTGAAGGAAAAGATTGGGAGATTCGTTTTAAAAATGAAGTGTTAACGACACTAGACCATATGGATACAAGGCATTATACGCATATCCAGACCATCGTTAAAAATATGAAACGTTTTTCACAAAGTGGATTGGAACAATTAGAACGCGACAAAGAAAGAGCAGAAAAAGCTCAAAACTTCTGGGCCAGCCGTGCCAGCATGAAAGTGATGAGCATTGCAGAGGCCATTCGTTCCATGGTTTCGAAAATGAAGCTAAAAAATGAACGGGGATCCTTCCCGCTCGTCCAGCTCAAAGAAGATATCTTACCTAAAAAGGCTGAAGATATCGAACCCCTGCTAAAGCAACACTTTGTTACTGCGATTAACAAAATTACCAAACAATTTGATATGATTGATGACAATAATCGAGTATTAGATGAAGAAATAAAACAACTCATAAGTGATGAGCAAATTTTATTTGTTTCACTCCGGAATAGATACCCTGAGCTGCTCGTCTATAATATGCGTACAGATAATGCCTTTATGTACGGCAAACCGCAGAAAGAACATTATTCAACCTGGCAGACAATTAATCAGGGTTCTAAGACGAAATCCGATGGCAGCGGCGGACAGAAGTTATCAGCCCGTATGGTGATGATGATGATGTTATTATCCGTCAAAAGCGAAACCGATCAAAGCTGGGTTCCTTTAGTCTGTGATAATCCATTCGGCCAAGCTGCATCAGCACATGTCCTTGACCCGATCTTCGCAGTCGCCGAAAAACTGAAGTTCCAATTTATCGTCGTTACTCCACCTGAACTGGTGAAAACGGAGATCAGCCAAAGATTTGATGCCTATTATAAATTAGACTTTATTCGTGAAAAAGGAAAAGAAATTGTTTCAGATACGATTGTTCCAGCATTTCGGATTTATCAGGGCGAGGCAGTCGTTCAATAAAATAATAAAAATCTCACTTTTTTTCTGGAAGGTGAGATTTTTTTTTGTACTCGGGAAACGTTTGTGGTGATTGGCGGGCGATACTCTCGACAGACCAAAATCCTTGGGGATATCTATAACTAAAACTGAGGTATAATACAAAAAATTAGGCTGTATTGTTCGAG
>NZ_JBALSN010000711.1:358-1482 GCF_036966985.1 Neobacillus drentensis | reverse complement strand
AAACAAAGGGAATTTATTTATATCATCAGTTTTTATGCCGAGATTGTGAACGGAAGTTAATTTCTACATCAACCTCGGATCCTAGTTATGCTGATTATGTAAGAAAGCTTAAAAATCTTCATACGCCGCCTTTGTATTCATAGACCATTAGATGGTCTTTTTTTATGGGCAATCGGGGATTGGGCCTGTTTTTTGGAACTTAGTTTGGACATCAACCGTAATAAATAATAAGATAAACAGAGAGCCTGATTATTCATAGGAGTCGATGAACATGAAATCAATTTTTTACACATTTGTATGGGCCGTTCTCTCTACTCTTTTTTCGCTGGTGATTATAACTGTCAGTATTGGTGTTTTTCATCATCATGTTGGATTGTCGATACTGTATGCGATGATTGGGTGGGGTGTGATGTTTGCAGGAAGCCGATGGGCTGCCTTCCAGTTGTTTTTGAAGAAACACGGACTGTCTCGCAGTGATTATGTATATATTAAACAGCACTTAAAAGAAGCTGGGCAAAAGCTGGTTCGTTTGAAGAAAGCTTTATTTGCTGTGAAGAACGTACAGACGATCAAGCATAATTATGAAATTCTTCGGCTTGCACGACGCATCTATACGATAACAAAAAAGGAACCGAACCGGTTTTATGATGCACAGCGGTTTTATTTTGAGAGTTTGGATTCTGTTGTTGAATTAACTGAGAAATATGCACTGCTGTATAATCAGCCCAATCGTAGCCATGAGCTTGAAATGACATTAAGCCAAACTCGAGTCACGCTGACTGAACTGCAAAAGCAATTAACGATTGATTTACAGCAAGTTTTAGGAAGAGATATAGAAGCACTTCATATTGAACTTGAAGTGGCCGATAAAATGATTAAAAAATAGACATGAAAGGAGTCAAACTCGATGAAACCAGAAGATCAAGTCATACCACCAGCCCCATCTACTACAGATCTTCCGTTTCGGGTGTTTGATACCTTATCTGATGAGGAAAAGCAGGAGGCGCTACAGCGAGCTGAGAAGATCCCTGACCATCCACAAAAACTGCTTTTCTATGGCACACGTGTGCAGGAACGATTGTTAGAACAATCAAAACAAATGATGCAATATGTGGAGAAAAAAG
>NZ_JBALSN010000711.1:0-340 GCF_036966985.1 Neobacillus drentensis | reverse complement strand
GAGCAAATCGGAGATGTTCTCGAGTCCTTTTTACAGCAACTGCATTTAGTGGAGCCAGAGGATTTATTGCCAAAGAAGCGAGGCTTTTTTTCAAGGTTGTTTCAGCGAGAAAAGCGTTCGACTCAGGAGATCATATCTCGTTTTAAACAAGCGGAAGCACAGATAGAAAGATTGTCAGCAAGGCTTCGTTACGCAAGAGGCGTGCTAATTTCGGACCATAAGTTATTAGAGCGTTTATTTGAAGAAAATCAATCATACTTTCAAGAGATTACGTTACAGGTTGCAGCAGTTGAAGCAAAATTGATTCTGTTAGAGCAACATGCCCTAACAGAAACACATT
>NZ_JBALSN010000710.1:2689-4607 GCF_036966985.1 Neobacillus drentensis | reverse complement strand
GCTTTTAGAAAAAGGAGCAAGAAAAGTATCTCCTTTTATGGCACCAATGATGATCAGCAATATGGCGGTAGGAATTGTTTCAATCAAAACGGGTTTCAAAGGAACAAGCTTTGCACCAGTTTCTGCATGTGCAACAGGAAATCATGCAATTGGAGAAGCCTTTCTTAACATTCGTCACGGCTATTCTGACGCAATATTGGCAGGAGGAGCTGAGGCATCCATCAGTCCTTTAGCCTATGCTGGTTTCTCAAGGATGAAAGCAATGTCTACAAATAATGATTCACCTGAGACTGCTAGCAGACCGTTTGACAAACAACGAGATGGTTTTGTGATGTCGGAAGGTGCAGGAATCTTGTTACTTGAGGAATATGAGCATGCGAAAAAAAGAGGGGCAACTATTTTAGGCGAAATCATTGGTTATGGATCAACAACTGATGCCTATCATATTACTTCCCCTGACTTTCATGGAGCAGAACGAGCAATGAATCTCGCATTGAATATGGCACAGATCCAACCAATAGATGTCGATTACATCAATGCTCATGGCACGAGCACACCTGAAGGTGACAAATCTGAAACGAAAGCAATTAAGAGTGTATTTGGAGATCATGCATATAAACTGAAAGTAAGTTCAACTAAATCTATGACAGGGCACTTATTTGGAGCTGCTGGAGGAATTGAAGCAATCATCACCCTTAAAAGTATTTTGGAAAATACAATTCCACCTACAATTAACTATGAATATCCAGATGAAGAATGTGATCTAGATTATGTTCCAAACCATCCAGTTCATGCAGAAGTAAACTATGCGATTTCAAATGGATTCGGATTCGGTGGACATAATGCAGTTTTAGTATTTAAGAAATTCAATGATAGATTATAAATATAGCTCTTTCTATTATATAAAATACAAAAATAAGGAGGGCTATCATGAGCTCGAATACCATATTAAAAACTGCAAACTATGTACGTTTAAATAATATCCGAAAATTTGAGTCTTTGTCAGAAGAGTATTATGATATACAGCCGATTCAGTTTAATAACACAATCAGATGGAATATAGGTCATTTCATTGCGATTACGGATAGCATGCTTTTCAAACGAATTACGGGATCATCAAGGCTACCTGATGGATTCATTGAACTTTTTAAAGGCGGAACAAAACCTTCAGACTGGACTTTATCTCCACCTTCAAAAGTTGAATTGGTTCAACTACTAAAAATACAATTAGACGATATAAATTCAACCTTTATGGGTAAATTAGATGAGAAGTTGAAAGATCCATTTTTGATTCGTGATACATCGTTTGTAACAATTGGGGATATTTTAGCGTTTGTAACAATACATGAAGTACAACATTCAACTACTTCAACCTATATATTAAGGGAGATTCAACGTTTAAATACAAACACAGAGATTAATAAATAAAAAATAAACTATGAGGATGATATAAAATGAAAAATTTAGAACAAAATTTAAATACTTTCACAGCAGAAACAGTAGAAACATCTTATATAGAAGCGGATGGCATTCGGTTCGCTTATCGGACTTTCGGTAAACCATCGGATGTTCCGCTCGTTTTCTGCCAACGTTTCAGAGGCACGATAGACGATTGGGATCCTGCTCTCATCAATGAACTGGCAAGAGAACGGACGATCATACTGTTCGATAACGCGGGCATAGGATTGTCATCGGGAGAGACACCGGAGTCGTTCTTTGGAACGGCGAAATACGCATATGCTTTCATTCGAGCGTTAGGACTTAAACAAGTCGACTTGTTGGGATTTTCAATGGGCGGTTACATTGCTCAAATCGTGGCGTTAGAGCATCCGGATTTGGTCCGTCGCTTGATTTTGGCAGGTACGGGGGGAGGAACCGGAGAAGGCACGGAAGCCGGAAAACCTGAAGTATTTCAAGT
>NZ_JBALSN010000710.1:0-2676 GCF_036966985.1 Neobacillus drentensis | reverse complement strand
TAGCGTATTTAGAGCGTCTTGCCAGAAGAAAAGAATCAAGAGCGCCGCTTGTAAAACCGGAATCGGTGCAAGCCCAAATCAAAGGTGCCGGGGCATGGAGAACGATTTCAACCTTCGACCGACTGGGAGAAATCAAGCAGCCCGTGCTCGTGGCCAACGGAAATCACGATATCATGATTCCTACCGTTAATTCTTATATCATCTCTCAACGAATTCCGAATGCTCAACTGATTATTTATCCGGATTCCGGCCATGGATTTCTATTCCAATATCCAGAAATGTTTGCAGAACATGTAAATATTTTTCTTAATAAAAATCTTAAATAACAAATTGAATTAATATTTTAACATCGGATAAATATGAAAAAGATGACTCAACAGTAGCTATTCTTGGGGTTGGCCGTATTAAAACCAATTGTTCGAGATGGTGAAAAAATTGTAGCAGTTCCTGTACTTGCTCTTTCATTAAGATTCGACTCCAGAATGGTCGATGGATCTACAGGCGCAGAATGCAATGAATCATATTAAGCGATTATTAAATGACCCAAAACAATTGTTAATGGAGGCTTAAGTAAATGGTTGTCGGAGTACTCCCAATTGAAACAGATACTATAGTCATCGGTGCAGGTCCTGGGGGTTATGTAGCAGCAATTCGTGCTGCCCAGCTGGGACAAAAAGTAACAATTGTTGAAAAGGAATATTTGGGCGGTGTATGTTGTAATGTCGGCTGTATTCCTTCAAAGGCATTAATTGCTGCTGGTCACCGCTATGAAACAGCTAAGCATTCGGATGCATATGGAATTACAGCAGAGAATGTAAAGGTTGATTTTTCAAAGGTACAAGAGTGGAAAGCTAGTGTAGTGAAAAAGTTAACTGACGGTGTCGAAGGACTATTAAAAGGAAATAAAGTCAAGATTGTACGTGGTGAAGCATTCTTTGTAGACAGTAATTCATTACGCGTAATGGGCGAAACAAATGCTCAAACATACAACTTTAAAAATGCAATTATTGCAACAGGATCGCGTTCAATCGAGTTGCCTACATTTAAATATACAAAACGCGTTCTAAATTCGACTGGTGCCCTCAGCTTAAATGAAATTCCTGAAAAAATCGTTGTTATTGGCGGCGGTGTTATCGGAATCGAACTTGGCGGCGCCTATGCAAACTTTGGTACTCAAGTAACGATTTTAGAGGGTGCAGATGAAATTTTAGGCGGCGTAGGTTTTGAGAAACAAATGTCTGCCGTTGTTAAGAAGAGTATGAAGAAAAAAGGTGTAGAATTCTATACTAAAGCAATGGCAAAAGGTGTAGAAGAAACAGAAAATGGCGTCACTGTAACCTTTGAGGTAAAAGGTGAAGAAAAGAAAATAGACGCTGATTATGTGTTTGTAATGGTCGGACGCCGCCCGAATACGGATGAAATAGGTCTTGAACAAGCAGGCGTAAAAATGACAGACCGTGGACTTATTGAAATCGATAAGAAATGCCGAACGAATGTTCCTAATATTTATGCAATCGGTGATGTTGTTCCAGGTCCACAATTAGCACATAAGGCATTCTATGAAGCAAAAATTGCTGCTGAGGCGATTGCCGGACATCCATCTGAAATTGATTATATAGGTATTCCAGCAGTCGTATTTTCAGACCCTGAGCTTGCAACTGTTGGTTATACTGAACAACAAGCAAAAGATGAAGGTATTGAAGTAGTAGCTGGGAAATTCCCATATGCGGGAAATGGACGTGCCTTGTCAATTGACAGCACAGACGGGTTCGTTAAGCTTGTAACTCGTAAAGAAGATGGACTTGTTATCGGAGCGCAAGTTGCCGGAGCAAATGCATCAGATATCATTTCGGAGTTAGGTTTGGCTGTTGAAACAGGAATGACTGCAGAAGACATCGCTATGACAATCCATGCCCATCCAACACTTGGAGAAATGACAATGGAAGCTTCCGAAGTTGCACTTGGAACCCCCATTCATATCATTAAATAATTTATTGGATTATGTACCGAACCAATCAATTCAAGCAGAAGTAAACTATGCCATCACAAATGGTTTCGGGTTTGGTGGATAAAATGCCGTTTTAGTGTTTAAGAAATTCGAGGAAGCCTTTAATAACAGTTTAGCATTTTGAAATAGTAGATTTACAAACTATAAATAAAAAGACGAATTAAGATCATGATTTTGGAAGGCATAAAGATTTAACCGTATTACACCGGCTTTGTTGAAGGAATGGTTCGATAGGGTACTTGTTGGGGATTTCGGAATACGAAGCACGACCTTTCCATTACGCGGCAAACATCTGGGAGTAGCGGTTTCTACATTCGGGCCTGCGGAATCATATCAGCCTACCGGTTACAACCGTTACACGATGGAGGAATTGTTGAAGCCGATTCAGGCTACGGCTTCGAACCCATTTATCGGTATGACCTTTATGACACCGTATATTTTGAACGGGGTTGGTGACGTAACCGATGAGCAATTGGCACAAACCGCTGCCGAATATGTAAAATACGTAACAAACCAGTGAGTAACGGTTTAATCTTAAGTAATTGTAATAATTAACATAAAAAAGATCCTTCTTTTAAGAAGGATTCAGATTGTAGACAAAAGGCATTCGAATGAGCTCATTCGAATGCCTTTAATTGTTTTTTTGCTCGTAAGAGCAAAATTTAGAC
>NZ_JBALSN010000709.1:0-2017 GCF_036966985.1 Neobacillus drentensis | reverse complement strand
ATTTTCTGTTAATTCCATCAGCCATGAACGAATAACGGATCCATTATTCCAAACACGTGCGACCTTTTCGTAATCAAAATCAAATTCGCTTTTCTCAAGCACTTCGAAACCTTCTCCAATGGCAGCCATCATCGCATACTCAATTCCATTATGAACCATTTTTAAGAAGTGCCCGCTTCCAGCTTTGCCGGCATATAAGAAGCCATTTTCCACAGCTGTATCCTTGAAAAGGGGTTCCACCACCTCCCATGCTTCTGGATCACCGCCAATCATATAACAAGCGCCATTTCGAGCACCTTCCATACCGCCTGAAGTACCCGCATCCATAAATCTCACGCCAATTTCCTTTAATTCGTTGTAGCGTTGAATCGATTCTTTATAGTGGGAATTACCTGCTTCAACGACAATATCGCCTTTTTCCAAATAGGGTAAGACTTCACCTATAACTGAATCAACCACTGCATGAGGGACCATGATCCAGACAATTCTTGGGTGATCTAAGGACTGGATGAGTTCTTTATAACTCGATACACCTGTTGCTCCATATTGTTTCATATTTTCAACTGCACTTGGATTAACATCAAATGCAACAACTTCGTGATGGTGATCCATTAAATTTTGCCCTAAGTTTAATCCCATTTTCCCTAAACCAATAAGTCCTACCTTCATTATCTCTCCTCCAATTTGTAAAATAATTTTTTCTGTTTCTTTAATAATCTACCTAGGAATGTTGTAAGACACTTTTCGCAATACGTACTACAATATCAACGGTAAATCCAAACTGCTTCATGACTGCTGCTCCATCACCTGAAGCACCAAATGTCTAGATTGAGTTTTGAGACATTATTTTTTCCCTCCAGATTATCTTAGATGTGTAGTACAGTGTCCTTTTTTTCTTGAAGCTTTTCATTAAGCCACCATTTAAAGCCATTTTCCAACAGCAAGGAATCAGAAGCTGCAGGACCATACGAACCTGATTGATATTTATGGAGCGGCACAATATTCCCCTCAAATGCATTAAGAATTGGCTGTACCCATTCCCATGACAATTCAACTTCCTTCCAATGAGCAAAGAAGGTAGAATCCCCATTAACAGCATCATAGATTAGTCTTTCATACGCTTCAGGTACTCCCAATCCTATTTGATCATTCGAGAAATTAATTCTAATAGGAGTAACCTTTCCATCTCTTAATGGGTTTTTGCTGTTTAATTGTAAAGAGATATTTTCATTAGGATTAATTTCAATAATTAATAAATTAGGATCGATTTGATTATTTTTATATGATTGGTTTTCCTTATTTTTAAATTCAATGACAATCCGCGTTGATTTTTCCTTCATTCNNTCATTCTTTTTCCAGTACGAATGTAAAAGGGAACTCCAGCCCACGATGGCTGGTCAATCCACAAACGGGCAGCGACAAATGTATCAGTTGTGGAAAAAGGATTTACACCAGGCTCTTCTCTATAACTTGGAACTTTTTGATCATTTATCTCTCCTGAAATGTATTGGCCGCGAACAATATCGTATGGGATATCTTTTTCTTTTACGGGGCGAAGAGCTTCCATGACCTTCCGCTTCTCATTTCTAATTTCCGCTGCGTTAATCTTTTGGGGCAGATGCATGGCTGTCATCATTAACATTTGCAACATATGGTTTTGAACCATATCTCTTATTGCTCCTGCTTGGTCGTAATAACCCGCTCGCTTCTCAACCCCAACGGTTTCACTCGCAGTTATTTGGACATTTGCAATATGGTTATTATTCCAAACCGACTGTAGTAGGGGGTTTGCAAAAACCAATGCTTCCAGGTTCTGAACCATTGGTTTGCCTAAGTAATGGTCGATTCGGTAAATTTCCTCTTCTTTAAAAGCACGGCTGAGTTTTTTATTGAGTTCACGTGCAGATTGGAGGTCATGACCAAAGGGCTTTTCAATGATTAATCGTTTCCAGCCAGTTGTCTGACCAAGGCCGCTATTTTTTATGTTTAAGGCAATCGTGTCAAAAAATTCTGGTGC
>NZ_JBALSN010000708.1:0-5502 GCF_036966985.1 Neobacillus drentensis | reverse complement strand
ATTTTATTTGATTTTGACGGTCCCGTTAAGTATAGGTGTAGGATTGTTAGAAAAACACATGGCTCGAAGTAATTAAGGAGGTGCTGAGATGGATTTTCTAGCACCGTTCGTTGAAGTATATACCTTGGACCATTTTAAATTTTTGCTGGACGGATTTTGGGTCACTTTAAAAGTAGCAGCCATTTCGATTGTGCTCAGCTTTCTGTTTGGTGGTCTCATTGGCACGCTCCGATATGCGCGCATTACCTTTGTTTCTAAATTATTGGCCCTGGTTGTCGAGACGATTAGGAATCTTCCCTTGCTGCTCATTATTTTCTTTACTTATTTTGCTTTACCCGAAATCGGGATTGAAATGGAAGTAACCACTGCGGCGATTGCCGCTTTGACGGTATTTGAATCCGCAATGTTATCAGAGATTATCCGAGGCGGCCTAAATTCGATTGAAAAAGGTCAAATTGAGGCAGGACGGTCGTCTGGATTGACCTACATCCAGACATTACGTTATATCATCATTCCACAGGCACTGAGAAGAATGGTTCCTCCAATCGTCAGTCAATTTATTTCACTACTCAAAGATACATCGTTAGCTGTCGTCATTGCCTTGCCAGATTTATTGCACAATGGACAAATTATATATGCACAAAAAGGATCGTTTGTGATCCCTGTTTTTATCATCATGGCGCTCATGTACTTTATCGTGAATTATGCCTTGTCACTGGTTGCCCGAAGGTTAGAAGAAAAGCAGACGTAAGATATCTGGCTCAGCGATAGGGCCGTTTTTTTTTACATTTTTATATAAAAACGCGAAATTTGTCGTGTGATTTAGGTACTATTTATTCGCAAACTATTATTGTATAATTCTTCTAGTAGAGATAATATTTTCTATAAATCTAGTAAAAAAGAGGTGCATGAATTGAAGAAAAAAACACTTTTGTCTTTACCAGTTTCCGCCTTTCTGTTAGCATCAACAATTTTCACAGGAACAGGGCAGGCAGCTGCACAATCAGGACCTACTAAGGTCGTAACTGGTGAAAATCAGCTTATCTCTAGTAAAATCCTTAGAAAAAGCCAAATGAAAGAAGTAAAAACAGAGAATAAAAAGGTTTCTATTAACAGGAAGACACAAAATAACTTAGTAACAGAGATCAAGGAAAAATTGAATAATGAAGAATCACAAAGTAAGAATCATTATCAAACAGGCGAATTAATCATTAAATATAAGAAAAAAGTGACTTCTGGAGAAATTAGTACACTTCAAAAGAAATTTTCATTAAAATCGACGAAGAAATTAAAATCTTTAAATGCAGAGGTTGTTAAAATTCCTGCTGGTCAAAGTACGAGTGAATACATAAGTTCACTAAAAAAAGATTCAACAATCGAATCGGTTCAACCTAACTACAAATATAATCCTTCCGATATCAACAACACTCCTAACTATTATGATAAATTATGGGGCTTAGACAATAAAGGACAAGCTATCAAAGAGATTAATGGATTAGCAGATAAAGATGTAGATGCACCAGAAGGATGGGACAAATTTAGTTCAACCGTGCCAGAAGTGGTTGTCGGTGTCATTGATACGGGCGTTGATATCAATCACCCTGATTTAGAGGGGAAAATTTGGACCAACACAAAAGAAATACCTGGCAATAATATCGACGATGACCACAACGGTTATATTGACGATATCCATGGATGGGATTTTTATAATGATGATAACACCGTTTATGATGCACTAGAAGGGGATGAGCACGGTACACATGTCTCAGGAACCATTGCTGCGGCCTCAGAAGGAGCAAATATAAGTGAAAATAAAGGTGTCATCGGTGTGGCCCCAAATGTGAAAATTTTACCGATAAAATTTTTAGGTCCTGATGGGGGAACAACAGCTGATGCCATCGAGGCCATTGCGTATGCAAAATCGATGGGAGTAAAAATAACGAATAACAGTTGGGGCGGAGAAGAATATGACCCCTTACTAGAAGAAGCCATCGCAAATAGTGGTAGTTTATTTGTAGCCGCTGCCGGAAATGATGGAATGGATAATGATGAGGGCGGAGCTTATCCTGCTAGTTTTGAAAGTGCAAATATATTAGCAGTTGCTGCAGTTGATAACAAGGGTAAACTAGCACCATTCTCCAATTATGGCTACAATGCTGTTGATGTGGCTGCACCTGGTGTGGACATTTTAAGTACCGTTCCTAAATTCCCACTGGATGAGTTGACAAAAGCATTGAATATTGACAAGCCAGGAGCATCAGCACAAACCACTGGGGACAATTACAAAGCGATTTTTGATGGCATTGGGTATGAAAAAATTTCCGAGACACAAAGGCAAGACGCTTTTGACAAAGCATTAAGTTATTTAGAATTGATTGATCCGTCTAGTAACATTCTGCTTGTCCAAGATGATGAAAGTGATCTTGCAGACTTATTTAAGGACGAGCCTGATCTGCGTGCCCTATTTAAAAACTATTTGCCAATTTATCAAAAACTATTGGCTAATCATTCTTTAGTAAAAACGGTTACGCTTAGTTCCGATTCATCTCTATCTGATAACCTGAATAGTAGTGACTTATCATCCTACGATGGGGTCATTTGGTTTACAGGAAATGGTCTTGGCTTTTTTTCTGAGGAAGGAACAACATTAACCACTAAAGATACCGATCTATTAAAAACTTACCTTACTGGTGGGGGGAAATTGTTGGTATCTGGACAGAATGCACTATCTGGCCAAGAGAAATCACCACTTGTTAAGGATTATTTACATTTAAATGTTTTTACTGATATGGGACCTGGTTTGGATGTAGAAGGTCTATCTGGTGGAATCTATGAAAATAGTAAATATGATGTGGATCGATTTGATACACCTTTCTATTTTGCTGATTATGTAACTTCCAATGATCCAAAGACGATCATAAATTTTAAGTATGTTTCTGATTATTCACAGGCATATGATTACTATAGCGGAACGTCTATGGCAACCCCTCATACAACAGGGGTAGCTGCTACTTTACTAGGATTACGTCCAAACATGTCTCCTGAAATGCTAAAGTTGTATACAAGCACAAAGGGAAAGAGCCAAGAGTCACTAAAAGGTCTAGTTAACAGTGGAAAACTTGTGAGCACATTGAATCTAGATAACTTTGATGATAATGAAACTCCAGGACTTCCGTTAGAAAAAAGTGTATTAAATGACAGTTTGGAAGCTACTACAGATAAAAACGATGTTTTTGCCTTTTCCTTAAAAGAGGGTGAAGCAATATCCCTATCTCTGAATGGCGTTTCAGGTACTGACTTTGATTTGTATGTTTATGACGGTTCAACAACGAGTATAAATAATACGAGTGGAATGATTGCTTTTTCTGAGAATGAAAATACATCTAATGAATCGATTAAGTTTACTGCTCCTAGAACAGGCATTTATTATGTTAATGTCTATGCCTACAAAGGTGCAGGCAACTACAAGCTATTCACTGGTAATTTTGGAGGATCGTATGAGGATAATTCAAACTCCATGACTTTCTTAGGAGAATGGATGCCAGCATTTAATCCAGAGTATTCTGGGGAATCGGCAATGGCCCTTAATTCAAAAGGAGAAGTAAGCTTTTCTTTTGTTGGCTACAGCTTTGAGTGGCAGGGGTTTAAAGATCCTACACAAGGAATTGCCGATATTTATATCGACGGCATCAAAATTGCATCTCCATCTCTGTATGCGAGTACATTTAAAGCAAAACAAACGATCTTTAAAAAGGAATATACATCTTATGGCAGACACACGGTAAAAATTGTCTGGACCGGAAATAGTGATCCTGCTTCGAGAAAAAGTGCTTCTGGGATCAATCTTGATAAATTAATCGTAAGTAGTAATCCTGTGACATTAAATGCCTACTATGATAAGGACAAGAAATCTCCTGTTATTACATGGGCAGCTGTATCATGGGCGGAATCCTACAGCATTTATCGCAAAGAGTCCTCAAAAGCAGACTATGTACAAATTAATACAAACCCGATAACTACCGCAAGTTATACGGATACTACTGCAGTGCCAGGAAAATCCTATTCCTACTCGGTCGTCATTAATACAAAAGAGAAAATGGAGACCCCATTTTCAGGAGCTGCCACTTTTGTTTATGATGATGATATAAAAGGAAGTTTACCATTGGCAGGGACCGTGAAGGGAAGCCTGAATCCTAACACCAAAGACGTATATGACGTTTGGTCTAAACGCTTGGATCAGGGCAAAACCTATGAAATTACTTTAGCGGGACCTTCAGGTACCAATTTTGATCTTTCGTTATTTAATATGGGCACATCTACTATTTATGGTACATCTGCCTTGAAAAAATCAAATGGTACAGCATCAGTTGAAAAGATCGTCTTTAAACCAGGGAAATCGGGACTGTATTATATCGTTCCCGCTGCTGTTAAAGGGTCAGGGCAATACAGTATAACAGTTTCGGTCCAAACGACAAAATTAGTTGAAAATACAGATTCAACGATTAAATATTCTGGCTCTTGGTCGAAGCTGAACTATTCCAGCGCTTCCGGACGCAGTCTAAATCAAACCAAAGGAAGTTCTGGATCCCTTGAATACTCATTTACTGGAACTGGAATCACACTTTATGCGCTAAAATATAAGAATATGGGAAAAGCTGATATTTATATTGACGGAGTAAAAGTAAAGCAAATCGACCTGTACTCCGCTACCCACAAGTACAAAGCAAATGTTTTTGAAACGCAAAGTCTCGCCAATAAGGCACACAAAATAAAGATTGTCGCTACTGGCAAGAAGACTAAAGCCGCAAAAGGTGCATATATAAATATCGATGCGCTAAAAGTAACGCAGTTTACATTAGTTAAATAATAAAACAAAAATCCTGAGGGCCATATAGAAGGCATCAGGATTTTTGTTGTGTAGTGATCTTTTCTTGTGTAAAAACAGTTGAAATCTAAAAATCGGGCTCAGAATTAGGCCGGATTATTTTACTTCGATTGGAAAAAATAAAATGGAGTAAAGTTATACTTTGAAAATAGAGGAATTAAACGACTTACTCCCTTAATGAGCGAATTTAGGGGTTCAATGAGCGAATTTTCGTCCCTAATGAGCGGATCTGGTGGTTCAATGAGCGAATTTAAAATGAGAAATATTCAAAAAGAAAAGAAGGTAAGTTTCACCTTCTTCATTCATGGGTATATTTAGATTTAGCTTCGCTGTATCGTAGAGGTTGAGAAGTTTTTTACCATCTTTTGTAAGTTTCGATGACCTTCTCTTAATTTTATTGTTTCTTCGATAATTTTTTGGAAGCCTTCCAAATCCCGATCAGTTGCATTTAATAAGGACTTGGGTAGACCTTCGACGATTTGTTGTAGGGTTAATTCCATATTCAAGCAAAATGACCACCTTTCAACTTATTCGTTAGACATCCGTTTCGTCTTCTTTACTATTTTTGTAACAAGAGGTATTTTTCCTGCTAACACGGTAAAAAACTTATCTACAAT
>NZ_JBALSN010000707.1:0-1591 GCF_036966985.1 Neobacillus drentensis | reverse complement strand
ATTGATAATATCCTCTAAAATTTCAGCTGGTTGTTTATGAGTGGTGTCATAAAGATATTTTCTATTTGCAGGTGAGTATTGAAGTTGTTTTAGCAAAAATAAGGAGCGGTCAATTAAAAATGGATCTCCTCGCTTATTCAAACGTTCTATTAAAATGTTCTCATCAGCCCGCAAGACAACATATTTAATCTTTAGATTCAAGTAAGCAAAATGTTTGCAGAACCACTCTAACTCATCTTCCACAACAATATCGATAATCACATTGTAATCATGTTGAATAAAAGTTTTAGTTAAAGAAAGTATATGTTTCCACATAATTACTAACTTTTCATCCCAAGGTGGTTCAGAGGTTTCCTCATACATGGAGAGGAAGTCATCCCCTTTAATAAGGGCACTTTTCTTTACAGTTTGTGCTAGTTTTTTTGCAAGTGTGGATTTACCAACCCCGCAAGGTCCAGAGATAATATAGATTGTTTTTTCGTTAACCATAAGCTTTTCACATTCTCCTATAATCTATAGAAAAAGTTATTCTTTTCTTTCAGCAGTGGATTCCCTAATGATGAGCTTGGTAGGTAACAGAATCTCGTGAATCGGCTCATCTTTGTTTTCCATTCTCCAACAAAGCTGCTCCACTGCTTTTTTTCCGAAATAATTTAAATCAATATCCATTGTTGTTATCTTTGGGGTTGAAATTTGTGATAATTGTCCATTATCAAAGCAGCATACCGATACATCTTCAGGTACTTTAAAACCTCTTTGCTGCAAAACAGAGGTGCCAAGGAAACCGAGTCCATCGTTCACACAAAACCATGCTGAAGGCTCATCTTGTAGGGTATCAAGGAATGAATGGATGTCACCCTGGTTTTCCTTTGCGTTTGTAAACATAAAGTCCTCTTTAGGCGTTAACCCGTATTTTTTAAAAGCAAGTAAGTATCCCTCGAATCTCTCTTGATAGCTTGGAGAAAATTCAATATCACCTACGAAGGCTATATCACGATGTCCTAACTGAATTAAGTGTTCTACAGCCATAAAAGCTCCAAAACGGTTATTCGTTAAGATGGAATCAGCCATTAAATAGGGTGAATGATGGTCAATCAAAACGGTAGGTATACCTGTATTGATAATGTTAGAAATATAATCGGTACTGATATGGGAAAGAAATAAAATTCCATCAATTTCCTGATTCGTTAGCAAGGAGGGGAGAGCTAAGTTCTCTTTAGAATCTCTATCAATCGGTTCAATAAATAAATTCATGCCGCGGGCTCGAACTTCTTTTTCAACGCTTAAGTAAATTTCACCAAAAAAGCTTTTAAGTGAAAAAGCAAAATCAGAAGCGATTAACGCAATATTTTTGAGTTCCTTTTTATCAACCTGTTTTTGATTTCGACTATTCGAATAGGCATAACCCATTTCATCAGCTGTATGCTGTACCAGCATCCGTGTCTCTTCGCTAACTCCTGGCTTTCCGGACAAAGCTTGGGAAACAGAGTTTTTCGAAATATTTAACCGATCGGCTATATCCTGCATGGTCACTTTTTTTGTCATATCTTTTTCTCCCTTAATAGATATCCAATGGGTAATTGTATTTGGT
>NZ_JBALSN010000706.1:0-1181 GCF_036966985.1 Neobacillus drentensis | reverse complement strand
GTAATACCGTTGTAGTTAGGTATTTTAGAGTATAAACTATACATACTTTCTGAGGAGTGATTAAGTGAACACAGTATTGGTGAATAAACTAAAATTCAAGAAAAATTTATCGATGATTGAGCAATATGCAATCAAAGATTTCCTCTTCCAATGGGTTGGTAGACCAACAGATGGATTAGATGATTTTCTACCACTTGATTACACAGATGATGTCTTTGCTAAGTTGGAGGCAAAACAGGAAACATCTTTCCTTATTAATGGGGATGAACATTTCAGATATGCGACAATAACAGAAGATAATCAATTTGTAATAGGTGTTTTAGACTCGAATAAGGAGTTAAAGCATAGAATCATTTCTCTGGATGAGGTTATTAGGTAAGCACATTCTGGTGCTTACCTCTTAAATTTTCCTCTCTACTTTTGTATAACTTCCCGACAGAGATTTCACTTAAATCTTCAGTATAGTATGAAAGTTTCTTCAAACCTCCTGATTACATTAACTTCATAACACACCATCTAAAATAATAGCTGGATCTTCAACTCTTGCACCCCGCTAGTGGAATAAGACCCTTTCCAAAAATGTAATTACGAAAATACTCAACCCATAAGCCGTAATTGACTTGTGTAGATTATTTCACTTATTTTCAATTACAACACATCATCGCTTAATCAATCCCGACAGGTCTACTTCTAATACTTTATCTTCTTTATCGTTGTAAGTAGATAACAATACAGTAATGATTCCCGATTCATTCTTCGTCTCTTTCTTATCGATAACCTCGGCGATGGTATACAATTCATCACCAGGATACACCGGTTTTATAAATTTCAAATTATTCATCCCTGTTCCAGCGATGATATCATCACCATAGATACCTTGTTCAATCCAAAGCCTTACTGAAATGCTTAATGTATGTAGTCCGGAAGCGATGATTCCATCAAATCTCCCCTGCTTTGCTTTTTCCTCATTTAAATGCATATATTGAGGATCAAATTCTCGTGCAAATCTCATAATATCCGCTTTTGTCATTTTGAAGGACTTAGTTTCAAACACCTGTCCAACTGTAAACTCATCAAACTTCATAATTACACCTCTTAGTTAGAAACTTTTGCACTTGTTTATATTAAGGTAGTATCAAATGCACATCAAGTTAAAAAAATACTCAAAATCCTCTAAAATC
>NZ_JBALSN010000705.1:0-2617 GCF_036966985.1 Neobacillus drentensis | reverse complement strand
AATCGAATTACTAAATCGAATTACTAAATCGTTTTTCTAAGGAAGATGCTTATGAAAAGGGTTACAATAGCTGATGTTGCTAGACATGCGAATGTATCAAAGAGCACCGTTTCACAATTTTTAAATAAGCGCTATGACTATATGGGAGAAGGAACTAAGGACCGAATTGAACAAACTATCATTCAACTAGGTTATCGTCCAAATATAGTTGCCAGAAGTTTAAAACAGAAAAAAACATTCACTATTGGAGTTATTGTAGGGAATATTTTGTACTCAATTTCAACCCAAATCATTCGAGCAATCGAGGATGTATGCCGAGGAAACGATTATCATGTGATTGTTTGCAATGCAGATGATAATCATCTGACGGAAAAAAAGTATTTTGAGATGTTAATAGCAAAACAGGTGGATGGTCTTATCGTTTTCCCTACAGCGAAGAATATAGAACTTTATAGATCTATTTTGAAAGAACAGTTTCCTCTTGTATTTATGGATCGCCTTGTACCCGATATACCTGTAGATACGGTTTTGTTAAATAATCATGCAGCCTCAGAATTAGCAGTTCAACACTTTATCGAAAAAGGGTATAACCGAATTGCTATTGTTACGAATTCACTGCATCGACATATTACTGCAAGAATGGAACGTATCGAAGGGTATAAAAAGGCAATTGAGGATGCTGGTATCCCTATAAGGGAGGATTATATTTTAGCTGTGGAAGTAGACCAACTTAAAAGTGGGCTTAAACAGTTGCTTTCTCTTTCCAGTCCTCCAGAAGCGATATTAGCTGGTAATGACTTCGTATTGACGGAAATTCTCTATCATTTGAAAGAGCAAAACATGTTACTTCCGAACGATTTAGCTTTAATCGGGATAGATGATGTGGAATTTGCAAATTTTCATAGTCCTCCGATTACAACTGTAAAGCAGCCTTCTTTTGATATGGGGAAAAAAGCGGCAGAACTTCTATTATTAAAAATTGAAAGCGGTAACATTGAGTGGGTGCCGGAAATATATCGCTTTGAGCCAGAATTAATTATCCGTGAATCTTGCTAGTTTCAAAGCGTCTAATAAAAAATCCTTCTCATCACAGTGAAGGAACATAAAAAAATCATTCACATGCTGCGTACAATTATATATATCCTTTGAGGAAGGAGTGGAGCTATATGCAAGAAGTGAGAGTTTCCTCTGAAAAATTAACGGAGGCAGTTGTATTAAAACTTAAAAAAGCAGGATTAAGAGAATTGGACGCAACAATTGTTGCAGACGTACTTGTTCATGCCGATCTAAGAGGAGTAAGTTCACACGGCGTACTTCGAACCGAGCATTATGTAAAGCGGATTACCGAAGGTGGAATTAATCCTGAACCTGAATTCACCATCAAAGCTACAGGACCTGTAACAGCAATTTTCGATGGGGATAATGGCATGGGGCATGTTATTGCAAAAGAAGCAATGAATTATACGATAAAACTCGCGGAAAAAAGCGGGGTGGGAATGGTTGGAGTAATGAACAGCAGTCATTGTGGGGCCCTTTCATATTTCGTTCAGCAGGCAGCCGAAATGAATTTGATTGGGCTGGCTATGACACACACTGATAAAATTGTCGTACCATTTGGAGGTGCGAAGCCCTATTTTGGCACAAATCCAATTGCCTTCGGGTTTCCATCAAAAAACAAACCGCTTATTCTAGATATGGCTACCAGCAATGTTGCATGGGGCAAGATTCTACATAAAAGAGAAGCAGGAACCGCCACTATTCCCTCAGACTGGGGTGTGGATGAAAAGGGCAAACCAACTACCGATCCGAATGCGGTTACTGCATTACTTCCGTTTGCAGGGCCAAAAGGCTATGGGATGTCAATGGTCGTGGATATTTTCTCTGGTATTCTAACAGCATCAGCTTTCGGTCCGCATGTTACAAAGATGTATGGTGATTATTCCGAAAAACGCCAACTTGGTCATTTTTTATGTGCAATCAATCCGAGCTATTTCACAACGATTGAGTCATTTCTATGTAATATTGATCAAATGGTAAATGAAATACATGCTATAAATCCTGCAGAGGGGTTTACGAAAGTTATGGTACCAGGAGAGCCTGAGTATTTAAGAGAAGAGGAATACTTAAAAGAGGGCATTCCCCTTACGGATTCCCTATACGAATATTTAATAGAAGACAAGCAAACTAGTATATAATAAAACACTAAATAAACCAATCACATTTATGAAAAAAAGGGAGGTTTTAGCGTGCAAATCAAATATGCAGTTCCATCCACAATGAAAGAATCTAAAAGGGGAGGCATCCTTTCGTGGATCGATAAAAAAATACAAATCATTTTGTTGCTCCCAGCGATTTTTTTAATGATGGTTGTCTTTTTATATCCAATTTTATACACCATTTACCTAAGCTTTCATGACTGGACGTTCCTTACATTAAAGAATCCCCCATTTGTAGGATTACGAAATATACTAAATGTTTTTCAGGATGCTGGATTTTATAAATCGATGTTACTGTCAGGTATTTATGTAGGAGCGGGAGTACTCATCCAGTTTTTATTGGGCTTCACACTAGCATTAGCTGTCAATCGTATCACTTTAGGTCATGGATTAGCTACTAC
>NZ_JBALSN010000704.1:0-1081 GCF_036966985.1 Neobacillus drentensis | reverse complement strand
CTATCAGGCTTTAATTGATAGCCATTTCCGTTATTTGTATAACCCAAAAGCGCAATGGGCAAAGTTTAGTCGTATAGCAATTTTTCTGCATACTGTACAACGATATATAACAAACGAAGTTCGTGTGGATGAGCTAAAGATTTCTAATGGTCCAGGTTATTATCACGACTTATTGAATATGACAGAACACTTTGAATTAAGGGCGATTGGAACAACAAATTATAATAATTTCGTTCAGCAAGTATTGACTGGCACAGATATTGAAGGTGTTCCAGTTTATCATTTAAACGGTAGCGTTAATGAATATTACGACCCTTACAAAAATGAAATAATAACAGAGCCAACAACAGAAGATAGACAAGGGAGAATTCTTGTTCCGTTTATGTTTACTCAAAGTGGAGTAAAACCGTTAACCTCAGTGGATATGTCAAGAAAATATGTTAACCTTTATGATCACTTTGTTAACTCCGATGCTGTATGTGTAATTGGTTATGGTTTTAATGGCGATGATGGTCATATCAACGGAATGTTTAGAAGTTTGGTAGAAAAAGAAAATAAAAGATTATTTATTTTTCACTATAAAAACGATAANNGTTACGTTTGAATACTTCTGCGAACATTCGTGTGTTCCTAGTAGATAACAACCGTAAAACAGGTGGGGATTTTTGGTTTGAAAGTGTCCTTAACGATTTAATTGCACATTAATTTGTATCAAAAATACGTTCAAGAAATGTAGATTAGATCTTGTAAAGGATTTTTCAATGGAGAAGTTCAGATGAAGAGATGATAAAAACCTTATATAGCGGGATGAACACACTAATACTATGATAAAGCCTTCCTAAAACATAGGAAGGTCGGACATTCTATTGTGTAGATGTTCATACAACCTTAATAAAGACGGAGGATTCACCTTCGTCTTTATTTTTTTTTGAGTTTTTTCCAGTCTTGTTTGTTCTTAAAAAATAATATAATAGTTTGTATAAATATACTGGTTCTACAATTTTTTGTAAAAAAATATATATCTTGTATTTTTAATTTTGATTATAATCTATTTAGTGAAAATTTATATTAACTATACTTA
>NZ_JBALSN010000703.1:0-1383 GCF_036966985.1 Neobacillus drentensis | reverse complement strand
CTATTAATATCAATAAATATTATTATGGAGAGAAATCTTAAAAAAATCTACCTAAATTCAATGGGAATAATTGATTACCATCAGAAATTTTGCACTCTTTCTAGTTTGTCAGAATTATTAGCCAAAAAAAAGAGTCTATAATCTTCATTATAAACTCCAAAACCCCTTATAAAAGTATCTCTTCTTTAAACTTTTCAGGAAACCACGATAGTTTATTCGATAGTTTCACCACTTCTCCGATAACAATCATCGCTGGATTGGTGATTCGTTTCTCTGTTACTACTTCAACGATCGTCTCTAGTGTAGCGGCTACTGTTCGTTGATTCCCTGTTGTCCCTTGTTCAATGACAGCAATGGGTGTAGCCGAGTCCTTCCCACAGGCTTGCAATTGGGCACAGATAAATGGAAGATGCTTGACTCCCATATAAATAGCCAGGGTATCAACACCGTGAGCGAGTTGGTCCCAGTGAATATTATTGGGTTGACCGTTCAAACAATGACCTGTAACCATAGCAAAGGATCGGCTCAGTTCTCGGTGAGTGACAGGTATTCCTGCGTAGGCTGGAGCAGCAATTCCAGAAGTGATTCCTGGAACTACTTCAAAGTCGATTCCATTTTGCGCTAATAC
Organism: Neobacillus drentensis; assembly: GCF_036966985.1. Taxonomy (GTDB): domain Bacteria; phylum Bacillota; class Bacilli; order Bacillales; family Cytobacillaceae; genus Neobacillus; species Neobacillus drentensis_E. The sequence continues at coordinate 755 of NZ_JBALSN010000703.1, read as the reverse complement.
TTCTGCTTCTTCACCACCGCGTCCAAAAATAAACGGGTCGCCTCCTTTTAAACGAACAACTATTTTGCAAGCCTTGGCTTTTTCAAGTAAAATCTTATGGATGGAATCCTGGGAAACACAATGGTTCCCCGGCTCTTTTCCACAATAAATGAACTCAGTATTAGCTTTACAGTAATCTAGTAAGCTCGGATTAACGAGTCGATCATAAAGAATGACTTCAGCCCGTTCAAGGCATTTCATTGCTTTAACTGTAATTAACTCAGGATCGCCAGGCCCGGCTCCAACAATATAAACTTTCCCCTTTTTATCGGTCATATGAACCTGACCTCCTTTTTTGTGAACTAATCGATGAGGAGAAACACTTCATCCCCGACTATTTTAGTTTGATAGGTTTTCACACAACCAGAATCCGGCTCCTGCACCTTGCCATTATCCAAACATATTTTCCAATCATGCATCGGACAGAATACAAATTCGCCGCTTACCAAGCCTTCGCTCAAAACCCCGCCTTTATGTGGACAGCGATTTTCTACGGCGCGAATGGTTCCGTTTAATAATTTGAATACAGCCACCTCTTTATCTCCAACACATACAGTTTTACCTATTCGTTCTGGTAGATCCCGTATAGAACCGATCGACACTACTTCTCCGTTTTTCTTTATCATTGGACTTTTGCCTCCTTTAATGTGTGTGTTCTTAAGACATTACTACAGTCTCAAACAACTCTTTTCTTACTTTTTCATCCTCAGTAATAG
>NZ_JBALSN010000702.1:0-3227 GCF_036966985.1 Neobacillus drentensis | reverse complement strand
TTATTAAGCAGAAAGGTAGAGTGGTGACATTTTAATAAAAAACTATACAGCTTTTAATTGAAAAAAATTACCATTAATAATATCGCCAAAGTACCCTATCCTATAAAGGATAAATATATTTGGAGGTAGTTTCATGGCACAATTAAGAGATATAATGACATCAAATATTGTAACAGTTAACGATACACAGACCGTACAGGAAGCTGCAGCGTTAATGAGCGAATATAATATCGGTGCAATCCCAGTTGTAAATAACAGCAGACAAATCGTTGGAATTATAACGGATCGTGATATTACCCTTCGTACGACAGCACAAGGAGAAAATGCACAAACACCAGTATCTCAAGTCATGACTGCACAGCAAATCGTACAAGGTACACCTGATATGGATGTTCATCAAGCAGCAAATTTGATGGCACAGCAGCAAATTCGCCGAGTGCCGGTAATCGAAAATGGACAAATAGTAGGAATGGTTGCTTTAGGTGATTTAGCGGTACAAAATCAATATGCAAACGAAGCGGAACAGGCATTACAAAGTATTTCAACTCCTTCCGCTCCTCAACAATAGTAAGGGGTTACTTTTAATTAGCGCACAGACCCAGAAATTGGTCTGTGCCACCATTTTTTATATTACATTTTGTTTCACTAATCCTTCATAAGCTGAACAAGCAAGGAGTCAATCTACCAAAAAAAGACCCATAAAGAGAAAGCACCGATTACAACTATAATAAGTGATAACACTATTAGAATTATTTTCGCAATATTTTAAGATTTTTCTTGCTATTTTGTGAAATAGAATTATATCCGGAACTGCCAAGAGCATAGGTATCATTTTTTATTCATTTCCACTTCTTAACTTCCTTCGAATGTTCCGCTGTCATATATTTTAACAAGACTAATATGCAAAAGGTTATTCCTAGAATTAAAATCAACAATCCAGCAACTAAAGCCTCCATTTTTCTCAATTCCATATATTAATTTCTATTCTCTATACGTAGATATTTAGCCATACAAAAAATTTAATCATTAAGTTAGCCCATAACTTCCTACGCAAAGCAAAATAGAAGATACTAGAATAAACTAAAAGACTTAAGACTATTCGATACATTGAAACCTTTTCTATTCCCTAGTCGAAAGGTCAATGAATGTATATATTAGTACAGTAATAATAAATACAAATAGGTAAGCCTTATATCGCTTTTCTTTTCTTCCAGATTCTTCTTTAAATTCATACATTTTGTTAACCTCATCAAATTATCATTTTTTGACTAATCAATATTTTTATTCAATTAATGCGCCAGAATACGGACTATTGAAAAATGCGAAGTGCAAAAATGGCTCTTAGTTATTAAAAGAAAAGCAATAGATAGATAAAGAAATGGTAAACCTTGCAATGGAGATTCCTTAATTATATCTTTCTTTCCTGTTTATCAAGTGCATAAGGAAACGGATAAACATCATTAGAAGAAAGGTGCTTATAAATGTGTATATCCATGTCCATGTATGGTATTTAATTAATTCGGTATATCTTTCAAAAAAAATCTCAATTATCGTTAAAACAGTGGTGTACAAAATACATTGTAGAACAATGTTGAGATATCTTGAACGATAAGTCGTTTGATAAAAGTAAATACAAACAACTGGAAATAGAAGATATTCATAAAGAAGGCTGGAACTAAAATAGTTACTTAAAAATCTCACTGGATATTCGAGCATTTTCTTTTCTACAACAAGAACACCAAAAAACGTTGAAAAAAAAGAGGCCAATAAAAAAATTAAAATCCAATTTTTAATTGGTGGTTTTCTTAAACTAGAAAACAATAGGGTGATCCCGATTATGAGCAGTGACCACAATATTATTCTATCCATAGGTAAAATAGCCCCCTATCTTTGCTTTGCTTATCAATGAGTATAACCAAAGTAAAGATCAAAGATATTATCAATTGCAAAAAACTCAGCAAAAAAGACGCTTTCCGAAAAGCGCCCGATTGTGGAAGATCAAGATATTGATTATATTTGCTGCCTTTAGCTTGTTAAACTATCGCACCCGTTAGTATGAAGAAGGAAGGTTTAAAGAAACCATTCACCTTGGGCAAGTTTTTCTACTTTACCTCCTACATATACGGTGATTTCCCCGTTATCTTCACTTGCTTTCAAAAATAATAAGGATGGTCTTTTTATTTCATATCCTTGTTCTACACGAATATTTATTTCACTTTTTTCAAAATACTGATATTTAACTAAATAAGAAGCTAAACATCCATTAGCACTGCCAGTAGCTGCATCTTCAGGAACCCCATAATAATCTGCAAAGTCTCGAACATTTAAATCATTTTCAGAATTATATGCTTCGGGAGAAAACACCATAATGGCTTTTGCATCAGTATCTTCAATTAATTCAAAGTATTTTTCTTTATTTACGCTTACCTTTTTAACTGCTTCTAAAGATGTTAAAGGTACAACAATCACTGGAAGTCCAGTTGAAATCTCTTGGATAGGAAATCTATCATCTATGTATTCTTTATCTATACTTAAAACATCAGAAACTTTATTTGCATCTAAAATCCGACCAAAAGTTGGTTTGTTTTGTTTCATCCATAGTATTTCTTCTTGATCATCGAACGAGACAGGAATCCGTCCGCCTTTAAAATTTAATATAAGATTATCGGATGGTTCGGTTAATACTTCGCTTTGAATGATATACGCGGTACCTAAAGTTGGATGCCCAGCAAAAGGGACTTCTTCGTTAGGCGTAAAGATTCGAACGTCGTAACCGCCAGCTTTTTCTTTGTCAGATAAAATAAAAGTAGTCTCTGAAAAATTAATTTCCTTAGCTATTTGTTGCATCTCATCATCGGAAATGTTTCCAGCATTTTTAAAAACAGCAAGTTGATTCCCTGTATATTTTCCTTGTGAAAAAACATCAACAATGGAATAATTTATTTTCCCCATAATTTCTCTCCTTATTTGCATTTTTTGTAATATTTTATATAAGATACCATACATTTCATTTAAATTTAAGTGAAAAACATTACGATAACCGCACTAACCTACCTCGTTATTGGAACAAGAAAAAAGGGCTGCCGTAGCAACCCCTTGTTCAGCTCAAGCACCCGTTACTTTAAGTATAATTATTCACAAACTATTTGATATTCTTAGGTCAGTTTTCTACTATTATCTCTATTAATGAAAACGTAATAGAGATCTGCCAATGTTTGAGTTAGTAA
>NZ_JBALSN010000701.1:0-1530 GCF_036966985.1 Neobacillus drentensis | reverse complement strand
TAAATGAAATTGGATTTAGTTAGTGAAGTGGAATGAATTAAAAGTTAGAATATTAGAATTATAAAAAGGAGATAGAACAAAATGTACAAGTATACAATCTATGTAACACATAAAGGTAAAGTTTATCAAACCAACGTAATAGCTACCAAAAACCAAACAGAAGAAGAAGTTTATCGTATAGCAAAAGAACAAGTTCTTAAACAATGGGAAAATTAAATAAGGGATCCTGGAATTAAAAGGATTTCGAATGGAACTTCCACTTGAAGAATAGATGTTGGATAGCTTCCGTTACTTGAATATCCCGTTGCCAATAGCGGTTTGGGAGATTTTATGAAGAATAACTAATTATATATAAATTATAATAAGAGGAGTTGGTGGGTTTATGAAGAATACTAAGAACCTTACTATAGAGGAGTTGGAAAGACGTATTACTCATTTTGAGGATCGTCTTACGGATTTTATTATTACCGAGGAACAAAGAGAGTTAATCAAAGAAAGCTTAAGGGAACTAAAGAACGCTAAAGAGCGCAAGGCTTCCTAAACTTTTTAAATAAAATAATACATTTAAATTAAAGAGCATTATCTGTGGAACATATATAGATTTTTATACATTTTTCCACTATTTGGAGAGTGAAATGTATGAAATTCTTATTAAGCTAACGGATGCTTATGTTAAATAAAAAGTCGCAGCAGCGACTTTTTTTCTTGTTCCACTAAAGCAGCAGGATAGTTGAAGAAACGCTTGATTTTTTATGGTAAAGCGATTCCTCTAAAGACGCAGAAAGACAGAAGCAAGAGTTTTAAAGCCAAGCTGTCATATTGGCAGCTTTTCTTATTGACCTAATGGGAAGTATGAACACTCTAATCGAATAATTTGATATGATTATCTCAAATAGTTTATTTGGAGGAAAACGTTTGGAATCTCTACGAATTACTAAAAAAAAAGTATTGAAATACCTTTTAATTGTTTTTGTCGTTGTCTTATTTTTTGTTATTTTTTATACACCTATTCTAAAAATGCCAATAAGTTGGGCTGGTTCTTGGGTGGGAATAGAAGCTGAACCAGGCTATATCCCTTTTGAGTATAGTAAGAGTTATATGACTACTTCATCCTGCGGTAAGAGGTGCGATAAACTAAAATTACATTACATATCAAAAAAAGCCGAGCTCGTAGTAACTGCCACTAATAACGTAAGTTGGTATAATGATCCCAAATGGGATAAAAAGAACAGAATTAAAGGAACAAAATATTTTTATAAAGAAAAAAACGGAAAGCAATACTTAGATTGGGAAGAAGAAAAAGAAGAATTAGAATTAACTGTTGAATATCAAGGTGAAAACAAATTAGCTAAATCAGAAATTGTAAAAATTGCAAACTCTATAAAAGCTGAGGGTAAGTTATTAAACTAACGGGGGCTGAAGTTCGAGATGATGGTTCCCGAATACCGATCCATACAGATCGCTACAGCTGTAATTTATTCTTTTACAGTAATTGTTCAATAAACGTTATTAAGTGACTAACAATTCCTG
>NZ_JBALSN010000700.1:0-1807 GCF_036966985.1 Neobacillus drentensis | reverse complement strand
CATAAAATAACCCTTTTTTGTATGATTGTTCGTTTCCATATCTTCATCTGCTTTCATTAGTGATTTCATCTTTTTATCGAAAAAATGGAGTGTTTCCAACAATTCTTAGATTACAGGTTTCATCGTTTCTTTTAATACGTTAACGGAGTGGCTGAATTGTTCTTTTTCTTTTTCATTTAGTTCTATTTCAAGGACTTCACGAATTCCGCCACGGTTAATGACTGCAGGCACACCGATAAACACATCTTTTTGTCCATATTGTCCATCTAGATAAGTGGATACCGTAAGGATACAGTTTTCATTATTTAAAATTGCTTTCGTGATTCGAACGAGGGACATTCCAATTCCATAGTACGTTGCGCCTTTTCGTTCAATAATGTGATAAGCAGCATCACGGACATTCACGAAAATTTCCTCTAGAGATTCTTTGTTTAGTTTTTCAGCCGGTAGTTCTTCAAGTCTTTCGACACCCACTGCAGCACGGCTCCAAACGGGAAGTTCTGTATCTCCGTGTTCTCCAATGATATAAGCATGAACGTTTCTAGTATCCATGTTGAAATGCTGGCCAAGCGCAAAGCGGAGACGTGCAGAATCTAATACGGTACCAGAACCAATCACACGTTCTTTTGGCAGGCCGGACTCTTTCCAAGTCACATAGGTTAATATGTCGACAGGGTTTGTAGCGACCAAGAAGATACCGTCAAATCCACTTGCCATAATGTTTTTTACGATTTGTTTAAAAATTTTCGTATTCTTTTCCACTAATTCCAAGCGTGTTTCACCAGGTTTTTGTGCCAATCCTGCTGTAATTACAACTAAGTCGGCCTGTGCACAATCTTGATAAGATCCGCTCCATACTTTAATAGGTGATGGAGCAAACGGGATTCCGTGGTTAAGATCCATCGCTTCGCCTTCTGATTTGGCCTCGTTCACATCAATAAGAACTAATTCTTCGGCAACACCTTGATTAATCATAGAATAAGCATAACTGCACCCGACCGCACCCGTTCCAACTAAGACAACCCGGTTTACTTTTTTATTTCTATTTTCCATGATGATAATCTCCTTTATAGTGGAATTTTTGAATGATCTAATCTAGTAGTGATTATTTGTTAATTAATAACTTGATGATGTAAGTATATCACTACATTGTGAAGTGTTTCACAATAAATGTGACAGTAATATGAATCTTCCTCTGAAAGCCTTTACAAACAGTGGCTTGTGTGAATGAATACGCTATCATGCACCAGGAGTGCCCAAGGGGATGGTCCTGGTGTTTTTACTAATCCAAGTAAAACCAGGGGAATCCGCCCTGTAAATATTAAGGAAAATTATCCTGGCAGGGTGTTCGTCCAACCCATTTTTCTTACTCTTAATAAACTATATATAAATAAATCATATTATTAGGAGGAAAGTGGGTTATGAAAGGTAAGAAGAAACATCCGCATAAACACCATCGTAAGCACAGCAAAAGTCATAAAAGCGACAAGCATAAAAATGAAAAACAGGATCAACACGATAAGCAAGACAAGAAAAAGGATTGTAAATGTAAATGTAAGGATCAGCACGATAAATGTTATTGTAAGGAAAATGAAGACTACCGTCAGTCCAACATTTGGTGGGGTCATGAGGAAAAGTACAAGGATAATCAGCATAACAAATGGGGGTATAAGGAAAAAGATGATTATCCTGAATCCGACATTTGGTGGAGCTCTAACTAAAAAGACAAATCTGATCAGCACGACAAGCAAACTGATGATTATAAAGAACAAAAACGATGCAGAAATCTTGGTTGCATGTTTAAATT
>NZ_JBALSN010000699.1:321-1682 GCF_036966985.1 Neobacillus drentensis | reverse complement strand
AGGCTATACTAATCAAACGTTTGGTTGAATCGAATTCAAGAACTGAATCAGAAGCAATCACCACCAAAGAGGGCAAGAAGATTGTCGAGATACGCTCGAAAATTCCGCAGGAAATAACCCACTTTTCTACAGAAAAAGATTAATTTCTTCCAAACTTCCATTATTCTACTAAAACCCCACCTTTTCGAAACTACAAAAACGTTTGGTTAAAATTTTCCTCCGCAGGCTCCACACTTAATTTTCTCACTCTAAATGGCCAAAAAGATTGTCGAGGAATGTCTTCAAAAACCACTCCTCAGAGGGACAATTCTCTTGTTTTCAGCCAAGTTAGTTCCTGGACCATAAGAACCGGGCCAACCATCCCCTCGGTCTACAAATTGATATGAAAAGTGGATGAAATTGCAAAAATCGGCCTCAAATTTCACTTTTGACCCCCAAAATGACACGTTTCACTACAAAAACGGCTCCAAATTTGAATTTTAGTCATTCGATTCATACTGCCAAAACCGCTATTGTGAAGGTGCTAGCAATTTAGATTTGATGATTAGAAAGCACAAATCAATCGTAGAGGGTGTTAGGAAATGGCGGGTTTAAAATCGGGCAATATTGAAGGATTCGAGCAGTTTTCACAATTTAGTTCGCTTAAAGAATTGAATACTCATATCGAGATGTGGTTAGCGGTCCACAAGCATGATTTTTCAAAAGGGGAATTAGTTGGGTTTAAGAGGCTGGTTCGTTTTTCTGCAAAAATACCTGGCGTATGCAATGCCAAAATAGGAACGGTCTTAAAAGCGATTCACGAAGAATACAACCTTAAAGGAATCTCGCGCTCTACCTTTAAACGAATGATTCTAAAGGCAAAAGAAATGGGAATTCTATCAGTTTATGAAACAGAAAGAAGAAATGGTTCGCAATCTAGTAACCTATATATTATCAATCGTTTTCCTTCAAATGAACTACCTAAAGAGGAAATCTTGAACCACCCTATAGAAACTAATGATCTTTTAAAAACTGAAAAAGATCAAAAGATAAAAGAACGTAAAGAGGAATCGTCCGAATTAGATCATACCTATGTGAGCGACCGAGTTCCACAGCCTTTTGTCCAGCTAGTAAAATGCTTTTTTCCTGAAGCAAAGACAATCGAGGAGTATTGGAGGACGGTGAAGATGGCTGCAGCTAGCTACAGTTTGGAACTTGATCTCAATCATATCCAAGATATTGCCATCCAATCCTTTAAGCAGCTCATAAGGAAGCTGAAATTCAACAGAAATGTCAAAAATCCATTCGCGTATTTTTATGGAATCGCAGAGAATAAGTTTTGCGTACTATTTCATGAAATACTCAGGGATAAGTATGATCTA
>NZ_JBALSN010000699.1:0-298 GCF_036966985.1 Neobacillus drentensis | reverse complement strand
CTATGTGATGCGGAAATTGAGTTTAGTTTAGGCTTGGACAAGAGTCATTAACTGTTTAGGAAGTGTGCCGACAGAACCATCCCCATAGTCCCTGTCACGAGATTGTCACGAAAAAAGTCAAATTTTGTAGAATCTACATACTATAGTACGTGGTATAAAATACCTATTTATTATTTAATTAATACGAGGGACAAACACGATTTTTACCACAGCAATGAATCTCAATTGAGCAAATAAGGAAAAGAATCTTACATGCTAAGTGAGCAATTTACCCGCACGCTGCCAAGGTAGTCAGGGA
>NZ_JBALSN010000698.1:0-2188 GCF_036966985.1 Neobacillus drentensis | reverse complement strand
TAATCATTTTCAATTAAAATAGGGCTAAGTGATAATATTTATCAATTAGTGAAGTGCATTTATTTAAATTGGATCTGTTTTTTAAAGATTTTTTGGCAGGGAGTGGTCATTTATGGAGCAGCATGAATTATTTGATGTGACCGTAATAGGCGGGGGACCAGCAGGGCTTTATTCGACTTTTTATAGCGGGCTAAGAGAAATGAAGACAAAGCTAATAGAATTCCAGCCTCAATTAGGTGGGAAAATTCATGTTTATCCAGAGAAAATGATCTGGGATGTTGGCGGGCAAACGCCTATTCCTGGGGCTAAATTAATAGAGCAATTGGTTGCACAGGGATTAACGTTTAATCCAACTGTAGTATTAAACGAAAAGGTTGAGTCAATTACTCGTAATGAAGAAGGAATTTTTGAATTACAAGCAGCTTCCGGCCAGAAGCATTTTTCGAAAACAGTCATAGTTGCAATTGGCAGCGGAATTTTGAATCCTCAAAAGCTGGACATTGAAGGGGCTGAAAGATTTGAGGTATCTAATTTAAATTACACAGTCAAGTCATTAAAACATTTCAAAGATAAGACTGTCATCATTTCAGGTGGTGGAAATACAGCCATTGATTGGGCGAATGAGTTAGAGTCGATTGCCAAAAAAGTTTATGTGACCTATCGAAAAGAAGCATTAAAAGGCCACGAGGCGCAAGCAACGCAGTTAATGAAGAGTTCTGCGGTTTGTTTATTTCACACCTCTATTACCAAACTGATTGCCAGCAGCAATCATGAATGTATTGAAATGGTGGAACTGACAAATCATGATTCAGGAGAGGTTTCTCATTTGCCAATTGATGAAGTGATAATTAATCATGGGTATGAACAAGACGCCACATTACTTGAAAACAGTAGTTTAAATATTAAAATAGCAGACAATTATTATATTGCAGGTAATTCTGTGAGTGAATCATCAGTAGAAGGACTGTTTGCTGCTGGTGATATCCTTATGTATGACGGAAAGGTAAATTTAATAACAGGTGCCTTCCAGGATGCAGCAAACGCGGTAAACAAAGCGAAACAATTTATTCAGCCTGACGCAAGTAAAATCGGGATGGTTTCTTCTCACAATGATCTTTTTAAAAAGCGAAATAGGGAATTGGTGAAACAAATGATGAAATAAGCTTAACCGATTTGTTAAAGAAGTCCTTCATCGGCATGATGAAGGACATTTTTTATATAATCGAACCGGGTAATCTCTATCATCAATCTTAATCCTCTTTTTACTGAGACATCCTAGTTCCTATTCCACGTCTGACATATACCCGAAACTAGCAGAAATTTCTTTGCTGATTCCTATTAAATAATGGGAAAGTTCATTATTTTCATTTTGTGGGATAAACTCAGAAAAGCCTACTACTGTTACGGCTCCAAGCAGTTTTTTCTGATAGTTTAAAACTGGGATGGAAACAGATGACACAGAGGATACCAGCGGTTCCCTTGCAAAGGCAATTTCTTTCTCACGTATGAGTCCGCATTCATCCTCAAGTTGACTAACCTTTTCTGGAGGAATTTGCATAAATTCTTTCACCTTCCATTCACGAATCATATGCTCATCCATGAAGGCCATAAACACTTTACCTGTTGCTGAACGAATAGGAAGTAAGGTTCCTATTTGAGCGCCAATATTAAACCCTCGATTGTTGTTCAAATCTCTAACAATCATTGGACCATTATCGGTCCAACTGGAAAATAGTACAGTACTCGAACTTTTTTCGTTAATTTCATGCAGAAAAGGTGAGATCCGGTCGATAACATTTTCTTGATCGACAGCGGCCATTCCATATTCAATCAACTTGCTTCCCAATACATATTCTCCTGTTTCCATGTGTCGATACAGAAGACCTAATTGTGTAAAAGTATTTAAGTATTTATAAAGATTACTCTTTGTAATCTGTGTTAAGTCTTGAATATCTGAAAATCTTAATGGCCTGCCTTGTTTGGCGATGATATCAATAATGCCCATACCTATTTGTAATGATTGGATGGTTGTTCCTTTTTTTATGGCTTCCATATTAAACCTCCTATGTACCTTAATCCCTATATTAGCATAGTAGGGGACTAAATCCTACGCAGAACAAAATAGTTTTCTGAAAATTACTTTTACATAAATTAGTATTATTGAAAATTCAGAATATTTGTGTTAACC
>NZ_JBALSN010000697.1:0-4351 GCF_036966985.1 Neobacillus drentensis | reverse complement strand
CTTAAATAATAAAAAGGTAGTCAACCTAGATTTTACGGCACAAAAGCAAGCTTGATCAAATTGGGAGTCTTAAATCGTTATCTTTGCATTTTGTTTACACAATTTGGCTAGTCAATCGATAATTCGTTAGTGGGATTACGCGTTTTAGCGAAAACTACCGATGACAAACAAAAACTGGAAAATATTATCGACATGACTCTGTCTGTCTCGGATTAAGCTTTCTTTTTTTGATATTTCGAGAATGATTGTTCTTAATTCTATGTGAGCCAACTGCGCCCCACCTGTCAGGAAGCTAATAAGCCCAGCGAGTAAAGGAGAAAAGTATATAAATCATGTTATCAAAGGAATCCCGCAAACATGCGGGAAACTAATGAATGATTATGAAATTTTAATAAGGTGGGAACATTTGGGTTATTAAAAACAACCAAACGTATAATAAAGCGTAATTTTGAAGGTGAGGGATCATACTGAAGGAAAAGATATGGAAGGAACGAAAGTAGAGATTATTCGGCATATAAAAGAACGAAACAAAGAAACGTTGATTGGGGTAGAAGTTTCCACAACCGTTTTTCCTTATATTTTAAGAGGTGTTAATTGGCTTGCATTGACTCGGTTGAATGTCCAATGAAGAAGCGTTTAAAAGTTTGGAATCGTCTAGGTGATGATTTGAAACCAACAAAGTTAAATGAAGATATGGTAAATGAAATCTCATTAAATGAGCTGCCAGAAGTATTAGCTGCCATATTAGAAGGAAAAGTACGTGGAAAAACTCTTGTAAAACTATAAAAGGATCAAATCACAACAAAACCATATGAACTTGCCTAGTGATAAGAGGCACATATAATACAATATTTAGTGATCGCCTGTCTCTCGAACGATGCATGGATACGTACGGGAACAATTTTAGACCATCCAACAACTGCACGTGCTCTGGTGTAGATAATTGGTTGTTATGAACACCATCATCAAGCAATTATCAAGGAAAGATATTTAAAAATACTTTTTCTTCTTGAAAGTTATTATTAAAGTAGTATAATTAGACCAACGATATATTTAATAAATCAAAATTCTTAATCGGTTGATGATTAAGATGATGGAAAGATGAAGTCTTAATGTTGAAAACTCACCGTTTTCATTAAATTTAAGATAGCCCAGTCTTTCCAAAGGAAAAAGCTAAATGCTTATTTCCTTTGGATTGGCTGGGCTTTTTGCTTTGTATAAATAAACTGGGAGTGATATCAATGCAAAAAGTAAAAAGGGCGGAAGAAATTATTGCAAAGGTTAAATCAGGTGACACCATTATGGTGGGAGGATTTGGTTTAGTTGGTGCTCCATTAAGTTTAATTAACGAATTGACGCGCCATGACGTGAATCAACTGACCGTGATCAGTAATAATCTAGGTGAACCAGGAAAAGGCCTAGGGATTTTATTACGACAAGGAAAAATTAGAAAAGCTATTGGTTCGTATTTTACTAGTAACAGGGAAGTGGGAGATCAGTTTAATCAAGGTAAACTTGAAATTCAGCTTATGCCTCAGGGAACGATGTCTGAATCGATAAGGGCTGGAGGAGCCGGTATTGGCGGATATTATACAAAAACAAGTGTTGGGACTAAATTGGCAGAAGGGAAGGAAGTACGCGAAATTAATGGAGAATTGTATGTATTTGAAGAGCCGCTGCGAGCAAATGTTTCACTGATTAAAGCTGCAAAGGCAGATACTCTCGGGAATTTAGTGTATTACAAAACGGCTCGCAATTTTAATCCGTTAATGGCCACAGCAGCTGACTTCGTCATTGCTGAGGTTGACGAGATTGTTGAGGCAGGAGAGCTTTCACCCGAGGAAATTGTCACCCCTCATTTATTTGTCGACGCCATTGTAGAAAGCCATCTGATTCTAACTAAGGAAGGAGTTGTAGCAAAAAATGCAATCAAATAAAGACGTTCAAGAGTTAATAGCGAAAAGGGCAGCGGCTGAACTGCAACCAAATTCAGTCATTAATTTAGGAATCGGAATACCCACACTCATTGCCAAATATGTGGATTCAGAGTTCGTTTATTTCCATACAGAAAATGGAATGCTTGGGGTTCAAGAGTTGAATAGTGAAGAAGATTTTGATCCAAACCTAGTCAATGCGGGAAAGCTGCCAATTAGTGAGGGAATGGGTGCTTCCTATTTTAATAGTGCAGACTCTTTTGCCATGATCCGCGGGGGACATGTTGATGTTGCCATACTGGGAGCACTGCAGGTTGATGAACAGGGGTATATTGCAAACTGGGCGATACCTGGGAAAAATATCATGGGAGTAGGAGGGGCAATGGATCTTTTAAGCGGGGCCAAAAAGATTATTGTTACGACCAATCATACCGCCAAAAATGGAGATTCTAAAATAGTTAAAAATTGCACATACCCGATTACATCCATTCGTAAAGTTGATTTGATTATTACAGAATTAGCTGTTTTTGAATTCCAAAATGATCAGTTAGTATTAAAAGAATTAATGCCTGGTGTCACTTTGAGAGAAGTTCAAGAAAAGACGGATGCAGACTTTAAAGTTATGTCAGTAAACGATGGAGGACATCATGAATAATAAAGTTTATATAGTAAGTGCACAACGGACAGCGGTGGGAAAAATAGGCGGAGCTCTAAAGGACTTACAGCCGGATGATCTATTACTTCCATTATTTCAGAATTTAATAGAAAAGAATTTGCTGCCTGAAGAAGTGATTGATGAAGTGATTATTGGTCAGGCAAAACAGAGCCAAGACCAAGCCAATATTGCTAGAGTGGCTCTTTTAAAGGCAGACCTGCCGGAGTCAATTCCAGGGTACACCGTAAATCGCCAATGTGGATCGGGTATGCAGTCTATTCATAATGGTTTCTTGGCAATTCGAGCGGGTCTAGGTCATGCCTATATTGTAGGGGGGGTAGAAAGCATGAGCAATGCCCCTTATTATATTCGAAATGGACGTTATGGCTTTCTTTCAGGAAACAGTGAAATTCTCGATCCGAATAAGGAAAGTCAACCGGGTTCCCAGCCTGTAGAGAAGTACGGAAAGCTTGTAATGGGAATGACAGCAGAAAATCTGGCTGAAGATTATTCGATCTCCCGTGAGGAGCAAGATTTATTTGCATTTGAAAGTCAGCAAAAGGCACTTAATGCCATTGAAAATGGCGATTTCCAGAACGAGATTGTTCCTGTAAAAGTTCTACAAAAAAAGGGAGAATCTATTATTTTTTCTAAAGATGAACACCCAAGGAAAACAAATTTAGAAAAATTAGCGGCTTTAAAACCTGTGTTTAAGAAGGACGGAACAGTCACAGCGGGGAACTCATCTGGATTAAACGACGGTGCCTCTATGTTGTTACTGGTTTCCGGTGAAATTGTGGATCGATATCAATTAGAGCCTTTAGTAGAAGTTGTAGGACTTGGAGTTTCAGGGGTAAAGCCAGATCGGATGGGAATTGGGCCTGTTGAGGCAACAAATAAAGCGTTAAGCATGGCAAATATACAAATTGAGGATATAGATTTAATTGAACTTAATGAAGCATTTGCTGCTCAATCGTTAGCTGTCATAAAAGAACTGGGCTTAGCAATGAATAAAACTAATGTAAATGGCGGAGCCATTGCACTAGGGCATCCGATTGGAAATAGTGGTGCTAGAATTAGTGTGACACTTATACACTCCATGTTGAAAAGAAAGGCGAAGTGGGGCCTTGCTACCCTTTGCATGGCTGGTGGACAGGGTATCGCAACAGTATTTAGGGCGCCGGTTTCCCCGCAAAATTAGGTTTAAAGTGCTGTTAAATACCGGTGGAATTCACTCCCTGCAATCACTGTATCAATATAAAATGAATTCCAACAAAAATACAAATTGAGACTATTGTTTTCGTATCATTTAATAAAACGAAACACATACATCTGGAGGAACTATCATGCGTAAAACGAATCACATGCATAAAAAGTCATTTCAAAAATTAGTACAGGAAATCAAAAAAGAACTTCTTAACAATAACGAGGAATTAGAAAGAATTGAAAAACGTATTGAACAACGTCATGAAATAAAACGATAGACGCAAAAATAATATGGATCAAATAAAATGGTTAAATAATAAGGATGTTCAATTTATGAAATTTAGAGTGAAAATATTTGATCATAAAGGAAAAGAACTTGAAATTGAAAATAAAGTCATAGGTGATATCAAATTTGAATCTGAAAGAGCAATTGAATTTTTTATTCAAGCAATTAGAAACAGTTTACCACCAAATTTCCTGTTTATAGTGATTCCCGAAAACCAAGCAGATGAATCGGATTGAATGATACCGATTAAATAAAAATCTTAAATGAATT
>NZ_JBALSN010000696.1:892-1046 GCF_036966985.1 Neobacillus drentensis | reverse complement strand
GGTTAGTAACAGTATATCATATTAGATTTACAAAATGCGGAATTTCCCTAAATAATTTCTTTTTCTTTACTGGTCGAAGATAGGGGGATTTGTTCGTAGAGAAAATGTATTCAAAAAATGGGGAAGCAGGTAGACAATATTAGCAGAAACTCTT
>NZ_JBALSN010000696.1:0-815 GCF_036966985.1 Neobacillus drentensis | reverse complement strand
CATTCAGTTTTTTTTCTTTCTTCATTCGCATGAGATCACGTACCACTTCAGCGCCTTCTAGTATGTGGCCCGTTTTTATTTTGTCTGTGTTGATTTTATATCTCTCTTTCCATGGCAATAACTTATCTGATGTTCCATTTTGGAAAGTGTGTATGATGTTCTTTAAGGCAAGTATATCTGTAACTGGTCTTATTCTTGACCTTGACATCTTCCTTGTAGGAATCATCACTTTCATATGGCTAACGGCCATTTTAATGACATAATACTGTTGTTTTTCATCAGAGAATTCTTTTTCTTCTATGGCTTCAATTATACCTGCTCCGTGCATTGGATAAACAATGTTATCACCAATTTGAAACATATCATCCGCCTCCATATCATGTATCTACTTTAAGGGTATCACACTTAGAGGTAAAATAATCAAATTTTTAATAATAACATGTTTATTTATTTTCTGTCAATAAATTTGGTTCTGAAAAAGTGAGGTTTTTTCATGAAAATTTCGGGTGGTTTTTGATCATATCCTCAAGAATCCTTGCTACAAGAAAAACAGAATATCCATCATTAAAAAAAGACCAGACATTGAGCTGGTCTTTCCAAATAGAATCCGATCATAATGTTGAAATATCAATCACAAACCGATAACGCACATCACTATTGAGCACACGTTCATATGCTTCATCGACTTGGTTTGCGTTGATCACTTCAATTTGTGGTGCGATCTTGTGAGCAGCTGCGAAATCGAGCATTTCTTGTGTTTCTTGGATGCCGCCAACGAGTGAGCCGGCGATGCTGCGACGTCCCGTAATTAATGA
>NZ_JBALSN010000695.1:241-2951 GCF_036966985.1 Neobacillus drentensis | reverse complement strand
TTTTGGAGCCGGGCGCTTTGTGGCGGGGGAGACGATCCAAACAGCGATAGATTCCGTGAAGAAGTTGAATCGTGATGGGAAAATGGTCACCTTAGACCACCTGGGGGAATTTGTTTACACAGAAGAAGAGGCGCAGGAATCTACTGCCATGTGCATTCAAACCCTCGACGCTATTGCCGAAGCAGGGGTCAATTCCAATCTTTCTCTTAAAATGACATCGCTTGGCCTTGATATTAGCAAAGAGTTATGTATGAAGAATATGCGTAAAATTCTTAACCGGGCAGAGCTTCATCAAAATTTTGTCAGAATCGATATGGAAGATTATAATCACTGTCAAATATCATTGGATATTTATAAAGAGCTTCGGAAGGAATATGACAATGTCGGACTTGTTATTCAGGCCTACCTCATCAGAACAGAACAGGATATTGCCGACTTAAATCATCTGAACGCAAACCTGCGTCTTGTAAAAGGGGCATATAAAGAGTCTCCAACGGTTGCTTTTCCGGAGAAAAAAGATGTCGATGAGAATTTTAAAAAGATTATTAAGCAGCATCTATTAAATGGGAACTACACAGCAGTAGCAACCCATGATACAGCGATGATTGAATATACAAAAGCTCTAGTAAATGAATACCGAATAGCTAAAGACCAATTTGAGTTCCAAATGCTTTATGGAATTTGTGAGGATATTCAAGCTAGTCTTGTAAAAGAAGGGTTTAATGTCCGAGTTTACGTGCCATACGGGGTAGACTGGTTTGGTTATTTTATGAGACGGTTGGCAGAAAGACCTGCCAATGTATGGTTTGTTCTAAAAAATCTATTAAAATAACAATTTTATATAAAAAGGAGTCGGAATATTATGACAACCGTAACACAACATGCACCATTTAAAAATGAGCCTTTTACCAATTTTACTCTGGAAGAAAATAAGCAATCGATGGTTGCAGCGCTTGCGAAAGTGAAAACGGAGTTAGGCAGGAAGTACCCGCTAGTAATTGGCAATGAAAAGCTATTTACTGAGGAACAAACGATTTCTATTAATCCAGGAAATGTGGATGAAGTCATCGGGTCTGTTAGCAAAGGGAATAAAGAATTGGCTGAAAAAGCAATGCAGGAAGCGTTAAAAACCTTTGAAACTTGGAAAAAGGTGGTTCCAACTGAGCGTGCGGAATATCTATTCAAAGCAGCAAATTTAATGAGACAGCGCAAGCATGAATTTTCTTCGTACCTTGTCTATGAATCAGGGAAAAACTGGGCTGAAGCGGATGCTGATACAGCAGAAGCCATCGATTTTCTGGAATTCTATGCAAGAGAAATGATTCGCCTTAGTGAGACAAGCATTCTCCAGCCGCTTGTGAACATTGAAGGAGAAGACAATCAAATTTCGTATATTCCTCTTGGAGTTGGGATTGTCATCTCTCCGTTTAACTTCCCATTGGCGATCATGGCGGGAACCACTGTCGCAGCAATTGTCTCAGGAAATACGGTGATTTTGAAACCAGCCGATGCTACTCCAGTAATTGCCGCCAAATTTGTGGAATTAATGGAAGAGGTGGGCCTTCCTTCAGGCGTCCTCAACTATTTGCCAGGCGATGGAATTGATGTAGGGGAGTATTTGGTTGAGCATCCAAGCACTCGGTTTATCTCTTTTACAGGATCACGGGCGGTTGGATGCCGAATTTATGAACGAGCTTCAAAGGTTCAGCCAGGCCAATTATGGTTAAAACGTGTCATTGCTGAAATGGGCGGCAAGGATGGGGTTGTTGTCGATGAAACAGCCGACTTAGATGCAGCAGCAGCGGCGATTGTCGCTTCCGCATTCGGTTTCCAAGGACAAAAATGTTCAGCTGGCTCGAGAGCAATTATTGTCGAATCGGTTTATGATGAAGTCGTTGAGAAAGTAACGGAGTTAACGAAGAATTTAACAGTTGGTCTTCCTGCAGAGAACTTTGCGGTTGGACCGGTGATCGACCAGAAATCAGTGGATAAAATTATGGGCTATATCGAAATTGGTAAAACAGAAGGCCGATTGCTTACAGGTGGCTCTAGAACAGAGGGGAACGGCTTCTACATCGAACCAACCGTTATTGCGGATGTTCAACCAAAAGCCCGGATCATGCAAGAGGAAATCTTTGGTCCTGTCCTTGCCCTTGCGAAAGCAGCTGACTGGCAGGATGCTATTGAAATCTTTAATGATACCGACTATGGATTGACTGGTGCTTATCATTCCAAGAATGAGGAACGAATTCAGTATGCCCTAGAAAACATGCATTGCGGGAATCTTTATATTAATAAAAAGTGTACAGGTGCATTAGTGGGTGCTCATCCATTTGGCGGATTCAACATGTCAGGCACTGATTCAAAAGCTGGCGGATACGATTACCTGCTGTTGTTTACTCAAGCTAAACTGAAATCTAGAAAACTTTAATAATAGTAGAAACGGGGAACCCTCCTCATCAAGAGGGGGAATTCCCCCAAAACCAATCGTGTTTAAAATTTTATTGTAAGCGCTTCATATGATTTTGTGAGTCAAAAACAGAATGGGGGATGGGCTTTGAATATACAGATTCTTATTTCTATCGGTATTTATATGGTCGGTATGCTGATTATTGGTTATTTTGCGTACAAACGTACGTCTAATCTAGAAGATTATATGTTAGGTGGAAGAGGGCTGGGTCCAGCTGTCACAGCACTAAGTGCAGGGGCA
>NZ_JBALSN010000695.1:0-225 GCF_036966985.1 Neobacillus drentensis | reverse complement strand
TGCCATTGGTTTAACCATTGGAGCCTATATCAACTGGCTTTATGTAGCACCTAGTTTAAGAACTTATACAGAGAACGCCAACAATTCGATGACCATTCCTGCGTTCCTGGAGAATCGTTTTGCTGATGGTTCGAATATGCTGCGCTTGACCTCTGGACTCATTATCATTGTCTTTTTTACTTTCTATGTTTCTTCGGGCATGGTTTCTGGCGGGGTTCTGTTCGA
>NZ_JBALSN010000694.1:1044-1355 GCF_036966985.1 Neobacillus drentensis | reverse complement strand
GATATAATGAAGGTTCGGTTTGGAGATGATTTCAATTTAGTGGTTAAGGTGGAGGAAGAAGTAAGAAATCTTTATATTATAAAATTGATATTACAGCCTATAGTTGAGAATGCAATCGTACATGGAATAAATGAAATTGATGGAGAAAAAAATATCATTATAGCTGGATATGTGTCAGAGGAAAATCTTATCTTTGAAGTTGAAGACAATGGTAGAGGGATCACAGAAGAAGAAGTTGAAAGAATTTTTACAAGTAAAGAAAAAAGCAACACAAGCTTTAATCATATTGGGATAAAAAATATTGAAAGCAG
>NZ_JBALSN010000694.1:0-1009 GCF_036966985.1 Neobacillus drentensis | reverse complement strand
ATAGAAAGTGAAATGAATAAATTCACAAAAGTAAAACTTATACTTCCTATACTAATGAAAAGGGAGAGCTAAATATGTATAAAATGCTTTTAGTTGAAGATGAGCCTATTGTAAGACTTGCTTTAAAGTCCTTGATAGATTGGAATAATTATGGTTTCGATGAGGTTTTAGAGGCATCTAATGGAAAGAAAGCTTTAGAGATAATTAAAGCTAGAGGGGATGTTGATATAGTAATAACAGACATTAATATGCCTGTTATGAATGGCATTGAGCTTATTGAGGAAAGTAGACGGCTTGGCATTAATACTGAGTTTTTAGTGTTAAGTGCTTATGATGATTATACACTTGTAAGAAGTGCCTTTAAGCTCGGAATAAATGATTATATTTTAAAAACAGAAATGGAACCGGATAAAATTCTTAAAATGGTTATGACTGCTTTAGAGGACGAAAAAAGAAAAAAAGGTAGTAAAAATCATAGTGTTAATAGAAATGAACTTGTTAGGAAATTAATTGCTGGAGATTTTACTGAGAAGGATTTGGAGAATAGTGCACTAAGATTAAAAGGAGAAAATTATATTTGCTGTTCTCTACTTATTGACAGTTTTCAGATAGTTAAAAAAAGGTATGAGGATAATGATCTTAAGGAACTTATGAGTTCTGTTACAAATGCTGTTATTCAACTGTTTGAAGTAGTAAATATGGGAGAAATTCTACCAATGTCTCCAGAAGAATATGGGATTATTTTAGCCTTCGACAATTCATATGTTAACTGTTTAAAGGAAAAACTTTCAGATATTTCAAATAAAATAAGAAATGCTCTTTTAAATTTCTTAAATATTGAAGTAACTATTGGTATAAGTGAGGTTAGCAGCGATATTACAAAGATAAGCTCACTAATTGATGAAGCACAGAAAAATGCTAGATTTAGATTTATTTATGGCAAGGGAAAAAATATTTATCCTGAGAATGTAGAAGAGTTAAATAAGATAAAGAAAAATAAGAATTACAA
>NZ_JBALSN010000693.1:0-2538 GCF_036966985.1 Neobacillus drentensis | reverse complement strand
CCCTTTCTATAACTTCACCTTATAGTTTAGGTTTTTGATAAAAGCTATATAAATTAAGAGTGTTTTAAAATTAATTCTGTTAAAGCTTCTTTTGGTTGGAAGCCAATAACCTTATCTACTTCAACACCGTCTTTGAAAAGAATCAACGTTGGAATGCTCATAACACCAAATGATCTTGTTGTTTCTGGGTTCTCATCAACATTAAGTTTAAGAATCCCAACTTTATCACCAATTTCAAAATCGATTTCCTCCAACACAGGTGCAATCATTTTACAAGGCCCGCACCATGGAGCCCAAAAATCCACTAACACCAATCCCTCTTTCATTTCTGCAGCAAAAGTTTGATCTGTTACGTGTAAAATTGCCATTATTTTTTCCTCCATTTTAATTTTTTTATTTTAAAAAACTTAATTGTTCACTCTGACAAATATATGAAAATTACCTTTTCATATCAAAATTCCTCATTCTGTTTCCACTGATTAGAAATTTAGATTTTTTGGTAGGCGGCACTTCATGATTTTTTTTAGTAGATACTAATTTCACCGATAATTCCTTAAACCACTGCTCATCTTTAAATAGTAAAGCCAAATCTATTAAAGCTAAAAGCTCACTTTCATTTCTACCAGTTGTCTCGGGCAGCTTTTCAGCCCGTTTATTTACGATCCAAATCGATTTTCCAATCGCTGTTTCATTGTCACTATCAATTACATTTATTTGTAACATTCCTTTGGTAGTGTCTACGGTTTCAACATACCCGTGGATCAGTTCTCCATCTCTGGATATACCCTGTATCCAATCCCCATTTTCAAATCGATAATTGTCGGCCATTGTCATCTACACCCCTTAAATGTTATAAAAAAAGTTACAGTTTGGTTTTTTAAAAAAAGTTTATTAGCAACATCTCATTATACTGTAATAAAATAATATACAGTATGAATAAAAGAAAAAACTAAATCATGGACAATGTTTAATTTTTTCTAAAACAGTACTAAGTGTAATATTCTCTAAATATTTTTCAAAATACAATTCAGCATCATTGAAAATCTGGTCCATTACCACCTGGGTATTAGACGAGATAACACATTTTTGCTCAGGATCACCTGTGCACCAGTTTGGTTTTAGGCTTCCGCGTGAAACGGTACGATAAATATCTGCCAATGATACCTCTTGAGAATTACAGTCGAGAATATAGCCACCACCAATACCTTCTTTTGTCCTAACAAATCCATAATTGCGCAAACAGCTCATGATCTTTCGAATCCGTGCCGCATTTGTACAAACATTGGCAGCGATTGACTCACTGCTAGCCATATGATCTGGTAAATATGCTAGATAGACTAAACTATGGACGGCTATCGTAAAATCACTATTCACTTCAATGCTTCCTCCTCAAGAAGATTAATGTAATTTTATTATTTACAGTTTATAAAGTCAACAATAAATAACTCAATTATAATAATTCCACTCTAGCCCATAATTAAATTTTTACAAATATTAATTCAATCAAAACGATTTTGGTATCATTTAATATAGTTAGAGCGAGACAATGCCAAGCGCAAAAAAGAAGGAAGAGCACTAAGCTTTTCCTTCTTTCTTTTAGTCCATAGTCTTTTTATAATTCGGTTATAGCATTAAGAGCAATTTTCATTCCTGCATCAACCGCAGAGGAAACCAATTCGTTATGAGGATTATATTCTTCTCTAAGCTCTGCATCGGCATAACCATCTATAGCGAGAATAGATCCAGCTTTAACCCCTTTGATAGAAGCAATGACAAATAAGCTTGAGTTTTCCATTTCCACAGCTAAAACCCCAGCCTTCTTATAAAGCTGATGGGGAAATTCTAAAACACCTGTATAAAACGCATCAAGAGTAAGAGTCATTCCCTCTGTTACCAAAATGCCATTTTCATTAATGGAAGCGGCATTTGTTAATTCCTCTACAATCTTCCGATCTGCAACAGCTGGGAATCCTGGAGGTACAATTTGTTTTGTTAAACCATCACAACTTACCGATGCGGTGCTGACGACTAAACTGCCAGGAATTACATCCTTTTGATAAGAGCCTGCTGTTCCTACTCGGATAATGGACTGGACACCACCCATGATTAATTCTTCAAAGCATACCGCTGCCCCTGGTGACCCGACACCATGGCTGACAACTCCAACCTTTTTCCCATTCCAGCTGCCACTGTAACTGTGGTACTCGCGGTTTTCTGCTAATTTGCTGCTGTTATCCATAAGATCAGCGATTATTTTCGCCCGCTTAGGGTCCCCACAAACAATGAACCGCTCAGGTAGGCTATCAGATGTTAATGTTAGATTTGGCAGATGTTTAGTCAAAGTCTTTTCTCTCCCATTCATCCTCAGGTATAGGCAGGTCTTCTCCCGAGAATCTTTCCTCTTTATATGGATCCCCATTAATATGGAATCCATTTTTCTCCCAAAACCCCGGCTTGTTGTCATCAACAAACTCGATGCCCCTTATCCACTTTACACTTTTCCAAAAATAAAGATGTGGAACACCCAGCCTAAGTGGC
>NZ_JBALSN010000692.1:0-1209 GCF_036966985.1 Neobacillus drentensis | reverse complement strand
GAAGCAGTTCAAAAAGGGTGAAAGAGATGGTTGCAACTCGGAAGAATGGCAGGGATATAAATATCTATAATTGTTGTTAATTGTCGAATAACCTCATATAATATATTTTTAATATATTAATATAATTTATCATAAACGAGGTCAACAATGGACAATATAGTCATTACAGGTTACGGAGTTAAAGCGCCGGGTATAAGTAATATAGATCAATTTAAAGACGTTCTAGAACAGGGGATCTGTACACAGGGAATTCTCCATGGCCGTGGCAATAACGGCTCTAATATAGTATGTGGAGTTGTTGATGAAGATCTGGATATAATCTCTGCTCAAAATTATAAAAGGTACCCACGTGCAGCTCAGTTGGGCATTGCAGCTGCAGAGGAGGCTTATAAGATGGCCAACTTACCAAATGATGATTTTGCACGTGTTGCTGTCATAATGGGTACATCCGGTGGAGGAATTTTAGAAGTTGAAAAGTTCTCTAACCATGGTAATAACCTTAAAAAAGTACCTATTCAATATGTTCCTATCGGAGATCCGCATACAATCTCTTCTGGAATCACTAAGCATCTTGGAATAAATGGACAGGCTTATACCATCTCTACTGGCTGTACAGCAAGCTTAGATGCGATCCTTATGGGCAAATTATTCTTAGAAGCTGGACACGCAGATATATGTATCGTTGGCGGCTCAGATGCTCTATTAGGGGATTGGATTACCTATGGATTTTTAAAGACGGGTGCGATTGCCGAAAATACTGAGATAGAGGAAACCGGGGTACCCTTTTCCACATCTCATAAGGGGTTTGTTAAAGCAGAGGGTTCTGCCGTTGTGATTATGGAACGGAAGAAAGATGCAGAATCAAGAGGCGCTAAAGTTTGGGGGCATGTCAACAGAGGTGCTTCTAACAATGAAGCTCTTTCAATATTAAAGTCCGACACAACAGGAACAATGATGACAGCTGCCCTAAAAAGTGCCATAGGCGATTGTGTTCCTACTTATGTCAACAGCCAAGCGTTGGGGTTAAAACAGAATGATATGATAGAGTATATTACTCACACTAATCTATTTGGAACCTATGTCCCAATTACTTCCATAAAGGGGATGACCGGCCATACCTTTGGCTCCATGGGGGCTATCCAGGTTGTCTCTTCGTTAATAAGTATGGAATATGGATTTATTCCGCCAACCATTAAATCAAGTGGAGAT
>NZ_JBALSN010000691.1:0-2561 GCF_036966985.1 Neobacillus drentensis | reverse complement strand
ATTCATTACTAGTAACAATTAGTATACTATCAATATAAGCACATAGTTCGTACGAAAGGGCAAACCCATTGAAAAGTGGAGGCGCAAAACTAAAGGGGCTAAGGTTCTCACAACTATGCCAGCCAGCTACCGAATATGATCACCTTACTGCGGATTATGAATATACTCTGGGAGGTTACACTATGGTTATCTTTATTGCAGGATTATTTGTTGGATCTTTCTCTATGCTTACAGTAATGAGTCTTATGGTTGCAGCTAAAAGGGGAGACCGACTCCTTGAATCACAACATTAATTGAAAGCGTTTACTGAACAACCTCGACTTTGGGGTTTTTTTTTATTTTTCAAAATAAGTTTATAAATTATATATAATTAAACAAAAACGAAAGGGGAGAACGAGGTGAAAAGGGAAAAAGTACTGATTATTGGCGGTGCTGGATTCATTGGCGGAAATTTCGTTCACTATATGATGAATAAATACCCACAATACGATATTTATAATCTTGATTTATTAACCTATGCCGGTGATTTAACTAAGCATCGTGATATCGAGGGGAGACGAAACTATCATTTTGTTGAGGCTGATATAACGGAGCGCGAGGTGATAATTTCGCTGTTTGAACAGGAGAAATTTGATTATGTGGTTCATTTTGCAGCGGAAAGTCATGTCGATCGGTCGATTACTGATCCAAGTATCTTTATTCGTACCAATGTCTTAGGGACACAAGTATTACTAGATGCTGCATTGCATGTTGGTGTTAAGAAATTCGTCCATATTTCAACCGATGAAGTATATGGTGAATTGGACTTTGATCCAACTACTTTCTTTACAGAAGAATCCCCGTTGCAGCCAAATAGTCCCTATAGTGCAAGTAAGGCATCTTCAGACCTTCTAGTAAGAGTCTATCATGCAACATACGGACTTCCAGTCAATATCACACGCTGCTCTAATAACTATGGCCCGTACCAATTCCCAGAGAAACTGATTCCTTTGACCATTTCACGTGTCCTAAATGATGAAAAGATACCCGTATATGGTGACGGAAGGAATGTCCGAGATTGGCTGCATGTCCTGGACCACTGTTCGGCTATAGATCTTGTCATGCATAAAGGTGTTATGGGAGATGTCTATAATATTGGCGGACATAACGAGCGGAGTAATTTAGAAGTGGTAAAAACGATCATTCGTACTTTAGGTAAGTCAAATGATTTAATTGAATTTGTAACAGACCGCTTGGGCCATGATAAACGGTATGCTATCGATTCTGCGAAGATAGAGAAGCTAGGGTGGAGACCTGAATATAGTTTTGAAGATGGGATTGCTCGGACTATTGAATGGTATTTAGATAACAATTGGTGGTGGGAACAGATAATGTTGCTGAATTACCGAACATTCACCCAGATAACGGAAATATCAAAAGAGAACTGAAATTAGTTCTCCTTTGATTTGAACTTTATAGCTGTGTGTAAATTTTTTAAACAGTATTTTAAAAATGAATGGATATTAAATCTTTGATTTTATCCTTATCAATTACCAGTTGATAGTTATTAGCCTTTAAAATGTCATCATACATTCTTTTTCCAACACCTGGAATCTGGTGATATTCCAATTGTGTATTCGGTTCGAAGTCTTTTGCTGCAAGTCCAAGACTTAACATATCGGAAGTTGACATATTGCTTGCTATTACAAAATCAGGAATGGATTTTACGAGTGAAGGCAGATTATTGATATTACTTGGACTAAGAGCTTTCTTAGCAATTCCTTTTAGTGCTTCTTCTTGGAGTTTTTGACGACCATACTCTCCGTTTTTTAAAGAATAGCGTTCGTGGACAACCTCTGCGACCATTTTTCCATTTAAAGCATGTGTACCAGTACTTATTACTTTATTTTTATTTTCACTATACCAAGGATGGGTTAATTTAACATCAAATGGGACATTCATATCAATACCACCAACGGCATCAACCATCGCTTGAAAGCCGCCATAATTGGTTTCTACGTAATAATTGATAGGAACACCGGTTAATTCTCCAACTGCTTTGACAGCAGCCTCTACCCCTTTTTTGGCCCCTTTTGTTGCCTGCATAATATATTGGACACTCGTAATCTTTGTGTATCCATAGCCATCTAAATGGACACGGGTATCACGTGGAATGCTTATTGCATCATATTCATGCTTGGTTAAATCAACATGAACAAGCATCATTGAATCAGAATGCCCTATATTTTGACCTTTTCTTTCATCGGAACCAATTAATAATAAGTTAAATACAGGTTTTTTTATATCAACACTTTTATTTACCTGCTGTTCATTGTTCCCAGAACTTACAACTGGTACTGATGTAAAATGATTATCTGGCTGCAATTGATAATAACCGTACCCTAGGCCAGCGATAATAAGTAAAATGATACCCAAAAAGCTAAAACCTACGATTTTCCATTTATTTTTACCCTTTTTTTTCATATTTCCTCCGATGTTGGTATAGAGATCCCTCTAAATTAACTAGGTTAATAGTCATAAAAATATTTTACTGTTTTT
Source organism: Neobacillus drentensis (assembly GCF_036966985.1). Taxonomy (GTDB): domain Bacteria; phylum Bacillota; class Bacilli; order Bacillales; family Cytobacillaceae; genus Neobacillus; species Neobacillus drentensis_E. The sequence continues at coordinate 23 of NZ_JBALSN010000691.1, read as the reverse complement.
GGATGTTGGATTCAATATAAATT
>NZ_JBALSN010000690.1:0-2118 GCF_036966985.1 Neobacillus drentensis | reverse complement strand
AGTTTATGAACAGATTCAGAGAGTACTCCAAATTTAAAATGAATGAACTTATAATGACGATGTAAATAAGTTGATTATATTGTTAATTGCTTTTGATCCTTATTCAATCATTCACATTAAATAAGAGAAAGTGTTTATTGTAGAAAAATAAAATTCGAAAATCATTTACTGGAGGAAATTATAAATGAGTATGTTTTGTTTTCAATGTCAAGAAACCTCAAAAGGAACAGGCTGTACCGTTGTTGGAGTATGTGGAAAAAAAGATGATTTAGCAAATATGCAAGATTTATTGATTTACACGATTAAGGGAATAGCGATTGTAAATACAATGGCTCGTGAAATCGGGATTAATCAAAAGAAAACAGATGAGTTTATTATTAATGGTCTTTTTATGACGATTACAAATGCCAATTGGGATAAAAATGAATTTTTTCATACAGTAAGAGAAGGCTTAACGCTCCGGGAAGAAATTAAAGCGGCAATCCAAAATGCAGGGTATACTTTAGACAACAATAGTGATTTTGTCACTTGGTATGCTGGAACAAATCATCAACTTGAAATGAAATCTGCTTCTCAAGAAGTTAGTATTTTAGCGACTAGAGATGAAGATATACGTTCATTAAGAGAGTTAGTGACGTACGGTTTGAAAGGAATGGCTGCCTATTTAGAGCATGCGGCAAATCTTTGCTATGAAAATGAAGAGCTAAATGAGTTTATGCAAAAAGCACTTGCAATGATTACAGATGATTCTGTAAGTATGGAACAATTGATCGAACTTTCAATGGAATGTGGAAAGTACGGCGTTCATGCCATGGAGCTATTAGATACAGCAAATACATCAACGTATGGTCATCCTGAAATGACGAAAGTAAACATTGGTGTACGTCAAAATCCGGGTATCTTAGTTAGCGGTCATGACCTGAAAGATATGGAACAGTTATTAAAACAAACGGAAGGCACGGGAATAGATGTGTATACACATAGCGAAATGCTTCCTGCGCACTATTATCCAGCCTTCAAAAAATATGACCACTTTGTCGGTAACTACGGAAATGCATGGTGGGAACAAACTCGTGAATTCGAAAGCTTTAACGGTCCGATTTTAATGACAACCAACTGTATTGTACCACCAAGGGACTCTTATAAAGGAAGAATGTATACAACTGGGGCAACTGCTGTTGAGGGGGTAACCTATATTCCTAAAAATGAAGATGGTACAAAAGATTTCTCCGTTATTATAGAGCATGCAAAGAAATGCCAGCCACCAGTAGAAATTGAAACAGGTGAAATTGTTGGAGGTTTTGCGCATAATCAAGTGGCTCAAGTAGCTGATCAAGTGGTAGAAGCTGTGAAAAACGGTGATATTAAACGATTCTTTGTCATGGCTGGCTGTGATGGCCGCCATAATAGTAGAACTTATTATAAAGAGTTTGCCGAAGAGCTTCCAAAAGATACGATCATTTTAACAGCCGGTTGTGCAAAATATCGCTACAATAAATTAGATTTAGGTGATAGCAACGGAATTCCAAGGGTATTGGATGCCGGTCAATGTAACGATTCCTACTCTCTAGTCATGACGGCATTAAAGCTGAAAGAGGCATTCGGATTAGAAAGTGTAAATGAATTACCTTTATCCTATAATATCGCATGGTATGAGCAAAAAGCGGTGATCGTTTTCTTAGCTTTACTTTACTTAGGTGTGAAAAATATTCACGTTGGACCAACATTACCAGCTTTCTTATCACCAAACGTAACGAACTTCTTAGTTGAGAATTTTGGTGTAGGCGGCATTTCAAATACAAAAGACGACATGGAAATGTTCATGAACAGCTCAATTGAAATTCAAGAAAGTACATTAGTTTAATAATAGAACACAATGATTTTCCATAAACAATCATAGAGTAGTTAAAGTAAACCTAAAACAACTGACAATAGAATTGGCGGTGTTAAACCCATTCCTAACAAAGCAGCAAGGAATGGGTTTTTTTTATTTTTAGGCTGTGTTAAACTTGTCTGTTGATTTCCGTTTCAGGCACTTCGCTTTCCGCGGGCGTGCCGGGGAGCCTCCTCGTCGCTTTACTTCTGCGGGGTCTCCCCTGCCCCGTACTCCCGCAGGAG
>NZ_JBALSN010000689.1:0-5703 GCF_036966985.1 Neobacillus drentensis | reverse complement strand
GATAATATGCTGGACGGCCTTTTCCATATCGGCATCTGGCATTACGATATGATGATTTTTAGCACCAGAGAGTGCTTGAACTCTCTTACCTTCCGCAGCAGCACGTTGGTAAACATACTTGGCAACTGGCTGTGAGCCTACAAATGAAATTGCCGCAATATCCTTATGCTCGAGTAAGCCATTAACGACATCATGGGCACCGTGGACCACATTTAACACCCCGTTTGGTGCTCCAGCTTCTGCAAACAACTCTGCTAAACGATTGGCTAATATTGGCGTACGTTCTGATGGTTTGAGTACAAATGTGTTGCCACAAGCAATCGCAAGTGGGAACATCCAAAGCGGGACCATCATTGGGAAGTTGAACGGTGTGATCCCGCCGACAACTCCTACAGGATAACGGAACATTTCTGAATCAATATCCTCGGCAATTCCGGATAACGATTCCCCCATCATTAATGTTGGCGCACCAGAAGCAAATTCAACACACTCGATTCCGCGCTGAACTTCCCCGTATGCTTCTTTGTATGCCTTACCATTTTCTAAAACAATTAATCTTGCCAATTCTTCATGGTTTTCCGTTAACAAATGATGATACTTAAAAAGAATTCTTGCTCTTTTTGGGACAGGAACGATTTTCCACTCTTTTAACGCCGCTTTTGCTGCTGTAACAGCAAGATTTACATCCTCTTTCGTTGACACAGGAACCTTGGTTAACACCTCATTCGTTGCCGGGTTTGGGACGTCCAAGGTTTGTAGAGTATTCGAGTTCACCCATTCACCATTAATAAAATTCTTTAGTACCGTCGTTTCCTTTCTTGTTACAGTCATATATATTAACCTCCTAATTTTATCTATTTTTTAAAATTTTCTAATAATACACACCTTATAAACTCATTATCTCGTATCTAATGCACGCTATCATTAGACAATCAATATAATGAGGCGGGGTATTTCTTTGACGGTATGAGCAACTATCAACCCTTATTCCAGTTTTCGATATTTATTAATGCTTAAAGCAGAATGGGATGATGCTAAATAATCTTGTACTAGGAGCATAAATTCGATGGCCACTCGTTTTTCATGTTCCATAAAGTCTTCACCGAGAATGCTTTCAAGCTTTTGCAAGCGATGATACAACGTTTGCCTAACGATATAAAGCTTGCTCGCTGCCTCTTGTTTTGATCCATTGCATTCTAAATAAACCTTTAACGTCTCCAACAACTTGCCATTATATTTCTGATCATAATGAATCACTGGCTGTAAATACTCTGCAGCAAACTCTTGCAGATTGATATGTTTACTCATTTGTGATATCAGCCGATATAAATGCAAATCTTCATAAAAATAATAGTCAGCTTTATTGGACATTTTTTGCTGGATTCGCTGTGTTTCTTTTGCTGTTTGATAACTTTTATGTACTTCATTTATATTCCCGCTAATACTTCCAGCAGCAATCATTATTTTCACTGAACATTGTTTTCTAATAAACTCTGATTCAAGGATGGATTCGATTGCTGTTTTCATTCGTTCCTTTACATTCTTTTTTGCCCGGTTATTTACAAGAATGAACGTTATTTCATTTCTTTTTTCTACAGAAAACACCGTGAAACCATTCTGTTCAAGAACCGAACGGAATAATAGTTTTAAATACGTTACATCTTGTGTGATTTTCTCTTTGAGGGGAATAAGCTTCGTGATTAAGACTGCGACTTCATTGGTTTTTGGTTTGACCCGATTCTGCGCAAAATATTCACTAATACTTTCGGGGGAATGCTCACCTTCAAGCCAGCCATACAACCACTCAAACTCCTCGACACGCTTTTTTTCTTCGAAATACATATCCCGTAGTAAATGCTGGGCTAGCGCAGTAGCAGTCCGATCTAAAATCAATACATCGTATTCACGGATTGGAAGATTTTTAGAATAGATGAATAACTCCGCACATTCTTGCCCAAATAGGAAAATAGGTTGGGAGGCAATATTTTCACATGGGTTTATTTTAAAGGCTTTGAGCTGGTGAATGATTGTTTTTTGTTCGAGTAGATGGATATCTGGAACAAACTCATAGTTCTGGTTTTTTAAACGGAAAATAATTTGTAAATCCAGAGAAGAAAACATACATTTTAGTATATCTTCATAACTTTCAATCGTTAATAGTCGTTTATTCAGACTTTGGGAGTAATTTTCTAAATCAGATATCATCTGGTACTGCTGGTTAATAATCATCGAGTGAATATCTTGAGTGATTTGAACAAACGGAACTTCTTTCGAAAAAACAATGATGGGGAATTGATGCTCATTAGCAACTTCTAAGACTTCCACAGGGATCTCTGTCAAGTATGTTCCCATTTCAATACATAAGCCTGCAGCCTGGTTATCAAGAAATTCTTTTACCATTGAAACAAATAATTCCGTATTCCCCCTCCATGCAACCCCTGTTGAAAGAATAAGCTCATTTCCGTTAAGAAGATTACGAATACTCGTGACCTCGACAACATGAACCCATTTGACAAATCGATGAATACCTTTTTCTCCTGCAATAACGTGTGCATGTTCAAAATTCTTTCGCTTTAAGATATCTGCCACTGTTAAATGGAAATGGTCTTTGATCATTTGGCTCTCCTTGGAAAAAAATGAACAGAAGCATTAATTGAAAGGATTGGCCTTGCAACCAATCCTTTCGTTTATTACTAATGGATGATCGGGAAGTATACCTTTATTTTATTTAGCATGGACTCAAATTCATCACGATCAAGAAAATCTTCAGATTGCCAATTTTCGATAATCCATGCCACCAATTCTTTTGCAGAGTTAAAGTACTCTCCACTCGAATCTGATTTTCGGATCGTATAACGGCCATTATCTTCATCAATTGTGACTTCACAAGGATAGGCATTGTCTTTGGATTTTAAATAAAATTCCATCCTTCCCACCCCTTTTTTACTTTTTCCTAACATCGTCTAGCTGGTGTGTTTTTGCTTTAATAGTAGACTAGTAAAATACTTACGGGCATTTGCTGTTCCAATCTTCAGTATTTCGGTTACATTTCCATTTGGGTGGACAAATTCAACAGTTGCCCCGTTTAGATGTTCATTTACACCGTTGATCTGATACCCCTTTTGGATAAGAAAATCAATTTTGTCTCTTTCATCTAAAAATTGCTGATAATCTGACATCCAATCGCCCCCTTTAATTCAGATATCTTTATAAATTATTGGATTGATAGTGTTTCGTTTTGGTTTACAAGCGCATTTTTATTATATTTTGCACGCTTTAAATATTGGCCGGAACCTGGCTTACCAACAAACTGCTTGTCACGAACGACAAATTCCCCACGGGACAACACAGAAACTGGCTCCCCAGTGATCTTCATTCCTTCAAATGCATTATAATCCACAGCCATATGGTGGGTTTCAGCCGAAATGACACGTTCGATATTCGGATTAAAGATCACAAGGTCTGCATCTGCACCAACAGCGATTGTCCCTTTTTTCGGGAATAGACCAAATAGCTTTGCGCTCCTTGTTGAGGTAATATCAACAAATTGATTTAAACTAATCCGGCCTTTCTTCACCCCTTCAGAGAATAAAACCGACAAACGATCCTCAATAATTGGGCCGCCATTCGGAATTTTAGTAAAATCATCCCTTCCTAAATCCTTCTGCCCTTTAAAATCAAAGGAGCACTGATCGGAGCCGATGGTTTGCAGTTGGCCGCTCTTTAAAGCATTCCATAAAACATCTTGATTCCACTTTTCTCGAAGCGGCGGTGACCATACATATTTTGCTCCTTCGAAATTTGGTTTCTCTAAATAGCTTTGGTCAAGAACTAAATATTGCGGGCACGTTTCCCCCCAGACATCAAAACCCTTACTGCGTGCTTTAGCAATTTGTTCTACTGCATCCGCACAGGAGACATGGACCACATATAACTGTGAATTAGCAAGCCCTGTGAAATTTGCTGCACGTCCAGTCGCTTCTCCCTCTAATTCTGGAGGTCTTGTTAATGCATGGTAAATAGGAGCTGTATTCCCTTCGTCGAGGGCTTTCTTCGTTAAGTAATCAATGACATCGCCGTTTTCTGCATGAACCATCACCAAGGCACCATGTTCTTTTGCGGAAATTAAGGTCTTAAACAATGTTTCATCATCCGCTTGAAATACATTTTTGTATGCCATAAATACCTTAAAGGAGGTAATGCCTTCTTCATTAATTACTTGTGGAAGTTCACCCAGGACATCTTCATTGATTTCTGAGATCATTAAATGGAACCCATAATCAATGACCGCTTTCTCTTTCGATTTATCATGCCATGTTTGAATAGAATTTTTCAGGGGCTCTCCCTTGTTGGTTAAGCAAAAATCAATAACCGTTGTCGTACCACCGAAGGCAGCCGCAATCGTGCCTGATTCAAAATCATCCTTTGTTACCGTTCCACCAAAAGGCATGTCGAGGTGAGTGTGTGGATCAATCCCTCCCGGAAAAACAAAACAGCCTTTTGCGTCGACGACTTCCGCACCGATCGCTGATAAATTTGAGCCTATTTGTGTGATTTTACCATCCTCAATTAATATTTCTCCTTGATACGTGTCAGCGGCAGTAACAATCGTGCCATTTTTGATTATTTTTTTCATTAAATTCCCTCCTTGGTATCATTTACTTCGTAATATCCGCTTTACATTCAACCACACCGCTTAAGGCAGCTTGACGTTCATTCCAGGTCATTGGGGCTAATTCCCTCGTGGCTTCCATCATGTCAATGGCTCCATCGACTGGACAAACAATCGAGCATAAGTTACAGCCGACGCAATCTTCTTCACGCACCTTGAGGTAGCTCTTCCCATTTACGTCCGTCAACATATCGATACATTGATGTGAGGTATCCTCGCAGGCAATATGACACTTGTTGCAATTAATGCAAACATCCGTATTGATTTTTGCAACGATATTGTAATTTAAATCCAAATTACCCCAATCTGAGTATCTAGGAACAGATTTCCCGATAATTTCAGATACCGAAGCAATTCCTTTGCTATCGAGGTAATTGCTAAGACCTTCAATCATGTCCTCGACAATGCGGAAACCATGGTGCATAGCAGCTGTACAAACTTGAACACCTGTTGCACCCATCAACATAAATTCAACGGTATCCTTCCAGTTGGAAATCCCGCCAATCCCTGAAATTGGGACATTAATACGTGGATGTCTTGCGCATTCTGCGACCATATTTAAGGCAATCGGCTTTACTGCAGGTCCACAATATCCGCCGTGTGCTCCTTTTCCGGCCACATGGGGAATGGTATTCCATGAATCGAGGTCGACCCCCATCAAGCTATTAATCGTATTGATCATGGAAATCGCATCAGCACCACCATTGCAGGCAGCTTCAGCCGTCGCGGTTATATCGGTAATATTTGGTGTTAATTTTACAATAACAGGTGTTTTAGCTACTTCCTTCACCCAATAGGTCTGCCGTTCAACCAGGGCTGGTACCTGACCGGAAGCAGAACCCATGCCACGCTCAGCCATCCCGTGGGGACATCCAAAATTTAACTCAAGTCCATCCACCCCGACATCCTCAACACGTTTAACAATTTCATGCCACTTTTCTTGCTTCGGTTCCACCATGAGCGAAGCAATGATGGCATGGTTTGGAAAACGCTTCTTAGTTTCATAGATTTCCTTTAAATTAACATCTAAT
>NZ_JBALSN010000688.1:0-2012 GCF_036966985.1 Neobacillus drentensis | reverse complement strand
AAAGATTATTGTGAAGAAATGTACTTGTACTAATAGGGGCAAGAGTTAAAGAAGTGATCGCTACTGCGGTCTTTTCTCTTGTTGTGCTAACGAAGCAGATTAGTGTAAAAAGCATTGATAAAATTTATAATAATTACTGTTATTAGTTTTAAGGATGTGATAGCTTTTGTGTGGAATAGATTTTGCTATTGGAGTAACAGATAAAGAAGCGTCAAAGGCAGAAAAATATGTTCATTTTAACGAAAAAATATACACTTACTTAATAAATAAGGAAAAGGGTTATGGCAATGACTTTAATCTTCTTTTGAATCTCGACCCTTATGGTAAAACAATAATATTTAGAGATAAGATTCCAGATTTAGTAGTAATATGCGAAGCCTTAATTAAAAAATACAACTTGACTGATGAAAAAGAACGAGAAATAAGGACTTTTGCACAAGAATTAAAGGCACTATGCGATGAAGCGATAAAACAAAAAAAACATATATACGCTTTTGGAGATTAGTTAATATTGCTGATCAATCTCGGTTTTCACCTCGTTCAACGGGGCAGGTTAAATAAAGTAGAAAAGTGACAAACTAACAGGTATATAAATTCCTTAAAAGGAGTAAGAAAACCGTACAATTATGAAAATAATAGCTATTGGGGTTATATTGGTTGTTGGCGGAAGTATCATTTTAGGGTGGTTTATTAAAGAATCTTATAAAAATTATAAAAATGAAAGGACAAAAACTAAAATTTTCTATTTCTTATGGATGATTTTAGGTGTCGTTTTAGATTTAAGTAATGGATTAATTATTATTGTTGGTCTTATTTTATTAGGAGTTCTTTTAATAATCTATTCCCCACTCTTCAACTAACAGGTGCTTTAACTCAATAACGAGTTATTTAATAAGCCGAGAATATGTAGTTTTTATTCATTACTTGTTTACTTTCGGCTTATTTGCTAGAAAGTGACATAAATTCACATAATGGATTGTAATCTTGCAAACACTTTCAAAAAATGGTATTCTAAGGAAGAATTATTTTTGTTCGGTGTAAAGGATAGTATTAGTTAAACTTTTCATCTAAATGATCACTGGGAGCAAGGATAGTAATATATGTGTGCAAAAGCACACAGCAGGAGGAAACACACTTGGAACAAGGTAAAGTAAAATGGTTTAACGCAGAAAAAGGTTTTGGATTTATCGAACGCGAAGCTGGAGACGATGTATTCGTTCACTTCTCAGCTATCCAAAGCGAAGGTTTCAAATCTTTAGACGAAGGTCAAGCAGTTACTTTTGAAGTAGAGCAAGGTCAACGTGGACCCCAAGCTACTAACGTTCGTAAAGCTTAATAATAAATAATAATGTTGGATATAGACAGGCTCTATTTTAGAGTCTGTTTTTTATTTACCTTAAAAACAAGGAACCCCACTCACGAATGAGTGAGGAACATGTAAACAGTAAATCAAATGGTAAATAAAGTGTATCACATAAACACGAAATCTCCTAATTATCATAGGTCATATAGATTTCTGAACTGATTTAGTTAAGAGTGACTTAAATGGTCATTCATTTTTTGTATGCAACACTAAAGATCATTAATTATTACTTTTCAGCTACTGCATCTTTAAGAGCTTTACCAGCCTTAAAAGCGGGAACTTTTCCAGCTGCTATCTGAATTTCTTCCCCAGTTTGTGGATTTCGACCTGTACGTGCAGCACGTTCACGAACCTCAAAATTACCGAAGCCAATCAATTGAACTTTATCACCATTTTTTAATGCTTCCAAAATAGTATCAAAAACTGCATCTACTGCTTTAGATGCTTCTTTCTGTGAAAGTACTGCGGTTTTTGCTACTTGATTAATGAAATCTGTTTTATTCATTTTATAATCACTCCTTTAAAGACTTTACAATCCACAGGGGACGTACCTTAGTTGTAACATAGCGTACATTAGTTCGCAACTCTAACCTTATTTTTCTTGTTCAACTAAAGAAGCAGGTTAATTTAAGAAAATAGATGCCCAAGG
>NZ_JBALSN010000687.1:0-2077 GCF_036966985.1 Neobacillus drentensis | reverse complement strand
AACTTAAGCACCCGTTTGTTTAAGCGTAATCCTTCACAATCTTGGTCTTAAATTATGATTAAGTCGAGCCTTCATTACTAGTTGTTAGATAAATCAATTTTTTTTGATAAATATATTGACACAAGAAAATATTGGATATAACATATATACATCAAGATAATTTGATAAAAGAAAAGATGGTGAGAATATGAAAGAAGAATCGAAATTAAACATCGAACTTCAAGACGTATCGTTGGACCGAATGTTTGAACAATATGAACAAAAGTTTAAAGCCCTTGCAGACAAAAAAAGACTTCAGATCATGAATCTTTTAACCAAAAACGGCAGCATGTGCGTATGTGACTTATCTCCCTTGATAGATATGGCTCAATCAAAATTGTCCTACCATTTAAAGATTTTGTTGGATGCCAACCTAATCAAAAAAGAAACAAAAGGAACATGGAGTTATTACGAACTGAACCAGGAAGAATTAAATAATTTATTGTCTCACGAGCTTTGCTGTATTTTCAAGCCAACCCACTGCTAATTTTTTTCGGATTAATATCAATTTTTTTTGATTAATACATCAAAATAAATTGATTAAGGAGGAGCTCAGGATGTTTTTTAATGAATATGAATTCCATAAAATGATGAAACTGCGCCAGGAGGAAACAGAAAGAAACGCCCACAATGCTTGGAAATACCAGGAACCTCAGAAGGAATCATTCCTACAAAACTTAGTCAAAAAATGGATCAACCGCGAGAAATTAATAACGGTACAACAAAATTGCGGATGCGCTTGCGAGTGCTAAGAATGGAGTCTCATTATTTACTTTAAATAAAACAATTTGGAGGGAATCAAAATGAAGTATGCACATGTTGGTCTTAATGTTACAAACCTAGAGAAATCGATCGAGTTTTACAGCAAACTATTTGGGGCTGAACCAGTGAAGGTAAAGCCTGATTATGCGAAGTTCTTGTTGGAAACACCAGGATTGAATTTCACCCTTAATCTTCAGGATGAAGTAAGTGGGAATCAAGTGGGACATTTCGGTTTTCAAGTAGAAAGTACAGAAGAGCTTAACGCACATAAGAACAGGCTTGCAGATAATGGCATCCTTTCCCAATACGACGAAATAAACACAACCTGTTGTTATGCTCTTCAAGACAAATTCTGGATTCATGACCCGGATGGAAATGAGTGGGAGTTTTTCTATACAAAAGCAAGTGTAGATATCAACAATGAAAATGCTTCTACATGTTGTGACCCTCAAACCAATGTTGAAAGTGTCGAGTGTTGTTCTACGACTGCACCAAATAAAAATAGATCTACTTGCTGTTCTTAAAGTTAATTTCATTTACTAAGGGTCTCACCCACGGTTGAGATCCTTTTTATATAAGGGGGATGATTATGACTGTCAATCATGCAGGTACATTAAAGAAGGAGTATTTTTTATCTTATCTAAACCTAATTACAATATCGAGAAATTGTACCTTAGACCAGGCAAAAGAGATTGCCATGGAGCTATTTTTTCATTGCAACACAGACGAATACGGTTTTCAGACGTATCAACATTTTTTGGATGCATATCACGAACTGGCATTAAAATAAAAAAGACCATAAAGGTCTTTTTTTAACAGCATCTTCCCGTATTACCGATCATTGAAATCCCTTGACCATTTCCGCTGCGATCAAGGATAAGGTCTTCCGTGTTCGGTTCAATTATAGGGTCGATTGCTACTTTTACGTCATTTATAGTGACGATAATATCGTCTGCTTCCGGCTCATCCAGAGCCAGTCCAATCCTTGGCTGCCCTCAGCCAAAGCCATCAAAAAAGATACGAATGTTTTTAGCATTCTCTTCATTGAACATTTTTTTGAATTCATCACGAGCGTCGTCAGTGATTTTCATGTCCATTCCCTCCTCTTGCATTGCCTATTTATTTTAATCCACTTCTTTAAAATAAAGTAATAAAATTGCTTGATAATTAAAGTCAGGAGAGTAAAAAATCTCCTGGCTACTCAATCCTCTACTCACCAGTTTCAGCAAAACGCTTAATGCGATTGCCGATTTCATCGCGGACACGTTGGAAGAAT
>NZ_JBALSN010000686.1:210-1709 GCF_036966985.1 Neobacillus drentensis | reverse complement strand
AGGTTAGCTGAAGAAGGATTATTATTAATGTTGGAGTATATAATTCCATAAAGGAAAAAAATGGGGGTTATTTTAGTGAATAAGGAACAATTAGAGGTTATAAAGGTTGGAAGTTTAGCTGTAATTGCAGTCAGTTTAGCTATAATCGCTTGGAAAATGGGCAAAGTAGTTAATTATTTGTACGATTTAGTACAGTTATCAGTTAATTGATAATAGATGTTCTTCAACTGCTTTACTTCAATAAGAAGTAGAGCCTTATCTTGTGCCGCTAACGGAGCAGGTTCATTAGCAGGTAATTTTACAAATTATGTTGAATTCAAATACATTAGCCGCCATTGGTGTGGCGTTTTTTTATTGGCTATTAAAAAATTTATAAAAATTATGATTTTTTTTGTAACGAAAATGACTTTAATCGGATATATAGACGAAAGGAGGAAAAGGCTTGGGAGAACTAGATGAAATTTATAGCAATTATGCTGAAGAAATATTTAAATATCTAATGTGTCTTTGTCACAACGCAGATTTATCAGAAGAACTAACACAAGAAACCTTCTATCAAGCTGTAAAATCCATTGATAGATATAATGGTGAATGTAAAATGTCAGTTTGGCTTTGTCAAATAGCGAAGCACTCCTATTACAAATACCTTGAAAGAAATAGGAAGCAACTTAGAGAAATGCCGCTAGACTACACATTACATACCTCTCCTGAAGCTGAATTTATTCATTCGGAAGACAAAATTGGCCTATACCGAATAATACACTTACTTGAAGAACCATATAAAGAGGTTTTACTTTTGAGAATCTTAGGTGGTCTTAGTTTCAAAGAAATAGGAGAAATTCAGCTAAAAAATGAAAACTGGGCGAGAGTTACTTTTTATAGGGCTAAGTTGAAATTAAGAGAAAGGGGTAAGGATAACATTGGACAATAAATGTAATATAGTGAGAGATTTACTACCATCTTATATCGATCATTTGTGCAGTAAAGATAGTGTTAATTTCATTGAGGAACATATGAATTCGTGTATAAAATGTAGAGATGTATTAGAAAGTATGAAAACGGATGTTGACTTTTCTGATGAGATAGATGAAGTGTATAAAGTGGAAGTAAAGAAACCATTTCAAAAAGTATCTCGATTTTTCAACGCCCAAAAGAAACTTACGAATTATTTACTTCTAGCTACACTTATATCATTGGTGTTTGGATTTGTTTTTCTAATCCATTCCGTTATGAAATTTAGTGAATATAAAGAAGAGGTAAATAAGTTAGAAGTAGTAGATCAAGAAAAGGAAGCCATTATGGATGATGTTTTCAATGTTCTTGGATCTTCAACAGAGGTGACCGAAAAAGAAGAAAAACAACTTGCTACAGTTTTTAAAAAGTATAATGAAAAGCTTAATTTGTTAGCTGTTTTTTCAGCAGCAGATATAGAAGATTGGTTAAAGGAAAACGCTTCTGTAAGCAAGAAACCCACAACGATATATCCTATTGAGTACAAT
>NZ_JBALSN010000686.1:0-142 GCF_036966985.1 Neobacillus drentensis | reverse complement strand
TCCTATTGAGTACAATAAGGCTGGTATCGTCATTGGGAACGAGGGCATTATCGGGAAGAATGAACATATTATTCCTAGTCCTTATGATTTAGGAACTGTAGTGATGGCGAATAAAAATTGGGTAATTCAATATGAATATAAA
>NZ_JBALSN010000685.1:0-1176 GCF_036966985.1 Neobacillus drentensis | reverse complement strand
ATTATATGGACTTAATCGGTAAGGAAAGCGTTAATGTATATAAATCTCTACTTTAAAGAACCTATAAATGTACAATCGATAGCAGATGAAATAGGTTTTAATCGCATGTATCTTGCGAGGAAATTTAAAGAAGAATTGAATATTGGTGTCATTGATTATCTACATAAAAAGCGAATAGAAGAAGCAATTTTCCTTATTGAACAAGGGCGTTTATCTATTACAGATATTGGTATCCATGTGGGTTTTAGTAGCTATAATTACTTTTGTAAAGTATTTAAAGAGTTAATAGGAATGACCACTACAGATTATAAAAACAGCCACTAGAAAAGAAGGTCATGATTAAACTCATGGCCCCTTTTTAATAAAAATATTTATCATTAATGTTCAATTTTATATAAAAGGTAACAATATTGGATGTGAAAACCCACACAAATTGTTAACATGAATCTAGCCCTTGTCCCAAACGATTCTATAATGATGGGATTGGACAAGAATAGGAGGCATTAAATTGAGAGAAAACCATAAACAGCCGAATTTAGAAGTAAGAGTCAAGAACATCATTGAAGTGGATGGATTAAAATTTAAGGATTTAAATAATAGTGGGAAACTAGAACCATATAAGGACTGGCGCTTGAGTCCGAAAGAACGTGCGGAGAACCTAGTCTCATTAATGAATACCGATGAAAAGGTTGGAATGATGCTGATTAATACTCGCCAAATGGGACTTACTCAAAAGGATAAGAGTAAAACAAGTCATGATGGTGTGTTAGATGAAGGTATTGTTGAAAAGGGCGAAACTATTTTTGCTTTGGCAAAAGTATATGGTACAACACATACGATTGAAAACATGCATTTGCGCCACTTCATTCTCAGAGATAACTGGAGCCCAGCTCAAATGGCAGAGTGGGTCAATACCATGAATGAAGTTTGTGAGGGAACACGTCTTGGGATTCCTTGTTTAATCGCATCGAATTCACGAAACGAAAACACAGAATTCATCTTTGGTATGAATGATGCAGCTGGGATTTTTTCAACTTGGCCAGGAACATTAGGACTAGCTGCTGCAGCTAAAGGGGATATAAAAAATGGCGGCGATGCCTCCCTCTTTAGTCAATTTGCTGAAATAGCCCATGATGAGTGGGATGCAGTTGGATTAAGAAAAGGATATATGTATAT
>NZ_JBALSN010000684.1:1235-1493 GCF_036966985.1 Neobacillus drentensis | reverse complement strand
AAATTTAAAATAATCATTAACAGGTTGGACACAATATCATTCTCTCTACTTAAATTATACCGTTATTTATATTTTTTTTATAGAGTGTTTTTTTTGTTATTCCTACACTATACTGTACTTTAAATACAAATCTAAAAATAGAAGAGGTGTGCCAGTATGAATGACAAAAAAGATGTCTTAGATAATGGTCCTTTTTTTCATGGTACTAAAGCAGAATTAGAAATTGGTGATTTATTAGAACCGCAATACTTATCAAAT
>NZ_JBALSN010000684.1:0-1154 GCF_036966985.1 Neobacillus drentensis | reverse complement strand
ATACTTTACTGCAACATTAAATGCTGCCAAATGGGGTGCAGAATTAGCAAAATCTAATTCAAAAGAAAGAATCTACGTTGTAGAACCATTAGGAGATTTTGAAAATGATCCTAACTTAACTGATAAAAGATTTCCTGGAAACCCAACACGCTCATATAGATCTAAATCGCCTCTAAAAATAATAGCTGAATTAGCTTCATGGGAAAGACACTCCGATGAAGAGATAAATCATATGATTACATCTTTAAAGAAATTAAGTGAAGAAGGAAAAAATGTGATATACGATTAATTTTCAAATAAACACTTCCCCCTCAATCATTGAGGGGCTTTTTTTCTTTTCCGTTATCAAAATCATTCCAATATGTAAAAATTTTAGTACATAATTTTTCAATCCTATATGCCACAAGCCATAATTTTAATTGCACCATTTGCCACTTCATCTGGTTCATCATCTATATACTCCATCTTCTGCATCATCTAAGTTCAACTCTTTATGTATCTCTTTTAAAAGCCCGCCATATACAATTAATCTAGAGCTTTGTCTAAATCAATAACCTTCTGAACATTTTCATCCGTACCTTCATTTCCTCTGATCACATCAGAATCTTTAATCGCATATTTTGAGACTTGTGTATTGCAAAATAGAAGTACAGACCTTTACTACAAATTAGTGCAGAGTTCTGCATGAGAATCTCATGTAAATAAAAAAAGGACTTGTTAGTCACCCCAGTCAACCTCTACTGGTAAAGTGCGAACTCTCCCCGTCGATATTATCAAACCACACATAGGTACAGGGGGAATTTTTCTCCTTGTTTTTTTAGTCCTTGTCCTTCTTAAGCTAATCTACCCCGTTAGCTCTCAATAGGAAAAAACGTTGCCGCAGCAACGCCCTATTACGAAGAGCTTGTGTTATTTATCCTTCTCGCTTTATAAGAAGCAACAGCTACGCCAATTAAACCTCCAACTACAGGAATTAAATCATCCAACTCAAACCACTCAAAATTTCCATTTAATAACCCCATAATAATAAAGGTCACTATTGCACATACACAAAACCAGAATAAATTTTTTAGATTCACAGAGAACTCCTTTAAATGGAATATACTTTATGGTATTCCACACACATTTAGGATATTTTCCTTCTTCCACTAACC
>NZ_JBALSN010000683.1:0-5351 GCF_036966985.1 Neobacillus drentensis | reverse complement strand
ATATTAAGTTTGTATTATTAACAAAAAGTGGGGGTCATACTATGGCAAGAAAAAAAGACAAGTTTGCCGTTTATTTGGGTAATATTGCAACTAATTTAAAAGAAAGTGCTAACTATTTTGCAGATTATAAACTAAAAAATGTGAGCGACCTGAAGATTTTTTCCGAAAAAATGAAGGAATATGAAAACAAGGGCGACGATATGGTTCATGAAGTGATTAAGGATCTACATAATGCGTTCATTACCTATATTGAACGCGAGGATATCCTAACGCTAACGATGAGCATGGATGATGTTTTGGATGGTCTAGAACATACTGCAGCATTATTTGAAATGTATTCGATCATAAATGCTGATGATTACATGCTTAGGTTTGTAGATGCCATCCGAAGCTGTGCCGCTGAAATTGAAACATCAGTGGAGATGCTGGCAACAAAGAAATTACTAAACATGAGAGAGCATGCAATCAAAATTAAGGAATTGGAATCAAAATGTGATGCAATTCTGCGTGAATCCATTACAAACCTATTTGCGAACGAAAAAGACCCGATTCGTATTATTCAATATAAAGAAATCTATGAAGAACTTGAAAACATTGCGGACTTCTGTCAAGTCGTCGCCAATACATTGGAAAGCATTATCATGAAAAATGCGTAACCACATTCCTGATAACATTTAGATTACTTCAAGTCAGTACATTTTTGGAGGTATAAATGACGATTATCGTTATCATCCTTATTCTTGCGTTAATCTTCGAATTCATCAATGGTTTCCATGATACTGCTAATGCGATTGCGATGTCAGTTTCTACAAAGGCCTTATCACCGCGATTTGCCGTTTTTTATGCAGGCGCCTTAAACTTTGTTGGTGCCTTAACTTCACAAGCGGTGGCGAAATCAATAGGCGGAAAGATTGCCGATCCTTTTCAAATTGATAATGGATTGTTAATTGTCATTGCAGCACTGATTGCCGCGATCTTTTGGAACCTTTTAACCTGGTACTATGGGATTCCTTCTTCATCATCCCATACCTTAATCGGATCAGTGGCAGGCGCGGTTATCTTCGGATCCGGTTTTGATTCTATAAACTGGGAAGGTTTCACCGATATTATTAAAGCACTAATCATTTCACCCTTTTTAGCCTTTGGTGTCGGATTTATTATCATGAAAATATTAGCAATTATCTTCAAGAACGCAAATCCATACCGGGCGACGCGGGGTTTTCGAGGGTTCCAAATCATCGCCTCTGGGCTAGCGGCATTTTCTCACGGAGGAAATGATGGCCAAAAAACAATGGGTATCATTGTCTTTGCTTTGGTTGCAGGTGGCTTCCAATCGACTTTAGATGTCCCATTTTGGGTACAAGTCCTCTGTGCTGCAACAATTGGTCTAGGGACAATGATTGGCGGAATGCGGATTATTAAAACCGTTGCTAAAAGAATCTTCAAAGTAAAACCGATCAATGGATTTGCCGCAGATTTAACCTCATTTGCCGTTTTACAAGGGGCAACCATGTTTGGACTCCCCGTATCAACGACCCATGTGTCTTCATCTGCGATATTAGGGGTCGGATCATCTAAGCGGTTTAAGGGTGTGAATTGGGGAGTGGCGATAAGAATTGTTACGACGTGGGTGATTACACTGCCTATTTCAGCATTGATAGCTGGATTGATCATGATGATTTTGAAGATTTTTATGTAGCAGGTATAAAAGAATTATCTTTCGCAATATTGTAAACATGAAAAGAGAGGTCGAAAACAATTGAAAATCAGTTGTTTTTGACCTCTCTTTTTTAATGTAAATACTTAAGGAACCTGTCCTTAAAAAGCTATAGTGTTTCTGTTTCTAGTCGAAATCCTTCCACGATCACATCTTCATCAATCTCTAATAATAGGCATCGTTTTCCTTGGTACATAATATATTTTATGTTTTTAAGGTCTTTCGGATCGATAGATAAATTTGCCACATTTGTATCAATTTTTATCTTTTTAGGAATTAAATTGCTTGCTTTGAATTCATGGGTTTCGTCAGCTAGCACATCTTTAAAAGCATGTTCCACTTTGGCAGTGTCTACGTTTTCGACCCCGCTTACTTCTAAGATGCGTCCAATGTCCTTATAATCCAACATCGGGGCTTCACTTTCTTCGTTTTCTTCATTCTCTTGGATCACTTTATCAATTTCCTCATAGACATTGGAAATGATTTTGGAATCCACTTGATCACCAATTACTTTCTTTAAAATCAGTTCAAAACCATCTTTATCTTCGTCGGCGGTGATGATTTCTTCACAATTAAGGACCTGTTCAATAAACGTAAAATCCGGTTCATTGGCTTTCCCCGCACAATAAAGAATATGGTTTACGTCTGAAGAATTGTCACTAAAAGCAGGGAAAAGAAAGCCAGATATTGGAGATTGCAAATTAATGATTGGATCAAAGACCGTATTTGATTTAAATTCCTTCTCGACATAATCAAACAGTAAGGCCTTTTTCGGCTGATCCGTTCTATTGAGACTGCAAAGAATAAAATGGTTGGAATAGACTTCGTCATCCCCGCCTTCTTCTGATTCTGAATCCCGCTTCCTAGTCGCTTTACGATATTCTCCCCGGATAAACGTCACGACCGTATCAAATTCATACACTGTATGAGCAAACATTTTTCCGACGATTGCAAACATGTATTCTAACCAATCTTCGGTTGTGTCTGCCTGTAAACCATCAAAAAGGATCGTTTGTGTGCTGTCTTCCGCATCACGTTGGAATTTTAACTCGAAAAGTTTGGAATCTAGTTGACCCGTTAGAACCTTTTTAAAATTTCCTAGAAACAATTCTTGTGTTTCCAGTTCTAACATTTGAAACGGTTGACAAACATGATGATAAATCTCACCTGATTCTTTCTGCACATAGACATTGTAAATTTCACGAATGGCCAGGAGATCATTATTTAATTTAAATTGCTTGCGAATATTAGCGATATCGTTTTTATTCATCCTTCTCAACTCCCATCCCTGATTATACTGTGCAGACACAAAAATAGAAATACATACAACTTCCTAGGTTAGCATTTTGGAAAATTAATGTATTAAATCGTTGTGAGTCTTGAATATCTTAAATTTAAGGTTCATTAGCGATTTTTACAAAATTTAAATCCTAGGAGGTTTCTAAATGAAAGCAATTGTAACTAAAAAATATGGACCACCTGATGTACTTGAATTAGCGGAGGTGGAAAAACCGATACCAAATGATGATCAAGTCCTGGTAAAAATACATGCATCCTCGGTGAATTTTGGTAACTTGGTCCTTTTAAAAGGTGAACCGTTCCTAGCGCGTTTTGCTTTTGGCCTCCGGAAACCCAAATATCCCATACCTGGTGGTGACATTGCCGGTCGGGTGGAAGCAGTTGGAAAAAATGTTACAAAGTTTCAACCAGGTGATGATGTGTTCGGAGATTTATCTGGTTCTGGTTGGGGTGGTTTTGCTGAATATGTATCTGTTCCCGAAATTGCACTCGCATTAAAACCAGTTAATCTGTCCTATGAGAAAGCTGCTGCGGTTCCGATGGCCGGAGTCACAGCCTTGCAGGGTCTTAGGGATAAAGGCAAGATCCAGCCAGGACAAAGGATACTAATTAATGGTGCCTCAGGCGGTGTCGGCACATTCGCTGTACAGATTGCCAAATCCTTTGGGGCAGAGGTAACAGGAGTATGTAGTACAAGAAATTTAGATATTTTGCGATCAATTGGAGCCGATCATGCGATTGACTATACCAAAGAAGATTTTACCCAAAAACCGCAAGATTATGACCTAATACTTGGCGTTAATGGTCATAAACCTATTTCAGCTTATAAACGGGTTTTAACTCCTAATGGTATCTTTGTTCACGTCGGAGGTTCTGAGTCACAAATGTTCCAAGCCATGGTCCTCGGCCCTTGGATATCTATGACCAGTAAAAAGAAAATGGGCACCTTTTTGCAACGAGCTAAACAGGAAGATTTGATTTATATGAAAGAACTAATTGAGAATGGCAAAGTAAAACCAGTGATTGATCGAAGTTATAAATTGAGCGAAGTCCCCGAGGCATTCCGGTATTTTCAAGAAGGACACGCACAGGGAAAAGTAGTGATTACGGTGTGAAGACAATAACTTAAAAAAAATAGAGCTGTGGAAACAGCTCTAAGATTTGATACTTATTTGCTTTGAATTGTTGCAATATATTTTTTAACTACTTCATAAACATAGTCTTGATTTGCTGCAGCTGTATTTGGGTTGTAGGTTCCGCCATTTGTTTTATTATTAGAAAGAACGCGAATTCCCAAGAATGCGACATCATAAGCATTCGCAATTTGTGCTGCAGCAGCACCTTCCATTTCCTCTACGGATGTACCATAATTTGTATGGAACCATTTGATACGATCGACTTCATTGTTCCAAACGTCTGCTGAACCGATTGTCCCCTCAACCACTTTACCCTTGGTGTACTTATCTTTTACGGCATTCGCTGCTGCAAGAAGGTCCTTATCACCCTCGTAGTAACGGACTTTTTCAGCATTCGGATCTGACCCGCTACCTTCTGAAGCCATTAAGTCCATCGGTTTCCAAGTAGTTGGATCCATACCCTGGTTTTCTGCTATATTTCCTGTTTTTAAGGAACCTATATTTGTTGTTTTCTTTCCTAATACAATATCAAATACGTTCAAACTTGGGTCATGTCCGCCCGAAGTCCCTTGATTGATAATCGCAATAGGGTTATATTTTTCAATCGCTAATGCTGTTGCTGCAGCTGTATTTTCCATTCCTTTACCTGTTTTAGCAACGATGACAGTATAATTGTTTACCTTTCCTCTGTAAAAGACAAAAGTTCCTGACTTTTCTACTTTCACTTTTTCTAGTTTTTGGGCAAACTTTTCAGCTTCAATAGGCATGGGGCCTTGAATGAGAATTGGTCTTGCAGCCCCTTCTACTTTTTCTTCTACTAGTAAAGTAGAATGTTGAAATGTAAGCAACGATATGAATAGTACAACAATAGCTGCTAATGGAGCGAATTTCTTTAACATTTTGTTTTTCATAAAAACCTCTCCCAATTCTTTTGATGTTTGATCCACTCGGGTAGTCTTGTCCAATGAAAAAGGTCTAGAAATGTAGAATAATTTCTACCTTCTAGACCTACGAAAGTCAAAGTATTGATAATTAAGCAAAAAGTGATAGTTTCTGCTAAATTAATGAAAGGCTAAGGCACAAATATCGCCCGTATAGAAGCCTAATACTTTAACTCGTAGTCTAGTTCTTTTATTGGGAACCAGGTAGAAACACTCAGACCATATTACCGAGTATATACGAGTAATGAAATATATGAT
>NZ_JBALSN010000682.1:0-3832 GCF_036966985.1 Neobacillus drentensis | reverse complement strand
ATAAATAATTTATTAGGTGCAAGAATCATTAATTTTTCTGGAGGAAATCGATATCCAGATGAGTATAGAAAGTAGGAAATTCGATGGAGTGCAATGGTTGTTTTTCCACTTCCAGCAGCTCCTTGAACGATAATGGGATGTTTAAGAGAGGCTCTAATTACTTCATTTTGCTCATTTTGGATGGTCGCCACAATCTCGGTTAAGCGATTGTCTGCTTTTCCTGATAAAGACTTTTGTAATAATTCATCATGCGTGGTTAAATCGATATCTCTAATATCTTTTAAAAATCCATTCTCGATTTCGTACTGGCGCTTTAGCGATAAATAACCACTTTGTGTTTCCCCATAAGCGTCATACGTTACATCCCCAAGACGGCCATCATAGTAAACATTTGCAATTGGAGACCGCCAATCGACAATTATAGGAATCTGATTGACACGGTCAAACAGGGAGGCTTTTCCAATATATAAAATCTCTTCGTTGCTGTCACCACTACTCGTAAAATTGATTCGAGAGAAGTACGGTTTGCCGATGACGCTTGCTAACCTTTCCAATTCACTCTCAGCCAATTCTAAAAATTGAGCATTCGTTAGGAGGGTCATGTAACTTAAACTACTATCTGATGTATCCAGTTCCGCAAAGGCTTCTTTCAAATTCTCAACGAACTGTTCTTTATTTCCCTTCGACATTTCCAAAACACTCTTAATAAATTCCTTTGTAAATTCTAAGCGTTCAACTTCTTCTTGATAATCTTTATGTTCTCGAACTGATTTTTGTTTGTTTGAACTCATTCTCTCAATCCGTCACCTCTCAATAGAGTTTATAGCGATGGGACACGCACAAAAAGAAACATCTACAATTTTTTTGCAGATGCTTTCTTTCACAATGGAGTTATATTTTACCATTTGGCAAGTGATAATACAATAACTTGTTTTTATCCCTTGAAATATAGTAAAGCGATGAGGAAAATAATTAATCCTATTAAGAAAATAGGACCAAGACCGGTACTGTATACAAAATAAATTCTAATATGAAGAAGCGCATGGATAATAAGTATGGCCAGCAAGCAAACCAGTAATACAATGGTCAACTGCACATTTTTATTGCGATTTCGATTCAAAGAATTTGCTCCCTTCTAGAAGCTTTACAGGGACACCAAATGAACAAACAGTTTTTATATAAATATTTTACAAGAGCCTGAAATATTCCTTTCGATCCCAACCGGCAATGTTTTGATAAAAATAAAAAATTTCCTTTATTTACAACTATTTATGATATAATTGTGATATCACTTTTATATCACATTTTAAAATGGAGGGAACGGAATGAAGGAAAAATCAATTTTTAAAATGAATGGATTTGCTGCACTGATCATTGCGCTATTATGTATTGGTCTTGGAATCTTTTTAATTGCTACTGGAACAATCTCGGAGAAAATTACTGGTGGAATCGTTATAATTTTAGGATTAATCCTTGCAACAAGTTTGACCATTGTTCAGCCAAACGAAGCAAAAGTATTAACCTTCTTTGGTACCTATCTTGGTGTAATCCGGGACCAAGGATTGTGGGCAACCATCCCGTTTACATTCAAAAGAAGTGTCTCCTTACGAGTAACAAACTTTAACAGTGAGAGGCTAAAAGTAAATGATTTAGAAGGAAATCCCATTGAGATTGCAGCTGTGGTTGTTTATAAGGTGAGGGATGCAGCAAAAGCTTTGTATGACGTGGAAAACTATAATAAATTCATCCAAATTCAAAGTGAAACCGGGCTTCGTCATATTGCAAGCAGATATGCTTATGATTCATTCGATCATGCTGAAAACCCATTAACTCTTCGTCAGAATAGCGATGAAGTCGCAGATGTGCTTATGTATGATTTACAAAAAAGATTGGATGTAGCTGGCGTGGATGTGATCGAAGCAAGGATTATGCATCTTGCCTATTCTTCTGAAATTGCTTCTGCCATGCTGCAAAGACAACAAGCGCAAGCCGTATTATCTGCACGAAAGGTGATTGTCGACGGTGCTGTTGGACTTGTAAAAGCTGCGATTGACCAACTCGCAGAGCAAGAAATTGTTGAACTGGATGAAGAGAAGAAAGCGCAGATGGTCAATAACCTAATGGTCGCCATTGTCTCTGAAAAAGGAACGCAGCCTATTATTAATACAGGAAGCATTTATTAAGGTCGTGTAGTAAATGAGCAAACGAAAATCATTTCCGCTTCGGATTGACCCGAAGTTATATGAAGTGCTGGAAAAATGGGCTGAAGATGAAATAAGAAGCGTCAACGCCCAAATCGAAGTCATCCTAAAAGAAGCCGCTAAAAAGGCAGGAAGATTAAAAAAAGAATAGACACTATAGGGACACGGTTCTCATGCTTTAATGTGTTAATACTCTATTTTCTTTTACTTGAATTTTAGTTATAATATATCTATATAATTGCATAAAATAAAATGACCGCGGGTGCTGGTAACACCTAACGGTCATGCAATAGCAGGTTCCGGTGCAAGGGAATCAGCATAAAGCGGAAATAATCTACTCAGGGCTGCTAAACTCGAGGGTGGATTATTTTTTTTGGTTAAAAGACAGAACGGCAACGATCAGGCTTCCAAATGCAAACATAATCATGAATGTTTCAAATATTGTCAATCAGCATCACCCCATTTCTGTTGGGAATGTGCCGACCACCCTTGAGATATCCTACTCTATTGCTCTTCTATTTTATCATGTAATTCACAAAATAGGAACATATGTTTCGTTTTTAAGGTGAAATAGGTCCTTACGTACAAAATCATTTTTTGTTCCAACTTTATTATGGTAATAAATTCCTGGGTGCATTTCACCCGTTTGAATTAAAGTAGGCTTATTTGTGTTTTTTTACTCTCCTTTCCATCAGTTCTGCCATTTGTTTCGAATTTGGATTTCCTTCATTATGTAATTTATCGATGATGTTAGCATAATCCGTTTCATTTCGGTTCTGACTTAATTTATATGAAGCCTGAATTTCTCCCACTTTTATCTTAAATCCAACTATACCTTTCAGTTCACTTTCTAAGAGATCCGGAGAAAGTTTATCCCATAAAACTGGATTTTCACGGTGTTTTTCATATTTTTCCAGCATGATTGTTAATTCTTCTATCAATTCATCTTTCTCTAAAATGCTTGCTTTACCATATGCATGGACGGATTGATAATTCCATGTTGGAACTTCTTCATGCCCATACCAAGAAGAAGAAATGTAAGCGTGCGGTCCCTGAAACATAACAAGCACATCTTCACAGGTTTCAAATGTTCTCCAATGAGGATTCCCATAAGCCATATGCCCAGTAATATAGTAGTCATCACCTTTTTTACTTAACCCCAAAGGCAAATGAGTGGCAATTGGTTTCCCTTGTTCTGTAGTGACAATCGTGCCAAAAGAGTTTTTTTGAACAAAATCCCAAATTTCTTCAACATTTGTGACCTTAAAGTATTTTGGTATATACATAATAATCCACCTTTCAATAAAATTATAAGAGTGTTTTGGTCATTATAAAATCGATTTGTTCTTCATCACCCATATAAAAAGAGTGGGCTCCAGCTTGAACAAACCCCATTTTCTTATAGAAAGCAATCGCATTTTCATTTTTTTCCCATACGCCTAGCCAGATTTTCTTTTTATGACGTTCCATTGCAATTTCCATAGCTTTATTAAAAAGATATTTACCCAGACCATGTTTTTGAAATTGGTTCTTTATATAAATCCTCTCAATTTCAAGTGATTCCTCACCCATTTCTTCAGTCTGAGCATCATTGGTATTGTTCTTTAGATATCCTGCGACTTCATTATTGA
>NZ_JBALSN010000681.1:0-4505 GCF_036966985.1 Neobacillus drentensis | reverse complement strand
CATGTACATGCTCCGCAATGGGCTCAGTCTGGAACAGCATTAGATATTCCACTCTATGATTGGTTAAACACCTATACCTTCCCTCTTGAATCGAAATTTTCGGATTTAGTTTTCGCGAAAGATGTCTACGAAGATGTCGTTAGCACCTTACTCGCAAACGGAACAACTACGGCACTTTATTTCGCTACTGTACATAAAGAAGCAAGTTTATTACTAGCAGAAATTTGCGCTGAAAAAGGGCAGCGCGGATTAGTCGGAAAAGTTGTGATGGATAATCCTGAACAAAATCCAGATTATTATCGTGATGCAGATACACAAACAGCCTTAGCTGACACAGAGGAATTTATTTTATCTGTAAATAAATTAGCAAAGAACACGAAACAGGGTGTTTATCCTGTTGTAACCCCACGTTTTATTCCTAGTTGTACGGATGATGCCTTAAAAGGTTTGGGAGAATTAGCTGAAAAATACGGAACGTATGTGCAATCGCACTGTAGTGAAAGTGATTGGGAGCATGGTTATGTTAAGAATCGCTTCGGTAAGAATGATGCTTTTGCATTACATCAATTTGGTTTATTAGGCGAAAAGTCAGTTATGGCGCATTGTAATTTCTTAGATGAAGAAGACGCCGATTTATTTGCTGCCACAGGTACTGCTGTATGCCATTGTCCCATCTCTAATGCTTATTTTGCCAATAGCGTCATACCCATCGCACATTTGCTTTCCAAAGGAGTTGAAATTGGTTTAGGAACCGACGTTTCTGGAGGTTTTTCACCCAGCCTTTTTGATAATGTTAGACAAGCAGTAATTGTTTCTAGAATGTTAGAAGATGGCGTGAACAGCACTCTTTCTGCTGAGGAACGTGGTGTAGCTAATTCACGTATCACAATAAATGAAGCGTTCTATTTCGCAACAGCTGGTGGCGGAGAAAGTTTAAATTTGCCGATCGGCCGCTTGGAGGAAAACTACGCTTGGGATGTACAAATCATTGATACGTCAGTTCCATACGCAAAACTTCCTATTTATCATGCAAACGAAGATTTACATGATATCTTTCAAAAGATTATGTATCTAGTCAACCCAGAAAACATTCGTGAAATTTGGGTACAAGGAGTAAAAGTTCATTCCCGTTAATGATTTATAAAAAAAGTGACAGGCATCAACCATTTAATGGGTTGCCTGTCACTTTTTTATTTAAATTCTCTCTATTTAATTGAAGATGATATTTGAAAAAGAACTTGTCAATTTATTTATTGCTCAGCATATTTTTTAAAGTTATCTAAAATCGCCTGCCAGCCGGCTTGTTGCATTTCAATTGGATTGGTCGTTTCCGCATCAAAAGTTTCAATTACCTGGGTTTCGTCTCCTTGGCCTTTAAAAGTAACATCTACTTTTCTTCCATCCCCCATGGTATAAGAAATAACCTCATTTACTTTCACTTCGTCATAAATTCCACCAAAATCAAAACCAAAACTGCCATCTTTTGCTTCCATTCTTGTAAGGAATTTTCCGCCAACCTTTAAATCATTTTCAGCGACTGGCGTATGCCAGTCATCTGAAGCGTTGTTCCATTGGGTAATGTGTTTAGGCTCTGTCCAATATTCCCACACTTTTGCTACTGGCGCATAAACAGTTGTTTCTACAGTGACTTTTTCATTATTGCTTGTTGTCATTTGAATTTCCACCTCTCATCATATACTGAGTTTAATATGTTGATTGAATTCCTTCATGCTGTCACAAACCTGTTAATATCTTATCAACTCTTCCTTGAAACCGCAATCACCAGTCTTGATAAAGGAAACACAATAAAACAAAAAAGCCAGAATGGAGACGCCCATCCTGGCTGAATCAAGTGGTGCCTGACACCTTATTCTGTGGCCCGTGGACTGCTTTCAAACCCTCCCTTTTTATGTGAACCATCACAAAAAGGCTTTTTGTTGGAAAGGCCGCAACGGCAGAGATACACTTTTGCCTTCTTAGGATATTCCTTGCCCTCTGCATCGAAAATCTGAAAATCACCACTTACCTGCAATGGCCCATTATCATTAATCTTAATTTGATTTTCCATTCTTATCACATCTCCTCAGTTTTTTATTAATGAAAAAAATTCTGAACGTAATTCCGCTTGTGTGCCAAATAGCCCATGCATGCTCGAGGTTGTGGTAGACGTGGTGGATTTTTTCGTTCCCCTGCTGCACATACACATATGCTTAGCTTCAACGACGACGATTGTTCCTTCTGGCTCTAAAACCTCCTCCATCGCAGCGGCGATCTGCGATGTAAGCCGTTCTTGCACTTGAAATCTTTTCGCATAGCCATCCACCATTCGGCCAATTTTTGATAAGCCTGTGATTTTCTCATTTGGGATATAACCTACATGGGCCATGCCAAAAAACGGAGCGAAATGATGTTCACACATTGAAAAGAACTCAATATCCTTTACTAAAATCAGTCCCTTATGTTGAATATCAAACGTCTTTTCGAGATAGAGTTTGGGGTCCTCATGATAACCTTCGGTGTATTCGAGGAATGCTTTAAGTACCCTAAAGGGGGTGTCTTGTAGTCCATCTCGATCAGGATCATCCCCACACAGTTGAATTAATTGTCTAATCGCCGAGGTAAAAAAATTTACATCCATTAAATTCCGATGGTTTTCCTGTGCATGGGGTTTAAACAAGCTTGGGAACTTCTCAGATAAGAAAAGATATTGATCACTTGTCATTACACATCATTCCTTTGACATGGTATTGGAGGGTTCATCCTCGATGATTAAACAAGGGGTGGGATGATTCGCTTGCTCATTTTGTTGAATGCGAAAGGCGCAGCAGCCATCACCATTCTGTAGACGCTGTTCTCTTTGCACCTTGCATCCAAGCAACCGGGTAAGTACAGAAACAGTCACACTGCACAAGATCGGACGTTCGAGTGCAACATTATGAAAGGGACAATTCCGCTCAATTAAGTAATCATCCTTACCCTTTTTGACTAATTCCATATAAGAGTCATCTTTTGTATAAAAATCCTTAAGCACCTTTATTCTTTCATTGGTACTAAGCCCCAACAATTTCGGTTCCCATTCACGAACCCTTTCTTCAACCATCGCGGCAAGTACGTTTTTCAGGGCATTCATTCCGAGATGTGTGACCATCGTGTCAAGAACTTCAATCGTTAAGTGATCATAATTCTTTTCAAAGAGATGTTCACCAGCAGAGGTTAATCGATATCGGATGTGAGGCCGGCCAATGCCATTTTGCTTTTTGGAAATTCTGGCAATCCAGCCATCCCTTTCTAAATGGAGAAGATGCTGACGGACGGCCTCACCGGAAGTTTCTAACAATGAGGCAAGTTCGCTCATGGATGAAGCACCACTAGTTTTAATCGCATGAACGATTCTTCTTCTTGGTTCCGACAAATGTTCGGCTTGAAAACTCAGGTCTCTCCCCTCCCTGCTCTTTCTTAAATGTATATTCACCTACCTTTGGAATAGTTCAAGATTTTTATTGAATAAATGGAAAAATTCATTTTTCAAAGGCAAAAAAAAATCCCTTTCAGAGGGATTTACTAGAAAACAATCGTTTTATTTTGATGGACGATTATGCGGTCTTCGATATGCCATTTCACTGCTCTAGCTAAAACGCTTCTTTCAATTCTACGACCGATCTTCTTAAGGCTATCGACATTATCATGGTGATCTACCCGGCTGATATCTTGTTCGATAATAGGTCCTTCATCGAGGTCGTTTGTCACATAATGAGAAGTGGCACCAATCAATTTTACACCGCGGCCAAAAGCTCGTTCATAGGGTCTTGCACCAACAAAGGCTGGTAAAAAGGAATGGTGAATATTAATAATTTTATTCGGATTTTCTTCGACAAACGTCGGAGACAAGATTTGCATATAGCGGGCCAATACCACGAAATCAATTTCATACTCTTTTAGAAGTTTCAGTTGGGTGGCTTCGGCTTGTCCACGTATATCTTTATTGGCTGGAACGTAATAAAACGGAATGTTCAGCCCTTCGACAACCTCTCTAGCGGTTTCATGATTACTGATCACAAGGGCAATATCGGTCATTAGATCACCGCTTTGCCATTCCCATAAGAGTTCAAGCAAACAATGAAGCTCTTTCGATACAAAGATTGCCGCTTTTTTCACATGATAAACATGAGTAAGGTTCCATTCCATGGAGAACTCCTTGCCAATTTCAGCAAACTGGCGCTCCATGTCTTTCGCCTTTTCCTTTAAACCTGGGCACTCAAATTCAATTCGAATGAAAAAAGTACCTCCCTCAGGATTAGTTGAATATTGACTAGACTCGATAATATTTGCATTATAGGAATACAAAAATTTCGAAATCGCTGCAACAATTCCGGGCTGGTCAGGGCAACTAACTAATAGGCAGCCCCGGTTCTTATTCTTTTCCTGAAATAATTCAATTTGATCTTTTATATAGGCATTCATGTCCACAAAACCTTTCTAATATTGTTTTACACATTATACATTAG
>NZ_JBALSN010000680.1:0-1265 GCF_036966985.1 Neobacillus drentensis | reverse complement strand
ACTATTAGCTGGTTTAGCACAACAAGCAAAAAAGATCGCCGCAGCGATCCATCATGAACTCAAGCACCCGTTACTTTAAGTACAATTCTTCACAATCTGTTCTGTTAATTGAATCCAAAATAGAAGATGCCTTATATTAAAGCATCGCACCTGTTAGTTATACTAGTCCCTTTTTAAACCAATATACAAATTTTTTAACAATATATAAAATAATTAAGTTACTGAAAAAACTAGCGAACCAGTTCCATTTTTTGAAAAAAATTAAAGAGCTGTATTTTTCAATGAAAAACGAATATGTTGTAATTGCTATTGTAAATACGAAAAAATGAATAAATATTCTTAGTTTCACTTTTTCCATAGGATACAAAGTAATAAAAAACACTCCAAATGTTGGATACACAAGATAATAAAGAGAAAAACTCATTTTTGTTGCAACATTAAATTCTCTAAATGGAAATTCCACCAACCCTGTTAATAATTGGATGTATTCATAAATCCATGTTATTGTTGAAACAAATAAAAATGTTATATGAGCAGTTCTTTTACTTTCTTTCGGTATGTATTTCAACATTAAAGAAATAGATATAAACCAAGAAAAAATTAGAATTAGAATTTCTTTAATCATCTGCCTTCAACCTTTACCAATCTTTTTTTAAACCAGAGATAATATCTATGGTTCAAAAATAATGAAATTATAACCGTTGATAAAGTCCAATACCATTTCCATTCGTGATATTCCACGAGAGTTGTGTACTTTTCAAGAACTACCTCACAAACAGTGAAGAAACCAGAAAATGCTATGTAATATATTAGGGCACCTTTAATTTTAGCTTTATTTGGATAATACAGACTAAAAAAAATCGCAACAATAGGAAAAATGAAAAATTCAAAAGCGAAACTCGACCTGTTATAATCATTTGCATATGGAAATAACTGAGTAGGATATTCGATCCATCCCATTTCAACTGCAAATAGACCAGCTGGCCAAGTAATTATTTGGAGAAACAAAAATAAAACACATGCATCTCTTGTTTTCTCTCTTGGCACCAATTTAAAAATTGCAATGATGCATAAAAACGAGAATCCTATTAAAATCCACCTTTCAAAATTCATTCGATTATTCTCCTAAAGAATTTATTTTAGTATTATCTTCTCTTTCTTTTTAAAAATACATTTTTATGTGAATAGGAAACCAAGATGATGCCTTAGTTTAATCTCATTAAATTACGGGGTAAAGTTCATTTAATTAATCCTCTATTTCAATC
>NZ_JBALSN010000679.1:0-1739 GCF_036966985.1 Neobacillus drentensis | reverse complement strand
AAAAGGGAGAAAAAGTAGATGTTGTCACTAAATCATCCAGAAAAGATGGTGCAGGCAAATTTTCATCATGAAGTTTTTGCATATATTCTTGAATACTTGCTGTTGTAAGGTCCCTGCCTTTTTCAAACAATTTCCGAATTTTTTCATCCTTTGCTACTTGGGCAAAAGCCATAATTAAAGCCTTACTCGTAACATTATTTTCAATATTATCGTAAAAGTGTGCGATTTCTAAAGCGTGCAAGGGTCGTACATGTCCAAAGAAACCATTTAAAAAATCCCGATGAACAAATTCTACTTTTTCTGGAATTGGAATTAATGGCGGCTTAATAATTAGACCTTTATTCATTAATATTTCTTTGATTTGGTCCATTAAATCCATAGTAGAATCCATACAGTATCTGAAAAATTCATTTACATCTTTTCGATAAACAAGAGGGATGCCAACGTTATAAATACTCATCCCTGCTTTCGAAGCATATTTTAGGTAATGGACATAGAATTCATCTTGAAATAACCGAGGAGCGCCTAGGTTTACGTCCTCTTCGGAAAATCCTTTCGGAATAGGGAAATTCTCTTTTTGGAAAATTCCTTCAGTGATTTTCATAAATTCTTCGGCTAACTTTAATGCATTTTCTAACAAGGTTTTAATATCATTATCCTCAACGTGTTGAAGATAATAACTTAAAATGTACTTTCCCATGCTGTTTCCCATATAGGTAGCCCACAGTTTACCCATTTCTGCTGATGTTAAATTTTCATTTATTTCGGTTTTATATGAGTTTAATTTAATCGGCTTAATTGTTTTCATGATTACTCCCTTAACCTACTTTTCCCTCTAGTATTTTCCTTTTTTTGAAGTCATATTCTAGGATCTTATTTTATGTCGTTATGACTGCACAAAAAAAAGCCGCCAAGATGGCGACAGATCCTTTAAGTCTTACATCCAATATTAGGAAAATATTTCATATGTGTTTTTTCCTTGTAATTTTGCTTTATACATTGCGATGTCAGCATTTTTTATTAAATTCATTGCTTTATCTCCGTGTTCTGGGAAAAAAGCAATACCAACACTTGTTGAAGTGTAAATTATATTTTCGATGATCGTAAAAGGCATACTTATCTCTTTGATGATTCTTCTCACATATTCTAAAACTAGAGGTTTGGCAGTGTTGGGAAATAAAATGATAAATTCATCTCCTGCAAAACGTGAAACAGTACCTTCTTTACCAACACAATTCATAAGACGCCTTCCAATTTCCTTTAATAAAAGGTCACCAACATCATGCCCAAAAGTATCATTTACCTGTTTAAACCCGTCAATGTCTAGAAACAGGACCGCTCCAGTATTTCTATCTACACGTTGCTTCACTAGTGAATGGTTCAATTCCCTATCAAAAAATCTACGATTTGATAGTCCTGTTATTGAGTCATAATATGCTAACTCTTTGTACTTTTCTTCCGCTCTCTCTAAAGTAATCCTCTGATGCATCACAATAAATAGAAATGGTACGAAAATCAATATAGTAATAAGTATGTCAATGAACTCTTCCAAGCCATCCTGAGGTATATTCCAAATCCAGTGAATTAATCGTTGTAATACGAATACTTCAAAAACTTTTAAAAAAAGTAACCCCATTAAAATCAAAATTATTTTAAAAGACCATTTCGTATATTTTCTCTTAGTTTTCAAAACCAGTTATCTCCAAGTTTTAGTAATCTTTTAACAGATTACTAAAACC
>NZ_JBALSN010000678.1:0-3441 GCF_036966985.1 Neobacillus drentensis | reverse complement strand
ACCTGGATGCAACTTTTGATACCTATGAGGAAGCTGAAATGTTCTTACAAGAAGAGGGTTTTACTATGCAGTAAATAAATTAAAGGCGGTGCTTTTGCACCGCCTTTAATTTATTTACTTTCTTTGTCGATCCATTCGTCTAAGCGGATAATGCTTTGTTTGGCTCGTTCATATTCAATCGTCCGATAATGATGCATGCCGCCTTCTTCTTCATCCTTTTCATCGGCCCATTTAACAATTTGCTGTAAGGGTGTACGGACAATATCGTTGGATGGCAAAAATGAGTCGGTATGAAATAAAATGGCGAGTGCGATTGTCTTTGCTTTTATTGGATTTTCACCAAGGCGAATCAAGAGCTTATGGGCCCTTTCCGCCCCTTTGATTGGGTGAATGTCATTTTGTTTGTATAAGTCATAATCCCATTTTCCATTTTTATACCATGTATAATGACCCATGTCATGGAGGAGTCCTGCTTTTGCAGCAATGTCTACATCCAATTGATGTTCCTTCCCTAATTGGTAGGCATGGTAGGCAACCGCAATCGCATGGGCAAGACCTGAACGATTCAAATATTTTTGGGCAATATGATGTTCAAATATATTCAATAAGGTAACGTCTCTCATGCGATCCTTCTCCTAACTTTTTTAAAATAATATATTTTACTTATTATATGATAACAATTGGTACATGGCTATTTTTTT
This sequence comes from Neobacillus drentensis, assembly GCF_036966985.1. Classification (GTDB taxonomy): domain Bacteria; phylum Bacillota; class Bacilli; order Bacillales; family Cytobacillaceae; genus Neobacillus; species Neobacillus drentensis_E. The sequence continues at coordinate 2,740 of NZ_JBALSN010000678.1, read as the reverse complement.
ATTATTGGCCCTGTTAAATTGGGATGTTGATTTCCGCTCCAGGCACGAGCGGTTCGCCGGCATCCATTAGTATTAAAAAGCAGCAAGCATATAAATGCCTGCTGCTACTTATGAACAAAAATATATTAACGTTTCGACTTTCGATAACCTTGATCCTGTGCTTCTTTTTCTGAACAAAACCAGACAATATTGTCTTTGGTGGATTCGTAATAACTACCGCCTGGTACATGATAAATATGGGAATTGGCATTTCCTTTAATTTTCCCTTTACAATCCAAGTTAGTTTCTTGATCATCATTTGGGTTATTTTCATACATATTTCCAGATGATGTGTTTGAAGTTGACCCTTTTTCAACCGTGCCCTTGGCATTATCAGTGTTATACCCATCCTCTAGGGCATAATTTTCAATGGACCAAATGCCAATACCCTTTTTTTGTGCCTTCTTTTGGATCGCATAAAATTCATCAACATATTGAGTATTGGGTGCATAGATATAGGCTACTCGTGCAAGACCTTCCTCAAGCAACATTTCATTAAACATTTTTCCATTTACATAAATATAAGCAAGTAAACGGCCATATTTATCTCGACCTTCTCCAATTCCAGGTTCTATTTCGACTTTAGTACCGACAGCGAGAATCTTCTTAGTATACTCAGACGCTTCCGGTCCAAACGGTTGAACACCTAAGCGGGGATGGTGTGTCTCTGGTGTATCCACGCAGAGCATTCTGACCTTTTCGACCTTCCCATTAAGATTAATCTCAACAGTATCCCCATCGACATTCTTTACAATGGTGGCGGGAAGTAATTTCTTATTAGCAGTTTTCTGCTCTGGAACTTCTGATTGAGATGGTGAAGCATCGCTCGATTCATTCGTATTCACTTCTTTATTTTTATTAATAGAAGTTGTTTTTGTGTCATTCTTATCCTTAGAGATTTCGGTCTCAGTACACCCAGTTAGAATGATAAGGATAATGACAAGTAATGAAATGATTAATTGATGAATTCTCTTGTTCATTGCAAATTCCCCTTGATGTTATTTCTGACATAATTGTAACAAAAGAAAAAGAGAGAAGTTATTCTCTCTTTAACTGTTTATTCTGCTGATGTCCCAGTGTCACCTTTTGGACCTAAATATTCATAATCATTAGGGTTAATTGGTGTATAACCTTCTGGCTTATAGAAACGTAGTAAGTCTTTGTAAACAATTTCATCAGACATATTTAATTCCATATTGACTTTGCTATCGACATCCTTACAAATCGTACTATCCTCTAATAATTCACCCGTTGCAGAGGAGTAACATTTCTCATTAATCTGGATGGCATCTGATGTTACAAAGTCACCGTTTCTAAATAATGCCCAATTCCGGTGTTGTTTGGAAAGTAAATCTGATCCAAATTCCATATAATCTTTCGTATCAATACCTAATAAATGAAGAACAGTTGGACGTACATCGACTTCCCCGCCAACTTGGTGTTGAACTCCGCCTTTTACACCAGGTACATGAATAAATAATGGTACACGCTGTAGTTTTGCATTGATTGCAGGAGTGATTTCGTCCACACCCATAACCTTTGCCATTGCATCGTTATGGTTTTCAGAAATGCCGTAATGGTCACCATACATAACAATGATGGTATTATCATACAAACCGTTTGCTTTTAGATCATTAAAGAACTGCTGGAACGCCTGATCCATATAGTTTGCAGATTGGAAATATTGGTTTACAACCGTATCCCCGTAATCACCGGCAGGAAAATTTGTATCCTCCGGATCCATTTCAAATGGGAAGTGATTAGACAGAGATATAAATTTTGTATAAAACGGCTGCTTTAGGCTTTCAAGTAATGGAATAGATTCCTTAAAGAAAGGTTTATCTTTCATTCCATAGTTTTTTGTATTTTCATCTGACATACTATAGTACTCTGCATCAAAGAATTGATCGTAGCCAAATGCTTTATAGATCACATTTCGATTCCAGAATGTTTTATAGTTACCATGTAACACTGCGGAACTATATCCTTGTCCTTTTAGAATCGACGGCATTGCTTGATAGGTGTTTTGGGCTTTGTTAACAAAAACCGCACCTTGTGCCATTGGATAAAGTGAGTTTTCCATTAAGAATTCGGCATCCGATGTTTTTCCTTGGCCTGTTTGATGATAAAAATTATCAAAATAGAAAGTATTATTGTCATGTGCTAATGAATTTAAAAATGGTGTTACTTCTTGACCGTTAGGCATTTTATAATCAATCATAAAACTTTGGAAGGATTCCATCGAAATATAAATTACGTTCTTACCCTTAGCTTTACCAAAGTATTTTGGATTTGGGGCAGCATAATTTGCTTTACGATAGTTCTCAACATCGGTAATATCACTGCTATCAGCCAACGCACGCTGACTGGATGATTTAATATTTTGGATAACATCATAAATGGTAAAGTTGTACGCACCAAGGTATTTTACTAAATAATTTCGGTCAAAAGAACGTGACAGTAGTTGTGGACGATCCTTTTCCGCTAAACCTAAATTGAATAGAAAAGTAGTGATTGAAAATAATAAAACAATTTTATAGGTTTTTCTGTTCGATACCGTTACTTTTTTGAAGACTGTTAATGATAATGCAATTAAAATAAACATATCTGTAAAATATAAAATATCAAAAGGAGACATTAACGAAAGTGCACTGTCACCTAGCTGTCCAGCATTCGTTTTGGTTTGCATCAAAACTGGTAC
>NZ_JBALSN010000677.1:0-1261 GCF_036966985.1 Neobacillus drentensis | reverse complement strand
TATGAAAAGTATCAATATGTTATTAGTTGGCTTATCAGGTTTTGTTGTTTTCATCGTTGGTAATATTCCTGTCATAGCTATTTTATTATTACTAGGATTTCTTTCCGTTTTCTTTTATAGAAAGAAGAAAAACAGACCTGAGTAAATAGGTGTACCATACTATATATCTTTAATGAATAGTGCTAAAATGAATCCATATCAGATAATGTTTGAAGCAGAGGGGTTATTCTATGAAAATGAGCTTTGCAGTTATTGGGCTGGGCCGATTCGGTGGAAGTATTTGTCGTACGCTTACCGATGAAGGGATGGAAGTACTGGCAATTGATAAAAATGAGGAACGTGTCAATGAATATGCAATGATTGCTTCTCATGCGGTTGTAGGTGATACAACGGATGAAGCTGTTTTAAAAAGCTTGGGGATCCGGAACTTTGATCATGTAATCGTAGCAATTGGTGATGATATTCAATCAAGCATCCTAACAACCCTTATTCTCAAAGAATTGGGTGTCGTACGTATTACCGCAAAGGCTCAAAATGATTATCATGAGAAGGTGCTTCGTAAAATTGGAGCAGATAGTGTTGTCCATCCAGAAAGAGATATGGGAAGACGTATAGCTAACAACATGGCCTCTAGTAACGTTGTAGACTATCTTGAACTTTCAGATGAACACAGTATTGTTGAAATTGTTGCGAATGGAAGACTTAGTGGTCATACCATTATGGATTTGGACATTCGAAAGAAATATGGTTTGAATATTGTTGCTATCAAAAGAGGAGAAGAGATTATTGTTTCTCCGCAAGCGAAAGAAACCTTCCACGCTAATGATGTCTTAATTGTAATTGGAACAGACCAAGACATCGATCGATTTGAAAAAAAGGTATTGGAATAAAGAAAAGCGGAAGCGCCCTAACAGGCGCTTCCGCTTCTTTTATTTTTTACACTTCCATAATGATTGGTAAGATCATTGGTCTGCGTTTTGTTTTTTCGTATAGGAAAGGAGCTAATGTATCTGTAATTTCGTTTTTAATTTCCGACCATTGGCTTGTCTTTCTTTCCATTACCCTATTCAAGTGTTTGGTGATTAGGTTCTGTGCATCATTAATTAAATCACCTGATTCTCGCATATAAACAAATCCTCGCGAAATTAAGTCTGGTCCTGATGCAATTTTGAATTCTTTCATATTAATGCTTACCACCACAACTACTAAACCTTCTTCTGAGAGGATTCTACGGTCACGTAAGACGATGTTTCCGATGTCG
>NZ_JBALSN010000676.1:1543-1990 GCF_036966985.1 Neobacillus drentensis | reverse complement strand
TCCTTTTAATTTATATTTAGATACTTGGTTTCTTGACTGAGCACTGGTCACCCGATAGTTGGATCCGCAGCGAAGGTTTTCGCACCAACACAAAGTAGGAAAGGAAAGCCAGAATACTTGAGAACAAGATGATGACACCCATCGGAACACCTGTATACGCCCCTGCTATTCCCACAAGTGGAGCACTTAATGCGCCAAGTACAAATGGCAATACGCCTAATAATGCTGAGGCACTTCCCGCAATATGGCCTTGCGTTTCAATCGCTAAAGTAAATGATGTGGTGCCAATCATACTGATGGAAGCTATAAAAAAGAAAATCGGAATGACAACGGCGAAAAGCGGTGCGTTTAATAGTAAAGCGATGAGTAAAACGGCACCTGCTATATTAGCGATGGCTAACCCTATTTTTAAGAAGGTCCGCTCCGGAATGATGTCTGCAAAGCGGC
>NZ_JBALSN010000676.1:0-1528 GCF_036966985.1 Neobacillus drentensis | reverse complement strand
GCTGACTTCCAATAATTAATGCTACTCCATTGGTCCCAAATAATAAACTAAATTGCTGCGGTGTGACCTGATAAATATTCTGATAGACAAACGGAATCCCAGATACATAGGCAAAGATACCTGCAGTAGTAAAGGCTTGGGTGAGTGCGTATCCCATGAATGTTCGATCTCTGAATAATGAACCGAAGTTGCTCATGATTTGTGGCAAATTACTTGGAACACGGTTTTCATTTGGCAGAGTTTCTTCTAATTTGAGTGTAACAGTGAAGAGCAGCACCGCACCAATACAGGCCAAAGCAACAAAAACCCCATGCCAATTGGTAAACGTAAGAATCCCGCCTCCNNACCATCAGCGTAAAGAACTTGGTTAGTTCCTTTCCACTAAAAAGATCTCTAACAATCGCTTTTGAAATCACAAGTCCTCCGGCAGCAGCAAAGCCCTGTACTAACCGAGCAATGATAAGGAAATAGATATTGGGTGCAAATGCGCATGTTATAGAAGCAAGTAAGTACAAAGTAATAAAGATGAGCAAGGGTTGCCTACGGCCTTTCACATCACTCATCGGACCAATAACCAATTGCCCTAGTCCGAGGCCTAATAAACAGGAGGTTAAACTAATTTGTACAAGTGAAGCCGTAGTATCAAAATCTTTTACAATCGTTGGAAAAGACGGTAAATACGTATCGATTGTAAAAGGCCCTAACAATCCAAGTGATCCTAAGAGTATAGCAAGCTGTATTCGTTTCTTTCCTGTAGGTTTATTCAATTTCCATCGCCTTTCTATAAAAATCGTATTTTTGGTCTTTATTTCGATATCCTAAATTTAATAAAACTTATTATAACCTGAACCTTGCTCAAGGGTAAACAATAAAATTAGGGGAAGCGGTTCCAATTTTTCGAGACTTGGTTCCGTTGGGATAGTTTTCCAACATCAAGCGCCATTCTTTTGGCAAAATCCTATCGAGCACTGGAAAGGCAAAATTACAGCATAAAAAAGCTGGCTGAATGAGTTGTTTCAAACAATAACTCATTCAGCCAGCCTTAAGTTCTACGAATCATACAATGAGAAAATTGGAGTACGTAAAACATTAATTTTTTAGCGGCATGGTTTAACGAATCAGACGCCCAGAAGCTAATTCTGGGCGTTGTTGTGAAACTACATAAAGAATTTTTATAATTATTAATTGGTCTTAGTTATTGAAAAGACAGCGCCATTTCTTCTTAAACTAACCAGCTTCGTTAGTTCAACAAGAAAAAAAGATCACCGAAGCGACCTTTATCTTTCACAATTTAGTTGAAGAACAATGCTTATGTATGAGTTGTACTAACGACCAAAAAGATAGCTTATTTAATGTATCTGAGGCTTATAGTCCACTATGTCTCCCTCGTCGTATGCTTCTTGAAATAATGGTGGCGTTTTCGCTTCAGACTGATTTTGTGATGAGGGACGAATACCATTTTGAGCTAAGATATCCAAAATTTTTTGAATATCTTCTTTCGTTGCAGGTGCTTTGTTTGGCTTTAGGG
>NZ_JBALSN010000675.1:0-1891 GCF_036966985.1 Neobacillus drentensis | reverse complement strand
ATGTATAACCATACACCCAAACCAACTTCATCTGTATCAAAAATGCTTACTTGCTTATTAATTTTCGGCCTTATCCAATAATAAAAAATATCAAATGAATAATACATTAAATTAAACAACCATAAAAATAGAATACTTGCCTTCTTTTCTTCAAAAATGAGCTTAGTAGTCTGGAAGCCTTCTTTCATGTAGTTTCTCCTTATATATGATCACGTTAAAAGATGTAATAAAAATCATGCTCCTATTTTATCATCTTTCTTTGACTAAAATGACATCAATTTTGCAAAATCGATGAAATTCGACATATTTCGATACATTCAAGCACAAAAAAAACGAGCTTACCTGAGGTAAGCCCGCCAAATTTTTTTCTTTCCCAATCAGCTAGCTTTTTTCACTTGGCTAACTGTCTTATTCAAGGTTGAATGTTTACGTCCATATCCAAAATAGACGAATAATCCAATCACTAGCCACACTCCAAAACTAATCCACGTTGTTTTTGGTAATTGAAGCGCTAAGTATCCACAGAATACAAAAGCTAGAATCGGAACATATGGTACAAACGGAACCTTAAATCCAGTTTTAGGTGCTTGATTATTTTTACGAAGATATATAATTCCTACTGCCACAGTCATGAAGGCAAATAATGTTCCGATATTTGTTAGTTCGGCCAGTTTATTTAATGGGACTAATCCTGCAAAAATCGAAACTAGTAAACAAGTAATCCATGAATTCACCAATGGTGTCTGCTTCTTCTTATCAACCTTTGAAAAAACTTTTGGCAATAACCCATCACGGCTGATTGCGTAAAATAAACGAGATTGTCCATAAAGAATTACTAATAATACGGTGGTAATCCCTACAATCGCACCAAGGGAGATGAACCCTGCTAACCAGTCCTGATGAATGTAATTAAGAGCAAATGCGACAGGGTTTTTTACGCCTAACTCTTGATAAGGAACAATACCGGTTAAAATTGCGGATACGATAATATATAACACGGTACAAACTAGTAAAGATGCAATAATTCCAATTGGCATATTCTTTTGCGGGTTTTTTACTTCTTCTGCTGCAGTTGATACAGCATCAAAACCGATATAAGCAAAGAATACTGTTGCTGCACCAGCAGTCACACCTGAGAACCCAAATGGCATAAATGGTGTCCAGTTAGAAGGCTTTACATACCAAGCACCTACAGCGATAAATGCTACAACCACGGCTAATTTAATAATTACCATAATCGTGTTAAAGCGAGCGGATTTCTTTACACCCTGTGTTAACAGCAACGTAATGATTAATACGATAAGGATGGCCGGAACATCGATAAATGTGCCGTTTGCTGGATCATACGCACTTGTTAATGCTTTAGGAAAGTGAATACCAAAACCTGCGAGAAGTCCTTGTAAATACCCTGACCATCCACTCGCAACAGCAGATGAGGCCAATCCGTATTCTAAAATTAAATCCCAGCCTAAGATCCACGCAATAATCTCGCCAAAAGTTGCGTAACTGTACGTATAGGCACTTCCTGATACCGGAACAGTCGACGCAAATTCTGCATAGCAAAGGGCGGCAAATACACAGGCTAATCCTGATAAAATAAAGGATAAAATAAGTGCAGGTCCTGCATGTTCTGCTGCAGCAACCCCTGTAACTACAAAAATTCCTGTTCCTATAATAGCCCCAATTCCGAGCATGGATAAATCAAATGCACCTAAGTCTTTCTTTAAGACTACATCTTTTTGTCCTGCTTCTTGAACGAGGGCCTGAATTGACTTTTTCCTAAATAAATTCATCGGCTAATCCTCCATTATTTATGTCGGAATGTTCTGAAAAAATACTCCGCATAAAATTATATATCGAAATAATATATTCATTTTCGTAAAAAAGCAAT
>NZ_JBALSN010000674.1:1136-1401 GCF_036966985.1 Neobacillus drentensis | reverse complement strand
GACTTCTGCACTTGGCAATCGCGGTCAGGCCAATTATGCTGCTGCGAAGGCGGGGTTGCAGGGCTTTACAAAAACACTCGCAATTGAGTTAGGGAGATACGGGATTACCTCGAACTCGGTAGCCCCTGGATTTATTGAAACAGAGATGACCAAAGAAACTGCTGCGAGAATCGGGATTCCATTTGAACAGCTTATTCAAGCAAGTGTCGCAGGTATTCCAGTCGGCAGAAGTGGAAAGCCAGCAGATATTGCCAATGCGGTTGCC
>NZ_JBALSN010000674.1:0-970 GCF_036966985.1 Neobacillus drentensis | reverse complement strand
ATTTATTTTGATGAGGAAACAGGAAGAAAGTCTAGATATCAAACCAATATTGCCCCGCCAACCTTTCCAAGGACATTTGATTATGGTGACATCGAAGGATTAAACCTGCCAAATAAAGGCTTAATACATGGTGAACAAACGTTTCACTATGAACGTCCCCTTAAGGTTGGCGAGGAGATCTTTTGCTATTCCAAAGTGAAGAATTATTTTGAGAAAAAAGGGAACTTCGGGGAAATGGGGTTTCTGATTCTTGAAAGCTTTGGGGAAGATGCGGAGGGTGGTTTGATATTTAGTTCAACTTCTACGGTTGTCATATCAGAAGCTGTGAGGAAGGTGTTGGTTAAATGAGTACACTCACACAGTTACAAGTCGGAGAGACTGTAAAAGAAATTCAACTGGATCCTGTCTCAAGGATGGACCTTATTAAATATTCAGGTGCATCTGGAGACTTTAACCCGATTCATACCATAGATGATGAGGCAAAAAAGGCCGGATTACCAGGAATCATTGCCCATGGAATGTGGACGATGGGGAATCTTGCCAAGATTTTTACTGCCTATTATGAAGAAGGCTTTATGAAAGATTACTCAATCCGCTTCAAAGGGATGGTATTTTTAAATGACGTAATCACGTTAAAGGCAACATTGAAAGAAAAGCAGGATAAAAACCTGCGTTTTACGGTCCAGGCTGTGAATCAACAGGGTAATGAAGTGTTAAAAGGTGAGGTATTGTATTACCAATACTAAGCATCAGCGAATTTATGACCCGGCATCAAGAGATTTTTTCTTCTTGGTGCTGGGTTTATTGTTATCTCTCAATAAGGCTCTTTTCGTAAACTTTGTTGCCATGCAGCTTAAAAAGGGTCATTTACTAGATTAGGTTTCTAGGCGATTTTCGCATATGTTCGTACGAAAAGATGCCACGAAGAACTTTGTTATACGGGTTGATGCACTTTTACGAAAAACAAAAA
>NZ_JBALSN010000673.1:0-1605 GCF_036966985.1 Neobacillus drentensis | reverse complement strand
ATTGTGAAGTACTGTACTTAAAGTAACGTGGCTGTTTAGTTGAAGATGTAATTAACTTTTGTATAAAAAGAAGAGACTTCGATATATCGTAAATAAAATAACCTTTAACTGAAAATAATAATTTAAGCCAGCTAGATTTGGAAGGAATGACAATATGCAAACTGAGCATAACATTAGGTTAACATCAGCAGAAATTTCACAACTTTGGCCGTCTTATATGAACGATAGCTTCTCAATCTGTTTTTTAAAATATTTCTTAAATAATGTTGACGACGCACAAATACGACCAGTTTTAGAGTATGCATTACAATTATCACAATCACATATTCCAAAATTGACAGCTATTTTTAATAAAGAAAACTTTCCTATTCCGTATGGTTTTATTGAAGGTGAAGACATTGATATAAATGCCCCACGTCTTTTTTCTGATAGTTACTATCTACGCTTTTTATTACGACAAAGTAACATAGGGTTAAATGCTTATAGTATGGCTGTTGCTTTATCTGTTCGTTCGGATGTAAATAGTTATTATACGGAATGCCTAACGGAAATAGCAAAGTTACATACTATGACAACTGAAGTGTTATTATCGAAAGGTCTATATATACGCTCTCCATATTTTCCAATACCTAAAAATGTGGAGTTTGTTAAAGAGAAAAGCTTTTTGGCAGGATTTTTTGGTGACGTGAGACCATTATCAGCATTAGAAATAACAAACCTTTACTCCAACATACAACGAAATGCACTTGGAACTGCAACCCTAATTGGTTTCAGTCAAGTCGCTAAAGATGCCAAAGTAAAAGAATATTTAATTAGAGGTAGAGATATTGCGAAGAAGCATGTTGAAGTGTTTAGTCAAAAACTAAGTAAAGACAATTTACCAGTCCCAATGGCTTGGGATACTGATATAACGGAATCAACTACCTTTACGTTTTCTGATAAGATAATGATGTTTGAAGTTACATCTTTAAACGCAATTGGAATGGCTTTTTATGGTGCTAGTTTATCTACTAGTCCCAGACGTGATTTAGGTTTAGAGTATAGTCGTCTAATGGCTGAAGTCGGACAATATGCTTCAGATGGAGCAAAGATAATGATTGATAACGGATGGTTAGAACAACCACCTCTAGCAAGTGATAGAGATGAGTTAGCAAACAAGCAATAAAGATTAGCTATTAGTTATTCTACATATCCTTTTAGAGCTATTTTTGTTGCTTTAATTGAGAGTAATCCTTGTTGAACTAACGGGTGCTTTTGTTAAGGATGATGATCGCTTCGGCGGTCATTTTTTCTTGTTGAAATAACGTGGCAGGTTAGTATTAGAAGGAATAATTAATTACAATATAGAAGTAGTTCAAGTTAGTAAACGAAGTTGCGAAAAGGGGTTAATAAATGTTTAGGATTAATTTTCAAATAGAAGACTCGCCAACACTAAGAAGTTGGTTAACCGAACCAGATTTTGACCCATCATTACATTTAAATGGTTTTCTAGATATATCTTATAGAGAAAATAACTTCTTTTTGAATTATTTACAAACACCTTTGGACGGAAGGATTCCTTTTGAATCCAAAATGAAGTATCTAATTGTTAATATAGTTAATGAC
>NZ_JBALSN010000672.1:0-3808 GCF_036966985.1 Neobacillus drentensis | reverse complement strand
TTATCTTATTAACCGCTGATGGGATGGTACATATTGGGGATATTCGGGATGATGTCCGTTCCCTGCCGATTATTTACTCAGCGATTCATGAAAAGAAAGCGAAGTATTGTTCAGGAATTGAGTATTTGAAGCAAACAAGCAGTAAATACATAACATCATCGAGTGTACATTCGGTTGTGGTTGTCCCTATCTGTTTTCGTTCGGTAATTATTGGCTATATTTGCACGAATGAGTTTATAAAAGGAGCTAGGATTGATGAAATTCTTCTTTCCTCCTTAACTCGTTATGGAAAAGAAGTTGGAAAGTTTCTGGAGAAATCCGACAATGTGGAGGACCCGCAATTTTTAAGTAAGAGGGAGCTCGAAGTGATGCGCAGAATTGCTTGGGGAGAAAGCACAAAGGAAATGGCAGATTTAATGAAAATTAGCGAATTAACAGTCAAACAATATGTAAAAACAGCGATTAAAAAACTTGGTGTTCAGAATCGTTCCCATGCGATTGGCGAACTATTCCGCAGAGGAATTATCACGTAGTTTTTTGAAAGCGCTTTATATTTTTGGTCTCGGTTGAATCAATTAAAGGCTCAGCACCCAAATGGGTGCTTTTGAACTTTTATTTAGCAGGTGCAATTGCTCCATCCACATCATAGTTTTTGGGGTCAATTTCTGTTTGTTTACCTACGACTAGTTTGGCTAGTTCTGCACCAAGATACGGCCCACTCGTTAACCCTGAAGCCCCGAGGCCATTGGCTAAATAAATTCCTTCAAATCGTGGCAATGCCCCAATCACAGGCAAAAAACCTGGAGTGAACGGCCGAAAACCAACTCTTGTTTCAAGATATGTGCATGCAGCCAGACCAGGTGCTGTTTCTAGCGCTTTGCTTAAAATCTCCTGAATTCCACCGGCTGTTACACGCGTGTCAAATCCAGCCTCGTTTTCATGAGTCGAGCCGACAACAACTCGGCCATTTTCAAACGTAAGAATATAATGATTTTGAGGCGGCATAACCACAGGCCATTGGCTTGTATCCGTCTTAGGTAATTCGAGATGAATAATTTGTGCTTTTTGAGGTTTGACTAAAAACTCTACACCTAATGGCTGCAAAAGCTCGTTAGACCATGCACCTGCAGTCAGAACTACCTGATCTGAAGAATACCTTTTTTCCGCAGTCTTAATCCCGACTACTTGATTCCCCAACATCTCGAGGGACGCATTCCCGTGGTGAAATGTCACTCCTTGTTTTGTGGCAGCGCGTATTAATGATTCACGTAATGCCCTGCCATTAACCCGTGCTCCCCCACTTACATGAACAGACCCGTATTCCTCGGATAATGGAGGGAATTGACGCTTTGTTTCAGACGGCGAAAGAATAGTAATCTCTCCGATTTCTGGGGCATCGTTGCGACGTTTTCTCGCTCGTTCCGCCATTTGTTCGAGTTTATTCAGTTCCGTATGTAAACTAATGGCCCCAACCTGTTGGTATCCAGTTTCTCTCTCTCCGTCGGCTTCTAGTTGAGCAATTAATTCTGGATAATAACGAGCTCCTCCTTTGGCTAACTGGTACCAAGCTTTGTTACGCCGCTGTGAAAGCCAAGGACATACAATCCCAGCTGCGGCATCAGTCGCCTGTCCTAGGTCCGCTCGATCAACCAATGTTACCTTTGCGCCTAATTTCGCAAGATGATAGGCGGTCGATGCACCAAGAATTCCTGCTCCAATTACGATTATTTTCTGCATAACCCACCTATTTCACTATTTTTAAAAAAAGGACTTGATAATTTCTTGTTCATTATTACATTCGGTACTAGTATATTCTATTTCTAAAGCATCTTCGCGTACCATATGCTCTGTTTCTTTGCCGCACTTTTCACAAAAAAGATTTTTCGGAAACTCGATCATACCATTCATCACTCACTTTCTCAAATAAATGTTTACCCAACTATAAAGATAATATTCCCTATCATTATGACACTATTCCTTTGGTCAACCTCACGAATTCCTGGTTTACTTTTAATGAAATTAATAATAATCGGTTAAATTATATACGAGCAATGACACATTGCTCAAAAAAACTTCGTCGGGAGTGATGTATCATGGCTAGAAACAAACTATTGGTTCCTGGAGCAGACAATGCTTTAGATCAAATGAAAGAAGAGATTGCCAACGAGTTTGGAGTTCAACTTGGTGCTGATACGACCGCACGAGCAAACGGTTCAGTAGGCGGCGAAATGACGAAACGCCTCGTCGCTTATGCTGAACAAACCCTCAGAAATCATCAAAATCAATAACGGATGATTTCAAGCGAAGGCTGTCCCATAGATTTAGGGACAGCCTTTTTCAATTTTGGGTATACAAACTTCGCCATTATACGTTTAAATAAAAGAAAAAGAAGTTAAGGAGGAAATCATGAAACAACGAACAGCGATTGTTACGGGGTCTTCAAGCGGCTTCGGTATGCTAACCGGGATTGAATTGGCAGTAAAAGGCTTTACAGTGATTGCAACTATGAGGGATGTCAATAAATCAGAGCCCTTATTAACTCTTGCTAAAGAAAATAATGTCGAGGATTTCATTCATATTCAACCGCTTGATGTCACTTCCAGTGAATCCATTCAACATTTTCAAGATATTCTCCGTGAGTATCCTACTGTCGACGTATTAGTAAACAATGCAGGGTTTGCCCTGGGAGGTTTTAGCGAGGAGCTTTCAATTGAAAAGTATAGGAGTCAATTCGAAACAAATCTGTTCGGAGTGATTGCTGTCACCCAGGCAGTTCTGCCGTGGATGCGGGCAAGAAAGCAAGGCAGGATTATCAATATCAGCAGCATTAGTGGAAGACTAGGATTCCCAGGATTATCAGCTTATGTCGCTTCCAAGCACGCTCTTGAAGGTTATAGCGAAAGCCTGCGCCTCGAGTTGAAGCCATTTGGGATCGACGTTTCCCTCCTTGAGCCAGGTTCCTATCAAACCAATATTTGGGCGAGTGTGGACGGGATGGAAGTCAATCCTGAGTCCCCATACCTATCCTATATGGAAAGTTTACTTCATGAAATTGAAGGAGGAAAAGCCAAGCATGGCAATCCCATCGAGGTTGCTAAATTGGCAGCAAAAATTGCCTCGCAGCCGCAATCACCTGATCTTAGGTATCCGATCGGGGCTGGTGTAAAGACGATGCTTAGGCTTAAAAATTTGCTGCCATGGAAGCTTTTAGAAGCAATTATTCTCAAGCAACTTAAGCTTTAATTATTTGTCGCATCAATGATGACAAGGTTATTTTTACGGAGGGCTTGCTTGTCGCGAATTCTTATCAGTCTTTTCTTTTTTTCTTTTTCATAAAAATAATGAACCAGGAAGTATGAAATAATACCAAGGATGATTCCAAAGATTGTCATGCCTATTAGGACATGGACACCTCCGTGAAGTAAACTGACCACACTGTGTAAATCACCTTGCATCAATTGTTCGAACGAAAAAGGGGTTTTATTCCCAATACTTCCGTTATTTGGATAAATCAGTTTACCGATAGGTTTGGCTAATGGCAGGAGTAAAACTGGTAAAAAGGATATTTTTCCAATGACGTTTCCGATAATCGCCGCCGGCAAAGAACCTTTTGCCATTCGAACCAATGGTAAAAATACGATATATACAAGGGAAGCAGTTGAAAGAACAACCATTTCTAAGCCAAAACCAATTGCGAATCCCAAAGATACTTTTTTGGCACCACCTGGAGCACGAAGCAATTTAATAAAATTCAACTTAAAAGCCCGTCCAATTCGTTGAAAAACATGATGCTTTTTCTTTTTTTTGT
>NZ_JBALSN010000671.1:404-5549 GCF_036966985.1 Neobacillus drentensis | reverse complement strand
TTTCAAGCTTTTCAAGATCACGCCGTATCGTTTCTTCTGTTACAGAGAAAATTTTACTAAGCTCCGTGACCCGAATACTCAACCGTTCATTAACTAAGTCCACAATCTTTTTTTGCCTTTCTGCAACTAGCATTGTGCTGCCCCTTCCTGCCGAAGAAATTTGTATTTATGTTGTTTTATATTTGTTTTCTCGTTATTATCACTACAACTATACCATATATTTTTGAAAAACAAACATAATTATTAGAAGAAGGATTCAAAAAACTAGCCAATCATGTCGAGGTAATTGGCGATAATTATTTTTAGTTTACCGATACTGCTTTCAATTGAAGCTCATGTAACCACTAGGGTAGCCTAATTTTTTGCTCTTCGACTGTCGATTAACAAGTCAATTAAATTTGCGAGATAATACTTTTATTCGTGAATTTATTTTGTATAATAACTTAAAACTTCGTAAAATTCTCCCTATATTTTGTGCAATAACTTAAAACTTCGTAAAATTCCTTCTATATTTTGTACAATCCTCTTTTTATTTACCTGTAAATCCAAAAAGAGGACCCAAAGGAGCCTATATATCTCCTATTTGAGTCCCCCTTTAATAAAACTAAACTTATCTTTTTAATAAAACCTCTTGCTCATACGCTTTTACTTCTTCTAACCAAGATTCTCTTACTGGAACTCCCATTTTTTCACAGTAGTAATCCCAAACAGCACCAAATGGATACGTTTTGAATTCTTCCATTAATGCTAATCTTTCTGTAAAGTTACCTTCTTCTTGAAGTTGTTTTAAATACTCGTTTGGAACTAACATGGCATTAAGTAAAGCCTTAATCATGTTGCGTGTGCCGATTGTCCAAGCAGCCACACGGTTGATGCTCGCATCAAAGAAATCAAGTCCGATGATCACACGGTCTAAGGCATCGTTACGTACAATTTCTAAAGCAATTTCTTTTAGTTCATCATCTAAAATAACGACATGATCACTGTCCCAACGTACAGGTCTTGAAACATGCAAAGCAAGCTTTTCACTGAATAAAAGCATAGAAGAAATTTTGTTTGATACCGTTTCTGTTGGATGATAGTGACCAGTATCTAATAGACACAATTTATTGTTTTTCATCGCATAGTTTAAATAAAATTCATGGGATCCGACTACATATGATTCGGAACCAATGCCGAATACCTTGCTTTCAACCGCATCTAAGTTATAGTTCTCATCAGTTTCCACGGCAAAGATCTTATCTAATGATTCTTTTAATCTTTTTCTAGGAATCAGGCGGTCACTAGGGATATCCTTATAGCCATCTGGAATCCAAATGTTTGTTAAGGCTGGTGTACCTAGTTCTTTACCGAAATACTCACCAATTTTCCGGCTGCCAATGCAATGATTAATCCAGAACTCACGAATTTCTTCGTTTGGATGGGAAAGTGTTAAGCCATCATCTGCTTTCGGATGTGAGAATAATGTTGGGTTGTAGTCTAAACCTAAACCATTCTCCTTTGCCCATTTCACCCAGTTTTCGAAGTGTTTTGGTTCTAATTGATCTCTTTCCACTACTTCTCCATTTGTTTCCGCATAAATTGCATGAAGGTTAACGCGATGCTTACCTGGAATCAAGGAAAGTGCTTTTTCTAAGTCAGCTCTTAATTCTTCCGGTGTCTTTGCCTTACCTGGATAATTTCCAGTAACAGAGATTCCACCAGATAAATCGTTCGGGTTTACTTCAAACCCGCCAACATCATCCCCCTGCCAGCAATGAATCGAAATCGGAACATTTTTTAAAGTGTCGATTACTTCATCAACATTAATTCCCCATTTTTCATAGGCCTTTTTAGCAAGTTCATAGTTTTGTTGAATAGACATGTAATTCTTCCTCTCTATCGGTTAGTTTGTAATTGGTGCTGTTGGCAAATATTTCTTTACTTCAAAAGAATTTTTAACAATCGTCCGTGCCTCTTTAATATCTTTAATTTCATTAAGTGCCATTAATTGAGCCACGATATTGCCAATCGCTGTCGCTTCAACTGGTCCTGCATATACTTCTTTCTTGGTTACATCAGCGACAAGTTGATTTAACATTTCATTTTGACAGCCGCCGCCGATGACATTGATTTTTTCAAATCTCTTTTCAAAAATTTCTTCGATTTCGTTCACGGCATCCTGATAGCTAAATGCTAAACTATCATATACGCATTTTGCGACTTCTCCTGGTGTGCTAGGGATCGGCTGGCCTGTTTCAACGCAATAATTCATGATTTCCTGTATCATGTTCTCTGGTTTTAAGAAACGATCATCGTTGACGTTAACCACAGCCGAAAAGTCTTTCGCTTCTCTAGCTAAATCAACTAGCTCGGCAAACGAATATTCATTGTTGTAGTTGCGTCTTACCTCTTGAATCATCCAAAGACCCATAATATTTTTTAAGAACCGGTATTGATAATCCATTCCGCCCTCATTGGTGAAATTGTAGTCCAATGCTTTGGTTACACAGATTGGGAAGTAGTTTTCAACTCCAATCAATGACCAAGTGCCGGAACTGATATAAACCGTTTCATTTTCTTCTGGAACAGCAATCACCGCTGAACCTGTATCATGTGTGGCCGGCAGTATCACTTGAAGGTCAAAGCCCCACTCTGAAACTAGTTCTTCTTTTAATGTTCCAAGAACAGTTTTTGGTGTCTTAATTTCGTGGAACATGTCTTTATTAATTCCCAATAGATCCAACAAGTCATGATCCCATTTTTTCGTGAAAGCATTGACTAGTTGTGTGGATGTAGCATTGGTATATTCGTTTGCTTTTTTTCCGCTAAGCAAATAATTAAAGTAATCGGGAATCATTAAGAATGATTTTGCTTGATCTAAGATTTCCGGTGAGTTTTGTTTAATGGAATATAATTGATAGATTGTATTAAACTTTTGGAACTGGATACCTGTTTCTAGATAAAGGCGTTCCTTCATGATCTTTTCAAAAACCTGCTCCATCATTCCGTCTGTTCTTGGGTCACGATAAGAAACGGCCTCTGTTAAAGGTTGGTCCTTCTCATCCAATAACACAAAGTCCACTGCCCAAGTATCGATTCCGATGCTATCGGGTTTGATGCCAAGTTCATTGCACTTTTTTAATCCATTTTTTATTTCTTGAAAAAGCTTATCGGCCTCCCAGCAATAGGAGTCACCTTTTTTAACAATTTTGTTTTCAAAACGATGAATTTCATCTAGTTTTAATAGCCCATTATCTAAATAGCCTAAAATTAGCCGGCCGCTTGAAGCACCAATATCAACCGCAATACTGTATTTTGTCATTAACATCACCTCTCGGTTGGAAACGCTTTCTGATAACTCTATTTTAATAGAAATATAGGATTTTCCTATAACGTGATTCGACCAATTTATTGTCCTTATTTGCAAACAAGGATTATTTCTTCCTTTCTGTTACTATACTCAGCATTTCACTTGGCAAGCCAAGTCCTGTTAGTTTTATCTTCCCTTACTTTTGAAACTAAAATATGGAGGCAAATTAAAAACTTACTCAGAAAGCTCACATACACCGACCTTTTAGCCTAAAAAAAGTCATCCCTGAATGGGATGACTTTTCACATTGCCACTTTATTTGGTCCAGTAGAGACCGCATTTTTAATCGATGGCATATTCGCAATAAATACCCCGAGCAATACCAAAATCCCCCCAAGGATTTGATTCATCAAGATATGATTTCCTAGAATAAAATGGGAGGCAAGGATGGCCACAAATGGCTGAATATTCATGAACATTGAAGCTGTACCTGCGCCAACTTTTGCTACACCTTTATTCCACCAAAAACCGGCAACTCCTTGAGCGATAATCCCAGCAAAAGCTAATAATATCCACATGAAAAGAGAATGGCTGATATAGGAGCCGCTTACCAAATTTTCAACTCCTGCTGCAGGAATCATCAGTACACTTCCTAGTACGGTCGAGTAAACGGTAATAATAAAGGTGTTCATGGTTTTCGCTAAACCTCGAATAAATAATAGACTAATCGAGAGGCAAAGCATGGCGATTAGAATGTTAAAATCTCCCCATGAGATCCCTAAACCGCCCTTTCCAACGCCAATTATTGAAAAAACACCAATTAGACTTATAATGGCCCCTGCGGATTTTTTTACCGTAAACTTGACCTTAAAGATGATCCGTTCCAATAAAATTGTTGCTATGGGTGCCAAGGAAATGATTAATGAAGCGTTTGCCGGTGTTGTATGATGCAGCCCAGTAAAGTAAAAGGTTTGATTTAACAGAGTTCCAAAGATTCCAACACCAACTAGGAATTTCCACTCTGAAATGGTGGGACGCTTTATTCCTTTATGAATCAAGGCAACGATAATCAAAAAAAGTGAGGTACAACTAATTCGAACAGTTGATAAAAAGACAGGTGAAAAGTCTTGGAGCAAATAGGCACTGATTGGATAATTTAACCCCCACAAAACAGAAACTAAAAAGAGACTTATAAAAGCTTTTATTGTACTAGACATTTAAATAAACAACCCTTCTAGGACGTTTTCATTGATAACTTTATAAGTATAACACGGTATTTCGCGTATCGAAAGAATTATCTAGAGAAATCTCCATTCATCTTCCATAATGTGAAAGAGGTAATCTCGAAAGAAGGAGATCTCTGTTTACTTGACGCATGGTATTAAAAGCACCTCCGAAAATGATATTATTATCAATATCATGATTCGAACAAGTTATTTTGATTCAGCACTGCTTCAAAGAATAGCAGGAAAGGATTTATTAACAGATTTTTTTGTTCATGCTATATACCTACAAAAAAGTAAAGTAGGGGGCCCTTTTTTGAAAGGGCTATATTTAAACCAAAAACTCGCCGTAAAATATTGGCGAGTTTTCTTCATATTTATCTATTTTGGTTTTCAACGAAAGGTCTCTAAGTATCTAGATATTTTTTATTTAAGGGAAAACAAATGGTGAATGTAGTTCCTTGATTTGGAATACTAGTCACCTCAATCGTTCCACCATGATCCTGAATGATTTTCTGACAAATAGATAGCCCTAACCCCGTTCCATCAGATTTCGTTGTATAGAATGGACTAAAGATTTTCTTCAGATTTGCCTCCTCTATACCTACACCCATATCGCTAATCTCAACT
>NZ_JBALSN010000671.1:0-359 GCF_036966985.1 Neobacillus drentensis | reverse complement strand
TTGTTCTCCACTTTTAATAATCGAATGGTAATTTTTCCATTTTCAACCATCGATTGAATGGCATTATTTATTAAATTTACAAAAACTTGGACCATTTTATCAAAGTCCATTGGTAAAAACAAATCGGGATTGTAATCCGTGTATATGATTTGATGTCCTGAACTACGGGCTTTGGATTCGGTTAATACGATTACTCTCTTTAAACACTCGTGGATGGCATAAGATTGGTATAAAGAAACATTTGGTTTTGAAAATTGGAGGAATTCGACTGTTAATTTATTCATCCTACTTACTTCACTAAGGATTAAATCATACCAAGGTTTTATATTATAATTATGTTCTTTCGAATGTTTGAGGAA
>NZ_JBALSN010000670.1:0-3007 GCF_036966985.1 Neobacillus drentensis | reverse complement strand
GTCCTCTTCAGTTCGATTTAGTAAATATTTTGCACGGTTCCTTTTTATTTTATTTTTATACAATTAATATCATAACATTCTACCGTAACAGTTATGACCGGCTATTTCCTACGGTTATTCAAGAAAAAAACTGACTTAATAAGACAAAAAAAGAAGAAAACAAAGATGTTTCTTCTTTTAACATTATCCCTATGATTTTACACTTCTAATAAGTTAATCTTCCCATTGGCATTCAGTATTCTTAAAGCAAGTTGAAGATTAAATTTTTGATCTGCATGGTTAAAATCAATCTCTCCGATATCTTTTAATCTCTGAATTCTATATTTCAACCCACTTAGCGAAACATTCAGTTCTTTTGATGTTCTTTGAAGATTGCATTCATTTGCAAGAAAGATGTGAAGAGTAGAGATAAGAGTAGTTCCACCGCTTTCCTCATCATATTTTAGAAGTTTTTCGAGCGTTCGTGTTGCATACGTAAGAAGTTGTTCTTGAGCAGAGCCTGCATATAGTAAGTCAAATACGTTCATTTCTTCCACTAAAAAAATTTTATTTGTCCGTCCTAATCGTGTCATAACCTTCATCATGTTTGAACATTCTTCAAATAAGGGTTGAAGTACTTCAATGGACATCGCCTCACGACTAATACAAATGGAAGTTTTAATATTTGCAAATAATTGCTGTTGGCGGTCTTGTAGGTTTTTTGCTATCTTTCGGAAATCTAATCCATATGGATCTGAAGGCCCCAAAAGGATAATCTCCCCTCTTCGCTCTACAATTAAAGTATCCTTCGTAGAAGAGTGAGAATTGATTCGAACAATATTTATCAATTCGTTACGAAGATTCATTCGCAGATTTTGATCAGGTATCAAACCATTATCGTTTTGCGGTTGAAAAATCTTCACAAGCATAAATCGGTGTGGATTTCCAAAATCATATCCCATAAAATTTGCTCGTTTCACTAATTGTTCGATAGGGGTTGTACCGGATAACAATTCTTCAAGAAATTCACCTTTTAATTTATGTTCGGTATTCAAGGCCGTTTTTTCTTTCAATAAATCTACTGCCATAACAGTAGCAGCGCGCTCGGTAATCATTTTTCTTAGTTCTCTATCTGTTCCTTCAACATGGATGACCGATAAATATCCCATAATCTCATCACCAAGAACAATCGGGGCAATGGTCCTCTCAAGAAACATTGGCTCATCCGAAACAAAAAAATCTATCGCACATTTTTCCTCATATAACTGTCTAAGCTTCAGGTAAAATTCAGAAGAAAGATCCTTTTCCGGTTTGATAAGGTACGGGTCTATACCTGAATTTTCCTTGTTTGGCAGCCACCAAGAAAGCGGACGAAAATATTTATCTTGAACAATGACAGGTGAATGAAGCATTTGCCCGATTGCATCTATGACAGCTTGCCGGCTCTGCCCGGAAAGAACCATCCGGTTGAGCTGTTCATGGATTTCCATAATTCGTTGTAACATCGTATGCTGTTTTTGAATGTGCTGATGTGCCTCTTCTAATTCTTCTGCAATTTTGGTTTGACCATAAAAAGACAGTTCATGTTCAATATCATTTCCCCATTCCTCTACAGTTCTTCCAATAAACCGGCACTCAGTATCCCCTCGACCAACACAAGCCACTTCTTTATACAATATTTTCCTTCCGAAAATTCCTGTTGAGACCCCACTTGCATAACCAATTAATGTCCAGCAAACTGGATCTTTGACTATACCGAAATGTTGAATATGTTGTTCTACTTCAAATGAATTTAACCAAACTCCTTCCATATAAAACTTATTCTGTTCATAATCCACACTAAGACCTTGTAAATCAACTTGAACAAAGCCTTCTTGCATATGAAAAATTGGAGCTTGTTGATGGAGGTATTCAAGAGAAGCATTAGGAAATAGTTTTTTAATTGAAATCGAATCTTTATATCCGCATTCCCACCCATAACGAAGGAGGAACGCCCTTGCTCTTTCACGCCCTAATGTAGAAATAAGGTCACGACTGAGCATTCCTAATGCTTCTGCATTCATCAGAATAAAACGTTCTCCTTTAAACCAGATTTGGCCCGGATGAAATTCAATATCTGATTTATTCAGTGATGTTAGTACTTGCTCCATATTCTCCCGCCTTATTAAGTGAGTTTTAGTTTCTGAGCTTATCATAAAAACTTACAATGAAAAAATAGAGTGATTTCCCCTTTTTCAAAGTAATGGAAGTTTAACAAAAACAGACATCTACTTACTAATAGGTAAATTGTTTGTAGGATGGTTTTTAATTTCAATTATAGAATGAAAAGAAAATTCGGTTATCACCTACTAATAGGTAAGTTTTTAATGACAATCTATCCACACTTTATAATAAGTTGGCTTTCCCGTTTATGAAATCTGGGAAAGTAATCAGTATAGTCTATAATTTAATACCAACAACCTTTACTTAGGGTGGAAGTAATGGTTGTTGGTATGTAAGCTGCTATTTAACAGTAAGATTGCTTACTTGTTTCATAAAATCGGCGAAAAAGTCCTTACCAAGCACACGTTGGTATTGAAGAATCCCTTTACCAGCAGCCAAAATCATTAGGGCAAGAGAATCGACATCGACTGAAGATTGAAGGTCACCTTGTTCCTGTATTTCCCGGAGTATATTCGTAATAATTTGTAGTTCCTTTTCGCTTATTTCCTTTACCTTTTTCTGCATTGCCTCAGGCAAAGAATCAAAATCTGTTTGTAAGGACGAGATTGGGCAAATGTCATAACATCTAAAGCGTTCCATTATGTCCGTAAAAAAATTCTTTAGCTTCTCTTTTGGCGATATAGAGGCATTGCTATTCGAAAACCTATCCAATCGTTGCATGATCTTATCGGTAATCGCCGCTCCTAGATCCTCCTTTTTCTCAAAATGATAGTGAATGCTTGCCTTTGTGACACCCAGTTGTTTAGAGATGTCATCGTAGCTAAACGCTACATACCCTTTTTGTTGAATCAACTGCATTGCTAAA
>NZ_JBALSN010000669.1:0-1929 GCF_036966985.1 Neobacillus drentensis | reverse complement strand
CTTCTGCTCATCAAAAAAGGCAATATTTAATAAATAAGCTTATTAGTTTCGGAATTTATAAAAAAAATGATAAACATCTCTATGAATGGACTTTGTGTGAATTAGAAGCTGAGTATCAAAATATTGAACCAAAAGAGCTGGAAATTAGTAGCATTCTTCAACTGAAGTTATAAAAAATACATTATTTGGAATCTTCGCAAGCAGGAATGTTGTAGAAAGACCTTTCATTAATTATAGTGAAATATATGGTAATTAATAATACTTCGGAGGTTTATCATGAAAATCGTTACAATTGTAGGCAGTTTAAGAAAAGAATCGTATAACATGCAACTTGCAAAGACAATCCAAAAGCGTTACAAGGATAAAATTGATATTGAAATCGCAGACATCCGTTCTCTCCCACATTTTGACCAAGATGAGGAGAACAACCCACCAGAATCAGTAAAGGAATTTAAGGAGGCAATCGCAAGTGCTGATGGGGTTCTCATCATTACTCCAGAATACAATTGGTCCATTCCTGGTGTGCTAAAGAACGCATTAGATTGGACTTCAAGGGTAGACAAGGTTTTCATTGGTAAACCTGTAATGGCTTTAGGCGTAACCCTCGGCCTGCTCGGAACCGTTCGTGCTCAAATGCATTTACGTGAAATTCTAGCAGCACCTGGTATTCAGGCTAAGATCCTTCCTCCAGGAGGAAATGAGGTACTGATTGGTCTTGCGAATCAAAAGTTTGATGAACAAACTGGTCAGTTGGTTGATCAAAGTACACTAAGTTTCTTAGATAGCAAAGTAGATACATTTATTGATTTTGTAAAATCTGTTTGATCTACCTCATAATGAAGGAACGGTAAATGACCAAGATGGATCTAGACATGGTTCGTATCTAAACCAAAACTAAATATTGAAAATTGGCCTAGCTTGTTTCTTTTCATAATAAAACCGACCACTCATATAGAAGAGGTCGGTTTTTTAAGTTAGTTCAATTAGGTTTTTTAAGATAAACTTTTAACGATTTGAGTTAATCCTACACTAATTGGTGTAACGGGACGTCCAAGCAGTTTCTCCAAATCGTTGCTCTCCACTGCTAATGTACCTTCCCGGATGCCTTTCTGGATATCGACAAGAAAAGGAAGTAGGAATTCTGGTACGCCAGCACCTTTCATAATATCAGCGTAAGTGGAATCATCGACTTGATGGACAGGGACTACTTTACCCAATACAGTTCCAACTGCAGAAGCAATTTCTTCCTGTGTCAATAACTTACCAGAAAGTTCGTAAATAGTGTTTTCGTGCCCGTTACCTGATAAAACCACTGCCGCTGCCTCAGCATAATCTTGTTGTAATGCCCAGCCAACTTTTCCATCACCTGCTGAAGTCACCCAAGGGGCTCCTGCAAGTACTCCCTGAATGCTTGAACTTTCATTCTCCAAGTACCAATTGTTGCGTAAGAAAGAATAAGGAATGCCTGTTTTTACAATAGCTTCTTCCGTTGCCTTATGCGTTGGAGCAAGGAAGTTTTTACTTTCCTTTGCATTGGCAATACTAGTATAAGCAATAAATTTAACTCCAGCACGCTCTGCTGCTGCTACTGCATCCGTGTGCTGTCTAATTCTGGTTTCATTGTCGCCATCTGCAGAAATAATTAATAGCCGATCAATACCTGAAAAAGCTGCATCCAATGTATCTGGACGATCAAAATCTCCTTGACGAACGTCCACGCCTCGANNTTCTGCTTTTTCTGGGTTACGAACACTAACAGCTAGTTGATTTGCTGGTACAGTTTTCAATAAAGTTTCAACAACTTTGGTTCCAAATTTTCCTGTTGCCCCTGTTACTAATATTTTCATTATTTGTTCCCTCCAATTATTTTTAATAGTTTACCTAAAATCAATATTACTTGTATCTAATTTGAATACCTGTATTCATAAT
>NZ_JBALSN010000668.1:0-4685 GCF_036966985.1 Neobacillus drentensis | reverse complement strand
GATTAAGCGTTCCAATGAATATAAGGACTATACTAGAACCGACATTATAGAAAAATATGCAGAGACTCAGGCTGGAAATGAAGTTGGTCAATTTTACGTGAAATTTGAAAAAATCCCTCTTCATGAAGATTTAATGGAGGACTTTTTAAAACACTCAAGATACTTTACAATCGATTTTGATTTTGCTATGGATCTATTGGAGTTATTAGAGGAGAAACATAGAGAAAATGATAATATACTTGGTGAGATCTTTGGAATAAATAATTAACCGGGATGATATTTATTTTATTCCTCTTATAAGTATTTACCGTTAGTGAACTGCAGTTTATCCCGTGAGCATGGTTAGGCAGTTACGTAATTAGGCAGAAAATAAGATTATGAAGGACTCTTGTCAAAATTTAAAGATAATACAAGTGCTTTGGTTATATAAAGTAGATAAAGTAAAAAAAAGGATCAAAATGGTCCTTTTTCTTTACTCTCCACATTGTTAACTACTAGCAATCTGTATAAAGCTAATTCTTTTGCAGCTTCTGGGGTGCTGCCATAACAATTCCATACTGCTGTTTTTCCATCTGAAGCCATTGCATTATATGTATCCCCGAAATCAAACACATGGTATCTTATCTTGCCTTTACGAAAATACCAAAACCAATCCCAAAGCCCACTTAAATACTCGTTTATTTTGTACACCGATAAACACCTCCCTCTCATCTTACTAATTCGGTAATGCACAGCTGGTACCTATTTATATTTATGGCAGCTTTGTTAAAGTTTTTTCATTTTATATACTTAACGTGAAATTGTCTAAAGGAATGAGAGAATAGAGGAAAGGTTCTAAGGATTGCATAACAAAGAGGAAAGACTATTTTAGTAGCTTAAATTCATGGGTGAGAATTGGCTAACTACATATGTAATATGGATTAGAGGTAGAAATATGAACGAATTATTAGAAGCGAAACTTACTATTACTCGTATTAAAACGGAGCTGCTCGATCTAACTGGTGAGCTTGTTGCGGATGATTTAACGGAAAAGTCGTATGCAATACAAAGAATTTTGAGGGTTGTTGAGCATATCGAAGAGCATGACGTTGCAGTAAAAGAGATAATTGATACTTTAGCGATAAAATCAATATTAACTTAAACGCAAATTATCCAGCAGGAAATCTGAAAATCCATTAAGAGAAGCTGCCATATAGGTAGCTTCTTTTATATATTTGGCTTGATGGTCAAATTTCCTATTATTTTAAAGGCTTTAGTTCAATAGATTCATTTTAATGGACATGACATATCATTATGCAATAAAAGCAATAGGATCATAAAAGTCTAACCTAGATGTATATGCTTGCGTATTAGAAAAAGAACCAGGGTAGAGATTTTTATGAGCCAAAATGCTGAGGATTTTCCGGTGATACTTAACGCAAAAAATGTATCCGAAATAATGAAGGTATCACTTAGACTGCATATGAGATTATGGATTATCCAGATTTTCCCTACATTAAAATTAGTAAGTGAAAAGGGGTAGAGCATGAAGCATTTTTGTCATGGATTGAGCATCAAACCTTGAAAAAAGTGAACTAAGAAATGTATAGCGTTCCTTAAGCCAAATATGTTCCTTGAAAACTTAAGAAACATAGAAAAAGCAACAACCACCCCGATTCCAAAAGCAAGGTGATTGCTGCCGATGTCCCTTAAAAAAATGTGAAAGCCGGTGACTATATATGCCAAATAATAACAAATATTTCCGATTTTTAGCCGAAGAAGTGATAAAACGGCAAGATATAGTGGAGGTTGCCGAGAAGAAGGGACTGCGGCTGAGAAAAAAAGGGAGAAATTATTTCGCTTTGTGTCCCTTTCATTCAGAACGAACAGCTTCCTTTTCAATTAACCAGAAAAAGCAAATATTTAAGTGCTCCTTATGTGAAGGGTGGCAACGTAATTACTTTTTTTGCTGCCTCAGATGGGTTAATAACGGGAAAATAATCAATCAATATGCAAAAGTTTTCGGGCTCGTTAATAATTTGAAAGTTAGTCGGAAACAGCAGCATGAGATAAAGAAGCTAATGATAAAGTATGAATTTAAAAATCTGAATCCTCTTCTCCATAATTCAGTTGTAACTTTTTTCTCCATTGTTTATTGCTTGGGACGAATGGCCTTCATATTTTTTGATCGCTGTTCTTTTGAAAACATATCAGTCATTATTAAATACCTCGGTCAAAGCAAATATTAAAAAAAGCTTCTCTTTATTCAAAATCTATCACCTCATGAGCTGATTTTCGCCGACTGAATGTTAGATATTATTAATCCAATAGAGAACAAAAATGGATTTAGTTGGGTGGTAAACCATATGTCGACAATTGTACCTAATGATAATGTTTTGTTGCAAGGGCTTCTAAACAAAATTATTCTTTACCGCTTTTCAAGGAATTTAGACAAAGAACTTAGAGATCGAAATATAAACCATTCCCAGATAAGTCTTGCAACTGGTAGAAGCGGAAATTGGTTTAACCGAAGTTTTAATGAATTAGAAGATATGCGGGTTTCGACTCTAATAAAAACTATTGTAGCTGCCTCAAGAATCATTAGCCAAAATAATAGAAGCAATCCTATTTTGATTAGTTCCGTGATTGATCAAGAAGTTCAAGAAATTGCCTCGTTTTCACTTGAATTAATGGATATCGGTATTGACGATATGTTGGATCCAGAGTACGGGGTGGAGCACTTTTTTCTTAAATTAAAGGTTTATGTTATTCAAATGAAATCTCATATTTCGCAAGAAGAAGCGGAAGCATACAGCCGTGTCCTTGAGCGCATAAACACAAAGGAGCGATAAAAATGGCAGAGAGGAAAATCTGGTTTATTACTCGACCTGAACGTGATCCAAAATTCCACCGTGACGCACTTTTAGCATTATGGGGCGCAACAAATGGTTTCACCGAAAAATGGTCTGGAAATCGACAAGCCCATCTAAATTACGAACGTGCATTAAATGCTCGTGGAGTTAAACGTGAAAACCTAAGTAATGACGGATCTGGTGGAAGAACCTGGGCTGCTATGCTAAAAACTTTTGCTTATATTTATACCGATGACAACGGCTTTTTGGTACTAACTAAAGTTGGAAAAAAGGTCTTTGACGGTGAAAAGGTACCAGAAAATGTGACTAAACAAATTTTAACTCTACAAATACCTAATGCTTACTTCTTAGAAACTGGTTTTCGACCGAAATTCGATTCAGGTTTCCGAATTCGACCAGCACGCTTTCTTATAAAGCTGACTAATCAAGTAGAGTTGAACTATTATGTTACAAAAGAAGAGATCACGTATTTTGTTTTAACTGCAAACAATGATAATCAATTGGCGACAGTTACCGAGAATATCGTAAAGTACATAAACTGTAAGCAAACCGAAAAGTCTCTAATAAAACAGGAGATCGCTGAAAACTTTGATCACCGTGAACGTTCCGATAAAGGGGCAAGAGATTTTGAAATAGCTCATGGTGACGTAGCACATACGTTTATGTTGATATGTGATTATACCGGTCTTGTTGAATACATTCGTGGTGAAGCACTTCGAGTTGATCCCGCAAATTCAAAGCGAGTCACCGAAGAGATTGACAAATACGATACCAGGTACCCTTTTAACATACGTTATCTTATTTCGCTTCAGCGAATGGCAGAAAACAACGGATTGGATATTGATAGCTATAAGGCTAGTAGTTTCGGTAGTATCAAACCAGCGAGCAATAAACGGAAGACTGCTAATAAAATTTGTGAAATACTTTCTAATTTTCCTGATCTAGACAATTTATCACATGACGAAGTAAAAAGTATTCTAATGAATGAATTCCCTGTAAAAGAAGCAGAGAAACATGCAGACGAACTAAAGAAACAAAGTTTAAATACACTTAATAACGACTTTGTTGAAGGGTATTTAAACGAAACAGATAATCTAGTATTTGAGGACAAAACAGGGGAAGTATTCAAGGCTATTGGTTTTGATGTTGAAATGAGTCCTAAACCTCTCGCTGACGTAGGAACCGAAATTGAGATACTTCTTAAATACAAAGGTACAGTAATGGGGATAATTGACGCAAAGAATTATCGAACGAACTTTGCGTTATCTGCTTCGCTAGCTTCTCATATGGCTTCTGAATATTTGCCGAATTATGATGGTTATAATGGTCGAAAGGTTTCCTTTTTTGGTTATGTAACAGCCGCAAGTTGGAGTGGTGAAAAGAACCTTGAAAAAATTAGCAACCTCGTAAAACGTGCTATTCCCGGCCGTGATATTAAAGGGATAATGATAACTGCTAATGTTTTGCTTGGTTTTTTGGATTACTGTATAGACAATAACCTGAGTAAAGATGAACGAGTTGCACTGTTCCTTCAATCAATTGATAACAAAGGTTATTCGACTGTTGGTGAATTCCTGCGCCACATACAATTGGGTCAATTAGCTGATTTTTCTTCAGAGACCCGTAAAGATTCATAACTTTACATCGTTGAAGGGGAATTGGCCGGTATTTCTGCTAATAAATGCTGTGACAGTAGTTTTCAATCTGTTCTCCCTTTTAGTAACAAATTTCTTGATAGTTTAAAAATAACGGAAACAAATATTTTAGAGAATGAAGTTGTTAATTCGATTATAAATGCGATTGGCGGAACTGCAGGTACTGAATTTGATGTGG
>NZ_JBALSN010000667.1:0-1584 GCF_036966985.1 Neobacillus drentensis | reverse complement strand
CTCTTTAATTGGAGCCTCTTTAATTGGAGCCTCCTTAATTGGAGCCTCCTTAATTGGCGCTTCTTTGATCGGAGCTTCCTTAATCGGCATTGCTTTAATTGGCGCTTCTTTCGCAATTGGTGCTTCCTTTATGGGTTTCTCTTTGACTAACGGCTGCTCAGCAAGCGGCTGTTCTTTCTTCGTTCCTAAAGTGATTTTTGTACCTGGTTTAGTTCCCATTGGTGCTTCTTTTTTTATAGTTCCACCTGAAGTTGGGACCTTTATTTTCATACCGGGCATAATCATATCAGGGTTGCTGAGCTGTGAATTCATCTTTTTCAGCTCTTCAAAATTCACGCCGTACTTCTTGGCAATCTTCCAAAGAGTATCCCCTTTCTGTACGATATGGATCTTCACTCTGATTTCCCCTCCTATGGCATAAGTCCATATAGTCTATGTGAAAATGGGCAAAGTGCTATCCTTCTTCACAAAAACTTATGCATTTTCTCAAAAGAATATGAATCCAGCATGAAATATAAAAAGATGCAATTAGGAAAAATTGCATCTTTTCAACTGTTATTATGAATGTATTAACATCCGCTCAAGCGCTAATTTTGCATTCTCGGCAACTTCAGGACTAACTTTAATAATATTATTTGTCTCTTCAAGTGTATCAAGGCTCCAAACCAAATGCGGCAAGTCAATCCTGTTCATCGTTAAACATGGGCACATATGCGGATTTAGCGAAATGATGTTTTTATCCGGATGGTTTTGAATTAAGCGATTAACAAGATTCATTTCTGTACCGATTGCCCAAGCCGTTCCAGGCTCCGCCTTTTCGATAGCCTTAATAATATAACTCGTTGAACCTGCCATATCGGCTAATTCTACTACTTCGCGGCGGCATTCTGGATGAACAATGATTTGCATATTAGGATATTTATAGCGAGTATCAATCACATTTTGTACCGTAAAATTTTCATGAACCGAACAATGACCTTTCCAGAGGATGACTTTAATTTCAGAAGTGTCACCTTCAAACTCCAGTTCATTCGTAATTGGGTTCCAAACCGCCATTTCGTCTAAGCCTACACCCAGTTCGACGGCTGTATTCCGTCCTAAATGCTGATCAGGCAAAAATAAAATTCGTTCCTTCATTTCAAATGCCCACTTAACCATCGTTTCGGCATTAGAAGAAGTAACCGTTGCCCCGCCATGTGCACCAACAAATGATTTAATGGCTGCTGTAGAGTTAACATAGGTTAATGGAAGAATCGTATCTCCAAACAATTCCTGGAGCTTTTCCCATGCTCTTTCTGTTTGCTGAAGATCAGCCATATCAGCCATCGAACAGCCCGCGCGCATATCTGGCAGGATAACCTTTTGGTTTTGATTCGTTAAAATATCGGCAGTCTCTGCCATAAAATGAACACCACAGAACACAATAAATTCGGCGTCTGTATTTTTTGCTGATAATTGTGCAAGTTGTAAGGAATCACCGGTGGCATCTGCAAACTGTACAACCTCGTCTTTTTGATAATGATGGCAAGGAATATAGAGACGAGGACCAAGCTCCTTTTTCACCTCTATGACCCGATTTTCGAG
>NZ_JBALSN010000666.1:0-3349 GCF_036966985.1 Neobacillus drentensis | reverse complement strand
GAAATAAAGTGAGATTGAGAGAAGGAGGAAGATCAAGATGGAGGAAAAGTTTCCTGTTATAAAGGGGGCAGAAAAATTTTATTTTAAGGGAAACAAGATTGGGATTCTTATTTCACATGGATTTGTTGGTACTCCGCAAAGCGTACACTACCTTGGTGAAAGACTTAAGCAATATGGGTATTCTGTTATGGCTCCAAGATTAAAAGGGCATGGTACCCATTATTATGATTTAGAGAAGTGCACTTATGAAGAATGGTTTGAGTCATTGGAAAGGGGTTATCAGGAATTAAAAAAGACGTGTACAAGTATTCTTGTATTGGGTCAGTCAATGGGTGGGACACTGGCACTTTGGCTTGCTCATAGATATAGGGATATACGAGGCATTATCATAATTAATGCTGCTTTAACTCTTCCGGCTTTTGAACATTTAAAAGGTAAATCCATACCGAGATTTCTTGATGAAGGAAAGCCCGATATTAAAGCAAAAGATGCCTATGAAATAACTTATCAAAAAGTACCGATAAAAGCCGTTCATCAACTGCAAACGCTAATGGACATTACACCTGCTATATTACCGGAAATTCATTGTCCTATATTAGGCTTTAGCTCAGCCGAGGATCATGTCGTACCACCTGAAAATACGGATTATATTATTGAACATATAGGGTCTGACTTAAAGGAATTGGTTGTTCTAAAAAATTCTTTTCATGTGGCATCTATGGATAATGACATAGAGCAAATTGTAAAGGGGTGCCATCGATTCGTACAGCAGCAAGTTGGCTCTGGAGTGATTTAGTCTAAGAGTTGCTACTTTTTTGGGAATTGAACAACGTTCAGATAAGTGGGACCTACTAATTGTTTGATAGATTTTTTCAATGAATTCAATAAATGTTTCTATCAGTTAATGTATAGAATTTTTATTCTGTAAGTGTTAGGATAAAGCACAACAATATTAACAGTATTCCTATCTAATAACTATGAATTAAAAAAGGAGGATTTTTGATGCCTAATCAAAAGAAATTGAAATTTGGTGCCATTATTCATGGGGTTGGAGGAAATATTGCAGGATGGAGGCATCCTAATATTCAAGCGGATGCAAGTGTCAGTTTGGAATTTTATTCAAATCAAGCTCTTAAGGCCGAAGAAGGATTATTCGATTTAGTCTTTATTGCGGATGGTTTGCATATTAACGAGAAATCTATTCCTCATTTTTTAAATCGTTTTGAACCACTAACTATTTTGTCGGCCCTTGCAGCCGTCACCACAAAAATAGGACTTGTGGGAACACTGTCAACTTCTTATAGTGAACCCTTTAACGTTGCAAGACAATTTGCCTCACTTGACCAGATCAGTCATGGCCGCGCCGGATGGAATGTAGTTACATCTCCATTAGAGAAATCTGCTTTAAACTTTAGCAAAACAATCGAGGAACATCCTGATCATGCTAAAAGGTACCGAATTGCGGCTGAATACTTGCAGGTAGCAAAAGGATTATGGGACTCTTGGGAAGATGATGCATTTGTTCGCGATAAGGAAAAAGGGGTATTTTTTGATCCAGATAAAATGCATCCGTTAAATCACAGAGGGGAATTTTTCTCCGTTCAAGGGCCGCTAAATATTGGAAGATCGCAGCAGGGGCGGCCGGTTATATTTCAAGCTGGCTCCTCAAAAGCAGGAAAAGACCTTGCAGCAAAAGAAGCAGATGCCATCTTTACAGGACATCCAACATTAGAAGCTGCCCAAGAATTTTATCAAGATGTTAAAAATAGGGTAAAGGCTTTCGGCCGGAAACCGGATGAACTTGTCATCCTGCCAGGGATCTCACCTATTATTGGTAAAACAGAAGAGGAAGCAGAAAGAAATTACCAAGAAATTGCTAATCTAGTATCGATTGATAAAGCACTGGATTACCTAGGGCGATATTTCGAACATCATGATTTCTCACAATATCCCCTTGATGAACCGTTTCCTGAACTGGGCGATTTAGGTAAAAATAGCTTCCAGAGCCATACGAATCGTATAAAAAAGGAAGCAAAAGAACAAAATTTAACACTTCGTCAAGTTGCATTAAAAGAGACTACACCGAAGCCCAACTTCATTGGAACTCCGGAAAAAGTCGCTGATCTGATACAGGAATGGTTTGAAGGTAAAGGTGCTGATGGGTTTATTATTGGTTCAGGTGTGCCAAATGGATTGAATGATTTTGTAAATTATGTTGTTCCTATCCTACAGAAACGAGGGCTATATAGGACAGAATACGAATCAGACACATTACGTGGTAACTTAGGATTACCTTATCCAGTAAATCGTTACTCGAAAGAGGTTATCAAAGGATGAAGCTTGAAACTAAATATTTTCATAGTAAGTGGTGTTTGTGCCGACTAGGCGACTAGAGGCTCTCGATTTGAGATGTTTGATCTTGAATGGGAGTCTTTTTTATTAACAATACTAAGGAGGAAAACAGAAATGGGAAATGAATTATCAGTGGTCGTGTGGGCCAAAGAAGGTTGTCACTATTGTGGAGAGGTAAAACAGTATTTACAAGAAAAAGAGATAAATTACAAAATAGTCGATGTCACAAATCATGATGAATTTCGAGAGATTTTAAATACCAAATATGGTATCCGTCATGTCCCAGTCGTTGAAATAGGTCATGGTGAAGTGTATGAGGCGGTAACACAAGTAGGACTTGATCATCTGGAGAAAGTACTTGATAAATTTAATAAGCATAAAATATTCGGTTAATTCCGATTAATTTCNNNNGGGTAAAGAAGAGGTGTAAAAAATGACCCAACATATCCGATTAGCAGTAGTGGAAGATGCGCCAACAGTGCTCGATTTAACACTTCGAGCATACGAACCTATTCGTGAATTAAACATTAATTTCACAGCTGCAACTGCTGACTTGCAGCTTGTCACGAATAATATTCAGCGCAATGCCACATACGTTTTGGAACAAGATGGCTGTATTATCGCTACTGTCACGGTCCGTTATCCATGGGCAGATCCTGATCATTTCAGTCCGTACCCCTTTATTTGGTGGTTTGCGGTGGACCCAGTATACAAACAGAAGGGAATTGGTTCAACATTATTGTCTTGGGTAGAAGACAAGGTCCTTCGCGATCAGGTGAAAGCACCGGCTGTTTATTTAGCAACAGCTGAACGACATCCATGGCTTGTTTCTATCTATGAAAGGAGAGGTTATAGAATTTTTTATGAAAAGGAAAATAAGGAAGAAAAAATTGTCTTTCTTCGTAAAATCTTGAATGAATCACTATATCACATAATTGAAAATCAAGAACAGATTGCTAATAAATAAAAAGGATAAGGTGGATATTTAATGAAGAAA
>NZ_JBALSN010000665.1:0-1244 GCF_036966985.1 Neobacillus drentensis | reverse complement strand
AAATTATGCTGCACAATGAATTCTGCAAAAAGCGAATGGAATCATTTTTGGTAAACCGCAAGATGAAAAATATTACGATGAGTATATAGTAGAAATTCTAAAAGTCATGAAGGAATTTAATTTGGGGGATTTGCCAATCCTTTATAACTTGAATTTTGGTCATACCGAACCGAAATTTATCCTGCCATATGGAGCAATGGCCGAAATTAATTACCTAGCTCGCTGTTGAGTAAAAGCCATAAACGTACTATTTCTAACCTCACATCAGCTTTAATTTAGCTACACTAGCTTCTCCAATATTTTTGATATTAATTGATCTTGATTTTTCTCCATAATAATATCTTGATTTACGATTACTACATTTAAGTTTTCGCAGAAAATGCAAAGTTTCATACAATAGGTTGGAGTGATAGAACACTCAATATCTTTTTCTTCAAGTTTATTTCTAATCTGCTCTTCTGCTTGGTTTGTTCTATTACGAAAACAATACAAAATTTTTTGAATCATAATCATCCTCGTTGGTAAGTATTTGTTGTAATTCACAGCATAATTTCACGATATATAAAAGGTAAAACCATCGCAAAAAGCGATGGCTTTCAAATTTAAACAGCTGCACTCTCAACTTCACGGCATACTTCAAGTGTACGAACAACATACTCTCCATCTTTTAGGATAAGATTTAATTTGTCGTGATCCTGTAGGACTGCAATATTATCTAATGGGTTGCCATCTACTACGAGGATGTCTGCAAGTTTTCCAACTTCAATGGTACCAATTTGATCTTCCATCTGCATAATTTGACTTCCATATTTGGTAGCGGTTACAATCGCATCCATTGGTGTCATTCCTACTAACTTAACAAAATGCTCTAAGTCACGTGCATATCCACCATGAGGGCACCATTTGAACCCATAATCACCGCCTGGCAATATACGTACCCCTGCTTTATAAAGTCGGTTCATATTTTTTAGTGCAATTTGTAACCCTTCTTTATATCCTGTTGCATCAAGTGCTTCTTGTCCGAAATAATCAGCACCATGCTCTAATGTTGATACAAGCCAATTTAAGGCAGGCACAACAAATAAACGTTCTTTATCGTGTACGAGCATGTCGAATGCTTCATCGTCAATAAAATCAGCATGACCGATAATGTCTACCCCTGCTTTTACACATATTTTTACAGCATCTGATGTTCTAGCATGTACATATATTCTTTTCCCACGGGCATGGGCTTCCTCTACAGC
>NZ_JBALSN010000664.1:510-1479 GCF_036966985.1 Neobacillus drentensis | reverse complement strand
ATATTATTTCATCCTGGAACTGAACTGCATAAGTGTTTTTGCCTATTTCGCCTAAACCACCCAGGGCAAAAACTGCAGTTTGATCATTCTTAACAAATTTCATAAATTATCTTTCTCCAATACTTTATAGTCTTCATTTTGTTGTTCATAACTAAGATATGCTCCCTTAACTTCTTGAACAGATTCAACATTATAGCCACGGTCAGCAATTTTTGTACGGACGTCTCTGACTGACTCACCTTCAATAAAAAGGGTTTTTGTATTTTCTCTAACAGGTACTTCTGTGATGCTTTCTTGATAATATACTTTAAATATCATTACAATATCGCTCCTAACTTGGGTCATAGCTTTTTCTATTATATAAAACATTTTCATCTTTTTCATTTATTTTCTTTGGAAAACATTAGTCTTGTATGAAAAGTATGTAAAAAAGAATCG
Source organism: Neobacillus drentensis (assembly GCF_036966985.1). Taxonomy (GTDB): domain Bacteria; phylum Bacillota; class Bacilli; order Bacillales; family Cytobacillaceae; genus Neobacillus; species Neobacillus drentensis_E. Next base: position 1,041 of record NZ_JBALSN010000664.1, on the reverse strand, counting down.
TTGTTTTTACAATTTACAATAACGAAGGAGCCCTTCGCAAGTTTGAAGGGCCCTAAATAAATTTAGGCAATGGGATTTATGCAATGGATTTTTTTCGTAGTAAATCATTCCACTGTTTTAAGAGCTTCTTTCTCAGCTTCTTTAACATAGTGGATCATCTCCTTATCTCTTATTTTATACGAACCTTGTCCAATGTAAAGTAAGCGATGGCAGATTATTGAAGTTTTTTTAAAATAAGAGTATTTTTACTTTATTATATGAAGAAAAATGCTGATTCAATCATGGTTAAACATGGAATTACAGTGACATTATAAAAAAATAGCAAAAGAACCGACCCGTAGGCCGGTTCTTTTGTTTTTTACAACTTTAATTTGGGGCGTTTTATCGCTCGATTGCAATAGCACCTTCGATCGGTCTTAATGGATCTTCATGATTAATATAATCATAAAACATAATCCCATTTAAATGATCAATTTCGTGTTGAAAACAAATAGCAGGTAGTCCTTTTAAACGAAGTTTCACTTCTTCACC
>NZ_JBALSN010000664.1:0-457 GCF_036966985.1 Neobacillus drentensis | reverse complement strand
GATTTTTCAACAGAATGGCTAATAATTTTTGGGTTAAATAACGCATAACTATAAAGAGTTCCTGTCTCATCCATAAGATGGACAGCAATCATTCGTTTTAACACATTGATTTGTGGGGCGGCTAAACCGATTCCTGGGCGCAGACCGTATTGTGCAGATATTTCAGGATTTTGGCTATTAATGACATATTCTAATAAGCTGCTTAGTATTTGTTTATCCTCTTCAGAGGGCGGCATAGATACTTCTGCAGCCACTTTTCTAAGGGAAGGATGGCCATCTCGTATGATATCTCCCATCGTTAACATGAAACACTCACTCCTGTACTCAAACTGAATTATTAATAATTAGTCTATCAGACAATTAATAAAAAGTTAACATTTGATTAAAGCCCTCCAATTGAATCCCTTTCACAAACTCGTTATTGTCAAACAAACCAAGTGTCGATATAGTAGAATAT
>NZ_JBALSN010000663.1:0-2211 GCF_036966985.1 Neobacillus drentensis | reverse complement strand
ACTGGCAATGTTCTCGATTGGTATTGTGTTCATGATTTTGTTGGTTACCTTAAAGTCGTTCCGTGCAAGCATTGCTATTCTGATTTCTCTGCCGCTTGCAGCTATAGGTTCACTATTAGGGTTGGTGATCACTCATTCAAGCATTAATATCTCTTCTGGGATTGGGATGCTGATGCTGGTTGGAATTGTTGTCACAAATGCGATTGTGCTGGTAGACCGCATCCGTCATAATGAGGAGAGTATGAGTATTCGCGAAGCAATTATGGAAGCGGGAAAGGTACGTCTACGGCCGATTCTGATGACAGCACTTGCTACTGTATTTGCGATGCTTCCTCTTCTGGTTGCACATGAATCCGCGATGAGTTTAAATCTTGTTTCAAAGGGACTTGCGGTGGTCGTCATTTTTGGTCTCATCGTGTCCACCCTTTTAACACTGATTGTGATTCCAACCTTCTATGAATTATTTCATTTCCGCAAAGCCAAAAAACAAAGGCTGCATAGTAACCACATATCAGATACGTTAGGCCAATAAAAAGTTAATTGCAAAAAGGGCGATGACACATCAATCTGTCATCGCCCTTTCTTTTTTACTTCTTAAGAAGTTCTAAAAACGAACAAATCGTTAAGATCCCTTTATCAAAGTTTTCTAAGTTAAAGTGTTCGTTTGGTGCATGAAGATTCTCATCTGGCAATCCGAAGCCCATTAAGACAACAGGCGCATTTAGAGAATGGTTGAAATCCGATACAATCGGAATCGAACCCCCTTCTCTTTTGTATACCGGTGCTTTTCCATAAACGGTTTCATACGCTTCGGCCGCTTTTTGAATCATCGGGCTGTCGATTGGCGTTAAGAATGGATTCCCCGTATCTTGAAGAGACACTGTCACAGTGCAGCCTTTTGGCGCATGTTCTTCTAGATGCTTTTTGATCAATTGCTGAATCTTTTCAGGGTTTTGATTGTGGACAAGACGGCAAGTGATTTTGGCATGAGCCTCGTTCGGGATGACTGTTTTTGTTCCTTCTCCCTGAAATCCGCCCCATAATCCGTTAATTTCTAAGGTTGGCCGTGAACTGATTTTCTCGGGGTATGGGAAATTCTTTTCCCCTCCGGTTAAATCAGTTAACCCTAATGATTTTTTTAGCTTTTCTTCATCAAACCCTAACGCTTTAATTTGTTCCTTTTCAAAATCTGTAAGAAGTACAACATCATCATAAAAATGATCTACATTTACTTTTCCGTTTGCATCATGAAGGGTTGAAAGCAGCTTCACCAATAAATGGTTGGCGTTTTGGACTCCCCCGCCGAACATGCCTGAGTGCAAATCCGAATTAGCGGTTTTTAGGGAAAATTCCAGTGCACAAAGACCTCTTAAAGAATAGGTGATAGCAGGAACGCCTCTGTCCCACATATCAGAGTCAGATATAACGACTACATCACAGGATAATTTTTCTTTATTTTCGGATAAGTATGGCGGAAGATGAGGACTTCCGATTTCTTCTTCTCCTTCGATGCAAAACTTAACGTTTACCGGTAATTTACCTTCTGTTTTCAATAGTGTTTCTACTGCTTTGATATGTAAGAATGTCTGCCCTTTGTCGTCGGTTGCCCCTCTGGCAAAGATCTTTTCATCACGGATTGTTGGTTCAAACGGAGGCGTTTCCCATAAATGAAGAGGGTCTACGGGCTGGACGTCATAATGGCCATACACTAAGACAGTTGGGGCGTTTTCCTGGTGTAGCCAGTCCGCATAGACAATCGGATGACCTTTTGTTTGGATTATTTCCACATGTTCCATACCAACGCTTTCTAATTTATTGGCAATCCATGAAGCTGCTTTTTGGATGTCCTCTTTATGCTCGGATAAAGAACTGACGCTTGGAATTCGGAGCAATTCTTTTAATTCCTCAACATTTTGATTATGTTGCTTAGATAATAACTCAGATAATTGACTCATATTATCACCTTTTCTAGTTTATTTCCCCTTCTTATTATATATATAAAGACATGATTGGCATCAAGTAATACAACTTGGCCAAAACCGGGTCATGTCAAATAAAAAATCAGAACCTGACTCGAAGTCTACACCACACCTTTTATATTACCCCGCTTTAGCTGGAAAACTCATGAATTCATCCCTCTACATAAATGTATGAGGCCATCTTTTAAATGAAAAATAAATAAACAGATGCAAGTTTACATAATATTATTAT